>JAIXTA010000100.1 GCA_027484405.1 Burkholderiales bacterium
CCGGCCTGATCGGTGGCCTGCTGGCGCGTGGGCTCGCACCTGCCCACGCGACGCGTCTGGGCGCGTGGATCCACGGCAGCGCAGCGCAGAAGGAAGCCGCCAGACTCGGTGGAAGCAATGGCCTGGACATCGGCGCGCTGTGCGACGCATGCGCGCGCCAGCTCAATGCGATGGCCGACGGTCGACCTAGCTGATCTCGCTGACGCGGCCCGCTTCAATGCGGAAACGCCGCTTGCATCGCGCCGCGAGACGAGCGTCGTGCGTCACGAGGATCAAGGTTGCCTGCTGCTCTGTGTTCAGCGCGAACATCAGGTCCATCACGCGTTCGCCGGTTGCTGCATCGAGGCTGCCCGTCGGCTCATCTGCAAAGACGATCTCCGGCTGCGTCACAAAGGCTCGGGCCAGTGCGACCCGCTGCTGCTCACCCCCCGAAAGGGTACGCGGGGTGTGATTGACGCGCTCCGCCAGACCCACGCGGGCAAGCATCTGCGTGGCCCGCTCACGCGCCTGCGCGCTGCTCAGGCCCTCGCCGATCTCAAGCGGCATGGCCACGTTCTCGAGCGCACTCAGATGGGGCAGTAGCTGAAAGGTCTGGAATACAAAGCCCACACGACCTCGGCGGAGTCGAGCGCGCGCATCTTCATCGAGTGCGCCGAGCGACTGGTCGAGCAGAAGAACTTCACCCCCCGAGGGCTGGTCCAAACCTGCAAGCAAGGCCAGCAGCGTGGATTTGCCGGAGCCGGAGGCGCCCACCAGTGCAGCAGTCTCACCGCGGTGCACGGCAAGATGGACGTCCTGAAGAATGGGCAGCATGCCGTCGGCGTCGCGAACCGTCTTGCTAACATTTTTCGCAGCGAGGATCACCCGGCTTTGCGCTGCTGGTGCAGATTGAACGGCTTGCCGTTCGTCGGTACTTGAGGAGGTCATGGAGTCTATGGATCGTTATCGGCGAATCTGCCTGCAGGGTCTTTGTGCCGCTGCAGGTCTGATGTTAGCGGCCCTGCCGCGCCTCGCATCTGCGCAGAATCCCCCGGTTCTGCTGGTCGTCGGTGACAGCTTGTCCGCGGAGTACGGACTGTCGCGCGGCACTGGCTGGGTTGCACTGCTCGATACAAGGCTGCGCAAGCAGGGGTTCACCCATCGGGTGGTGAATGCCAGCATCAGTGGCGAGACGAGCAGCGGCGGCGCTGCACGAATCGACAAGCTGATCGATCAACACAGGCCGGCCGTGCTGGTTATCGAGCTGGGTGCGAATGACGCCTTGCGCGGGCTGTCTCTCGCTGCGACCGATGCCAACCTTACGCGCATGGTGCGGGCAGGGCAGCGAGTCAACGCACGAGTACTCCTCGTCGGGATGGAAGTGCCGCCAAACTACGGCGCGCAGTACACGCGCCAGTTTCGTCAGACCTTCGAGACGGTCTCCAAACGCGAGAAGACTGCCCTCGTGCGATTTCTCCTGGAAGGCTTTGCCACCGACCAGCGCCTGTTTCAGGCCGACCGGATCCATCCCAACGAGCAGGCCCAGCCACGCATGCTCGAGACGGTCTGGCCCGCCCTCGGCCCCCTGCTCAGGAAGTAGCAGGCATCAGATGCCGCAACAAAAAAGGCCATCCGCACGCGGATGGCCTTCTGATGTACGCAGCCGGCGGCTCTACTTCTTTTCAACTGCCTTGCCGCTCTTGTCGGAAGCTGCCACCTCATCCTGCTTGGCGAAGTCGGTCTTGAGGATCTTCACCTTGTGCTGCTGACGCAGGTCGGCGAGCAAGCCGCGAGTCTCGAGATCACCAGTCACGCGCTGCAGAGCACTCGTGAGCTGTGCACGACGGTCGTCGCTCAAGGTAGGCACATCACCCAGCGCCGTCACCACATACACGCCGTAGCCCTGACCCGGAATATCGACACCGACCGACGCAGGCAACTTGCCGGCCGATGCCCGCGCAAGCGCACTGACAACCTGGGAGGGCATGTTCTGCGCAGTTGCCCGCGAAACACTGCGCACCTCGCCCAGGCCGGCGAGTTCTGCCGGTGCC
Source organism: Burkholderiales bacterium (assembly GCA_027484405.1). Taxonomy (GTDB): domain Bacteria; phylum Pseudomonadota; class Gammaproteobacteria; order Burkholderiales; family Burkholderiaceae_C; genus Piscinibacterium. The sequence goes on from JAIXTA010000100.1 coordinate 2,031, forward strand.
TTCTGCAAGGCCTGGAGACGGACAAGGCCCGCTTCACGAGCAAGCCGAGCTGACTCCTGCGCGACGAATCGCGCCTGGACTGCCACCTTGATCTCGTCCAGTGGCGGAGTTCGGGCGGCTTGGTAGTCCACCACACGCGCTGATACCAAGGTATTGGGTGCCACCTCGATAGCCTCGGTGTTGCGGCGGTTCTTCAGCGAGTCGGTTGAGAACAGCGACTCAATCACTCGAGCAGTCAGCACATCACCAGGGCGCGTCGGCTGATTGATGCGATCCCGCGTGATGCCATCGGCAACGTTGACCTGCAGCTTCATCTTCTCAACCACTGGCTTGAACGAATCCGACTGCTCGAAAACCGTGTTGGTGAAGCTCTCGGCCAATTCCGCGTACTTCTTTGCCGCCAGATTCTTGCGCTGCTCACTCTCGATCTCTGCGCGCACTTCTTCGAAAGGTCGGACAGTGCTCGTCTTGAGCCCGGTCAACTGGATGATGTGGAAGCCGAAGTCACTCTGGACGATTGAGCTGATTTCACCGTCCTTCATGGCAAACACGGCGTCTTCGAAGGGCTTGACCATCGCACCTCGACCGAAGAAACCGAGGTCGCCGCCATTCGGGGCGGAGCCTTCGTCCTGGGAGGCTTCGCGGGCAATCTTGGCAAAGTTGCCCGGGGCCGCCTTGACTTGGACAAGTAGCGCCTCTGCGCGTGCCTTGGCCTTCGCAAGATCGGCTGCGGGTGCACTCTTGTCCGCCTTGATCAGGATGTGGCTGGCCTTGCGCTGCTCCTCGGACTTGAAGCGATCCTGATTCTTGTCGTAGAACGCCTTGATGTCCTCGGCCTTGACCTCGACCATCTTCGAAACGGTCGCCAGATCAAGAACCACATACTCGGCCTTGAGGCGTTCGGCCTGCTCGAACTGCTTGACGTTGCTGTCGTAATACTTTTTCAGTGCCTCGTCATTGACGATGGCCTTTGGTGCAAAGTCGGCCGCCCGGAACAGCTGCTCACGGAAGCTGATGGGTTGTTCGGCCTGGCGGGCAAGCTTCTCGAGTACCGTCTGCGGGACGATGCTGGTCGCAGAAAAGACCTCTGCCACGCGCGCCGATGCGATATCGCCACGCAGCCGAGACTCGAAGCCCTGCTCGGACAGCCCCTGGCTGGCCAGCGCTCTCTGGTAGAGCTCAAGGTCGAACTTGCCGTCCTTTTGCACTGCCGGGATTGCGGCGATGGTGTCGCGAAGATAGGCGTCAGACACGACCATGGAATTGCTGCGAATTTCGGCGGCAACAACCTGCTGATCGACTAGCTGGTCCAGCATGGCCTTACGGGCCTCGGGCGTGTCGATCATCCGCGCGTCAATCTGCGCGCCAAACTGCTGGCGCATCTGGTCCACGCGCTGGCGCATCGCGTTGTCGAGCTCCTGCTGGGTGACTTTGGCCTTGTCGATACGCGCGAGCGCCTGATCGCCTTCCATGAAGCGCGAGTAGCCCTGCACGCCGAAGAACACGAACGACGGAAGGATCAAGATCAGCAGCACAAACTGCAAGAAGCGCTTGTGGGTACGGATGAACTCAAACATCGATGCGGACTTCCTGAATCAGGATGCATAGGCACAGGACACAACAAAAAGGGCGAACCCGGTTCGCCCTGATCGTCTTGCCTGCGTCGAGGCAAGGGTGACTTGCGCTTTGCGGTGGTGGGTGCTGAGAGGCTCGAACTCCCGACCTACGCCTTGTAAGGGCGCCGCTCTACCAACTGAGCTAAGCACCCGCAAAGACCATTAGTTTACCGCGTCCTTGAGTGCCTTGCCCGGGCGGAACTTCGGTACCTTGGCAGCCTTGATCTTGATCGGCTGATTCGTGCGGGGGTTGCGACCGGAACGGGCTGCACGCTTGCCCACGGTGAAGGTTCCGAAGCCCACGAGCGTGACCGAACCGCCACGTTTGAGCGTCGTCTTGATGGCGCCGACCACGGAATCCAATGCACGGCCTGCTGCGGCCTTGGAAATGTCTGCGTTCTTTGCAATGTGATCGATCAAGTCGGTCTTGTTCACGTTCTAAACCCCCTAGTATCAGGATTGGTCGGTCATCTTGATGCGTCGGCCCGCTGCCGACAAAGGACGCGGACTATAACCGCATCGAACGATTTAACGCGTCGCTCTCAGAGCATGTCAAGGCGAAAGCACAGCGCGCTCAAACCAAGACTGAACGCACGGCAACAGGCTGAATCAATGCTTTACAACCTCGCCAGGCGTTGATGACTTTCCATCGGCCGAGCCGCCGGATGCAGAGGCCATTTCCTCCTCCGGCAGCGCGGTGGGCGTTTCGCTCAGCGCGATCTCGAGCACCCGGTCGATCCACTTCACCGGAATGATTTCGAGACGATTTTTGACGTTGTCAGGAATCTCTGCGAGGTCCTTGGTGTTTTCCTCCGGAATCAGCACTTTCTTGATCCCGCCTCGCAACGCTGCGAGCAGCTTTTCCTTCAGGCCGCCGATCGCAAGCACCTCGCCGCGAAGTGTGATCTCACCGGTCATCGCCACATCGGATCGCACCGGTATGCCAGTGAGCGCCGACACAAGCGCCGTCGTGATGGCAATGCCGGCACTGGGTCCGTCCTTGGGCGTCGCACCTTCGGGGAAGTGAACGTGCAGATCGAGCTTTTCGAAGCGATCATCCTTAATGCCCAGACGACGGGCCCGGGCACGTACGACCGTACGCGCTGCCTCGACGGACTCTTTCATCACATCGCCCAGTGAGCCTGTGCGCTGCACGTTGCCCTTGCCAGGCATCGTCGCAACTTCAATGGTCAGCAGGTCGCCGCCAACTTCGGTCCAAGCGAGACCTGTGACCTGCCCGATCTGGTTTTCCTTCTCGGCCACACCGTAGGTGAAGCGCCGTACACCGAGATACTTGTCCAAGTTCTTGGGCGTGATATTGACCTTGCCCTTGGCCTTGCCGAGCAGCTGCTGCTTGACGACCTTGCGGCAGATCTTGGACACCTCGCGCTCCAGGGAGCGCACTCCAGCCTCGCGCGTGTAGTACCGCACGATGTCGCGAATCGCTGCTTCGGACACGTGCAGCTCATCCTCCTTCACGCCGTTGCTCTTCATCTGCTTGGGCAGCAGATGCCGCTCGACGATGTCCGTCTTCTCATCTTCGGTATAGCCCGCTAGGCGGATGACCTCCATGCGGTCCAGCAGTGCTGGCGGAATATTCAGCGAATTGGAGGTCGCCACGAACATCACGTCCGAGAGATCAAAGTCAACCTCGATGTAGTGGTCCTGGAAGGTGTGGTTCTGCTCGGGATCGAGCACCTCAAGCAGCGCGGAAGCCGGATCGCCGCGAAAGTCCTGCCCCATCTTGTCCACTTCATCGAGCAGGAACAGGGGGTTGCGCACACCGGTCTTTGAAAGGTTCTGCAGGATCTTGCCGGGCATCGAGC
>JAIXTA010000016.1 GCA_027484405.1 Burkholderiales bacterium
CCGGGCCACCAGGACTTCTCGGAAGACACCTACCGCGTGCTCACCGCCGTGGATGCGGCGCTGATGGTGATCGACGCGGCCAACGGCGTGGAGCCGCAGACCCGGCGCCTGCTGCAGGTCTGCCGGGCACGCAACACGCCCATCCTCACCTTCATCAACAAGATGGACCGCGAGGTGAAGGCGCCGCTCGATCTGCTCGACGAGATCGAGCGTGAACTCGGCATGGCCGTGGTGCCCTTCACCTGGCCGGTGGGCATGGGCAAGACCTTTGCGGGCGTGATGGACCTGCGCGCCGACCAGATGCGCGTGTTCTCCGCCGGCGAGGACCGCCTGCGGGATGACGACGAGATCATCGCCCCGCTGGCCAACCCGCAGCTGGACGAACGCTTTGGCGACGACATGCTCCATGCCCGCAATGACGTGGAGCTGGTGAGCGAGGCCACGCCGGCCTTTGACCGCGAAGCCTTCCTGTCGGGCAGGCAGACGCCGATGTTCTTTGGCAGCGCCATCAACAACTTCGGCGTGCGCGAGGTGCTCGATGCGCTCGTGGAACTGGCGCCGCCGCCGGGCGAACGCAGCACGATCCAGCGCGTGATTGAACCCACCGAGAAGAAGTTCAGCGGCGTGGTGTTCAAGATCCAGGCCAACATGGACCCGGCGCACCGCGACCGCATTGCCTTCGTGCGCGTGGCCAGCGGCCACTTCGAGCGCGGCATGAAGCTCAAGGTGGTGCGCAGCGGCAAGGAACTGAAGCCCAACACCGTGGTGAGCTTCCTGTCGCAACGACGCGAACTGCTGGACGATGCCTTTGCAGGCGACATCATCGGCATCCCGAACCACGGCGTGCTGCAGCTGGGCGACACGCTGACCGAGGGCGAGAGCCTGCAGTTCACCGGCCTGCCCTTCTTTGCGCCGGAAATGTTCCGCAGCGTGGAGGTGGCCGACCCACTGCGCACCAAGCAGCTGCGTGCCGGCCTGACGCAGCTGGGCGAGGAAGGCGCGATCCAGGTCTTCCGGCCCATGGCGGGTTCGATCCTGCTGCTGGGTGCCGTGGGCCAGCTGCAGTTTGAAGTGGTGGCGCACCGTCTGGAGCATGAATACGGCGTGAAGGCGCGCATCACGCCCAGCCGCTACACCCTGGCGCGCTGGATCACCTGCGACGAAGCCGACGGCGGCGAGCGCGAACTCAAGCGCTTCATCGACGCCAACCAGCATCGCCTAGCCCTGGATGCCGTGGATGCCGTCGCGCTCCTGGTGGACTATGCGCACGAGCTGCGCGCCATCGAGCAGAACTGGCCCAAGATCAAGTTCCATGCCCTGCGCGAGCACGCGGGGCTGGTGTTCCAGAAGCGGATGGACGGCTGAGCCCAGGCACGCGCTTGGATCGGCCTGCCTCAGGCACGACGCCGAGCGGATACGGAGGCCCCTGCCACGGGCGGTCCAGGCGCCAGCCGGTGCAGGCGCGTTGGCGCAAACGATGCAGCTGGACAACGCAGTTGACGCAATGTCATTTTGCTATTCGACGACATTGCAAGATGTAGTCGGCAGTAAGGCGCACATCAGCATGGGCGTGCCAGTGGGCGCCACGACACACCTGCCGGCTGTGGCACTTCAGGCATAGAGTGCGATCCAGCAATGCGCCGATCGAGCGCAAGCAACCGGACATCCCGTCCGCCCTGGAGATCCCATGTCCCCCCTCGCCCGCCTGCTGGTCAGTGCAGGCCTTGCGCTGTTTGCCCACAGCGCGGTGGCTCAGGCCACCCCGGCCCCCTCGACCACGCCTGCTGCCCCGTCTGCCACGGCGCCTGACCGCGCCGCCCTGGACCGGCAATTCATGCTGATCCCGATCGGCCTGCGCGGTGACGGCATCGTCATCCAGATCGACCCGAAGGGCGGCACCATCACGCTGGATGGCGGCATGGTGATGAAGGTGAAGTCAGCCTCGCTGCTCGAGGGCATCAAGCCCGGCATCCGCGTCGAGTACGGCGTGGAAGAGACCAAGGCCGGGTTGGTGGTCATCGCGATCCGCTCGATCAGCTGAGCGCAGGCCGCGTTCGGGTTCGCGCCGGCCTGACCAGCCGGTCACGTGCGATCGATTGCGTGCCCTGCGTGCAGGGGATCCCTGCTGCACGCCTAACGCACCGTTACCTTTGCAGCGGTCTGCGGCGTCGGCGCGCGGTGAATGATTCGCGTTGAGGGCTCATGCGGGCTTGGACACGCCTGAGCCTGCAGTCGGATTGTTCCAGGGGAAATTCATGACCATTCGCTCCACGCTTGGCCTGCTCGCATTGGCCACCGCCACGCTGGCCGCACCGGCCCAGGCACAGAACTACAACATCACGCTCAGCGGCGAGATCACGCCGGGCGTCTACGGCCGGATCGATCTGGGCAACCGCCCGCCGCCGCCGGTTGTTTACACACAGCCCGTACTGATCCGCCCCGTGCCCGTGGGTGGGGTCGCGCCGGCACCGCTGTACGTCTACGCACCGCCGGGACACATCAAGAAGTGGGGCAAGCACTGCCACCGCTACAACGCCTGCGGCGTGCCGGTGTACTTCGTGCGCGTGGATGAGAAGCGCGGCAGGGGCAAGGACCACGGCCGCTGGGACGACGACGACCACGGTCGCGGGCGTGGCCGGGGCCATGGGCGCGACTGATTCAGGCCGCTGAGCGAACAACGGCGCCCCACCCGGGCGCCGTTTTCATTTGCGGAACACGGGCAGTCAGATCAGCAGCCAGACCGCACCGGAGAAGCTCAAGAAGGCCAGCGCCGTGGAGGCAAGGATGATGCGCGCAATGCGGCCGTTGTCTGCACCATAGCGCTCTGCCAGCAAGGAGACGTTCGAGGCCGAGGGCAAGGCGGCAGCCAATGCGAGCACGATGACCGAGAAGCGGTCCACCGGCCAGCCCAGGCGCATGGCATTCAGGCCCACGATCAGCACCAGCAGTGGGTGGATGAAGAGCTTGATGGCGGCTACCGGCAGATAGTCCACCAGCGGCGTGGGCGCGCCGGTTTCATTGCCGACACGCTGCGCCCTCGCCAGTACGGCACCGATGGTGAACAACGCCACCGGCGAAGCGGAATCCCCCAGCAGTCCCACCGCCTTGGCAAACGGCGCCCAGAGCTGGATCTGCTGCCAGGAGAACAGCGCCCCCACGCCGATGGCCCAGGGCAGCGGATTGGACAGCGCACCGCGCAGCGCCCGGCCGAAGGCCGCCCAGCCGTGGCCGCGATGGCCGTCGAGCTGGGCGATGGCCAGCGCCACGGAGCTCGTGAGTGCCATGTCGACCAGCATGGTCAGGATGACCGGCCCGGCGGCGGCATTGCCCAGCAGCGCCACCAGCAGCGGCACACCCATGAAGCCGGTGTTCGGAAACACGGCCACCAGCGCACCGAAGGAGGCGTCCTTCAGGCCCACGCGGGCCGAGCGGGTCAGCAGGATGGTGGCGCCCAGCAGCAGCAGGGCACAGGCGGCGTAGATCGCCATCAGCGGCAGGTTGAACAGCTGCGTCACGGGCAGCCCGGCGCCGAAGCGGAACAGCATGCAGGGCAGCGCAAACCAGAGCACGTAGGTGTTCAGGCCGGGAATGGCTGCCTCGGGCAGCAGGCCGCGCCGGGTGGCCAGATACCCCGCAAGAACCAGCGCAAAGAAGGGAAAGGTGACGGCGAGAATGGCCTGCATGGCGGCGTGTTGTAGCTCAGCGCGCCGGCCGACTGGCCGTACCTGCACAACGGCCCAGCAGATCGCTTGGCCTCAATAATTCATTTTCGGCCATAAAAGCTTACAGCCCGGAAATTCGGCTTATCGCATGATCCATGCGCCTCTCAGGCTGATTCTGGACTTCATGGCGATAAAAAACCATGCAATTCGGCCAAAAAAGAGCAAAACAGGCCGCAATGCGGTCTGTTCAGCTGCCCCCGGGGCTGCCGGGGCGGTGCGGGCCACGCGGGTTCAGATCGCCTGTTCCCCGGTTTCGCCGGTACGGATGCGGATCACCTGCTCCACCGGCTCCACAAAGATCTTGCCGTCGCCGATCTTGCCGGTCTTGGCCGCGGCAATGATCGCCTCGATCGCGCGCTCGACCAGCGCCTCGGCCACGACGAGCTCGACCTTCATCTTGGGCAGGAAGTCCACGGTGTATTCCGCGCCGCGATACAGCTCCGTGTGGCCCTTCTGGCGGCCGAAGCCCTTGACCTCGGTGACGGTCAGGCCGGTCACGCCGACGCCGGCGAGCCCTTCGCGCACTTCGTCGAGCTTGAAGGGCTTGATGATGGCGGTGATGCGCTTCATGGGGGTCTCCTGATGGGATGTGCTGGGGCTACTCGGAAAAACGGTTGGTGATGGGGTAGCGCCAATCGCGCCCGAAGCCGCGGTGCGTGACGCGGATGCCCACCGGGGCCTGACGGCGTTTGTACTCGTTGTTCTTGATCAGCTTCACGACGCGGCGCACAGTGGCTTCCTCATGCCCCTCGGCCAGGAGCTCCGCCACCGAGGCACGCTCTTCCATGTAGCGGCGGATGATGGCGTCGAGCACCTCGTAGGGCGGCAGGGAATCCTGGTCGGTCTGGTTCTCGCGCAGCTCGGCCGAGGGCGCACGTGTGAGGATGCGCTCGGGAATCACCGCGCCGCCGGGCTGGGCATTGCGCCAGGCGCACAGGCGGTAGACCAGGGTCTTGAGGATGTCCTTGATCACCGCATAGCCGCCGGCCATGTCGCCATAGAGCGTGCAGTAGCCGGTGGCCATCTCGCTCTTGTTGCCGGTGGTCAGCACGATCGCGCCATGCTTGTTCGAGAGCGCCATGAGCAGGGTGCCGCGGATGCGCGCCTGCAGGTTCTCCTCGGTGGCGTCCTCGGGCAGGCCGGCGAATTCGGTGGCCAGCGTCTTGCGGAATGCATCGAAGCAGTCGGAGATCGGCAGCTCGTCGTAGCGCACGCCCAGGTGCCGCACCATCTCGCGGCTGTCGAGCCAGCTGATCTCGGCCGTGTAGCGGGAGGGCATCATCACCGCCCGCACCTTGTCGGCACCCAGCGCATCCACCGCAATGGCGAGCGTGAGTGCGGAGTCCACGCCGCCGCTCAGGCCGATGATGGCGCCGGGAAAGCCGTTCTTGCCGAGGTAGTCGGTCACGCCGAGCTTGAGCGCGCTGTAGACCTCTTCTTCTTCGCAGAGATCGGGCGCACAGGGTCCGGGCTGCGGCTCGCCGGTCTTGATGGTGACGTATTCGATGCCTTCGACGAACTGCGGCATCTGCACCATGAGCTCGCCGCGCGTGTTCAGGCAGAAACTGCCGCCATCGAACACGAGCTCGTCCTGCCCGCCCACCAGATTGGCGAATACGCAGGCCATGCCCTGCCGGCTCACATTGGCGCGCACCACGTCCTTGCGCTTGTGGATCTTGCCCATGTGATACGGGCTGCCATTGGGCACGAGCAGCACCTGTGCACCGGCCGCACGCGCGGCTTCCGGGGCGTAGGGGAACCAGATGTCCTCGCAGATGTTCACGCCGAAGCGAAGTCCATTGACCTCGAAGACCAGGGGGCGCGCATCGGGCGTGAAGTAGCGCTGCTCGTCGAAGACGTCGTAGTTGGGCAGGTCGTGCTTGTGATAGCGGCCCACGACCTTGCCGTCGGCAATCACGCTGCAGCTGTTGAAACGCTCGCCTTCGCGCTGCATCGGATGACCCACCAGGATGTGCAGGCCCGGCAGGCCTGCGCTGTCGGAGACGATGCGCTCAAGTGCCGCATCGCTGGCGATGTAGAACGCGTCCCGGAGCAGCAGGTCTTCTGGGGAGTAGCCGGTGAGCGAGAGCTCCGGAGTGAGCAGTACATTCGCCCCGTGCTGATGGGCCTGGCGCGCCGCGGCGATGATGCGGTCTGCATTTGCCTGCAACGCCCCGACGGTGACGTTGATCTGAGCGATCGCAACCAGCGCTTTCATCAGACAGTGATTCTCCGCTTGTTATCTTGCGCACCGCCGCCCACGCGATCCATCACGCATGACGAGGTCTGGGAAAAATTATCGCACGCAGGTCATACCCGCCCTGGCGGGGCATGAGGCCGCGTGGGATGAACTGGTGCAGCATGCTGCGGGTGGCCATGTCATGCTGCGCAGCGCCTTTCTCGGCACGCTGGAATGCACGGGCTGTGTGGGCGGGCGCAGCGGCTGGAGCGCGCAGCACCTGCTGCTCTGGGACGGCGATGCGCTTGCAGCTGCCTGCCCGCTCTATGTGAAGGCGCACAGCTACGGCGAATACGTCTTCGACTGGGCCTGGGCCGATGCCTACGAGCGCAGCGGCCTGCCCTACTACCCCAAGCTGCTCTGTGCCCTGCCCTTCACGCCTGTACCGGGTATGCGCCTGATTGCGCGCAGTGGGGAGGCACGCGACGCACTGGTGCAGGTACTGGCGCAGGCCATGCAGGACAACGCGCTGTCCTCGGTGCATGTGCTGTTTCCCGACGAAGCCTCCGCCAGCGCACTGCAGGCCGCAGGCTGGCTCAAGCGCAGCGGCGTGCAGTTTCACTGGACCAATGCAGGCTATGCCGACTTCGAGGCCTTCCTGGCGCGGCTCAACCAGAAGAAGCGCAAGAACATCCGCGCCGAGCGCCGTACAGTCCATGAGCACGGCTTGCGCTTCGAATGGCTGGACGGCCACAGCGCGCAGCCGCAGGACTGGGCCTTCTTCTACCGGTGCTATGCCAACACCTACCGCGAGCATCACTCGACGCCCTACCTGAACGAGCGCTTCTTCCTGCTGCTCGCGCAGCAGGCGCCCGATCAGGTGCGCCTGTGCATGGCCCACGATGCGCAGGGGCCGGTGGCGGCCAGCTTCTTCATCTGTGATGCCGGGCGCCTGTACGGCCGCTACTGGGGAGCGCTGCGCTACGTGCCGCTGCTGCACTTCGAGCTCTGCTACTACCAGGCCATCGAGTACGCCATTGATCAGCAGCTGAAGGTCTTTGAGGGAGGTGCTCAGGGCGAGCACAAGATGGCACGCGGCCTGCTTCCGGTGCCGACCTGCTCCTTTCACCTGCTGGCGCACCCGGAGTTTTCGCAGGCCATCGAACGCTTCCTTCAGCGCGAGGCCGGTGGGATCGACCAGTACCTCGATGATCTGAACGAGCGCACACCCTTCCGCCACTCTGCAGGTTTCAGCGCAGGCCGCGACCTTGCACCGGGCGCGGACGAGGCATTGCAGAAATGAAAAACGGCGCACCCTGCGGTGCGCCGTATCAGCCGGCAGGTGCAGCGGCTCAGAAGGCCGGCTTGTCCTTGGCGGCGTTGTAGCCGGCCACGCCATTGAGGATTTCCTGCTTGGCCGCCTCGGGGCCATCCCAGCCCACGACCTTGACCCACTTGCCCTTTTCGAGGTCCTTGTAGTGCTCGAAGAAGTGCTGGATCTGGGCCAGACGCTCAGGGGCGATGTCCTCGTGGGTCTTCCAGTGCTTGTACCAGGGCAGCACTTTGTCCACCGGCACGGCCAGCAGCTTGGAGTCGCCGCCGGCTTCGTCCGTCATCTTGAGCACGCCCAGCGGACGGCAGCGCACTACCACGCCGGCGACCAGCGGGAACGGGGTGATGACGAGCACGTCCACCGGGTCGCCGTCATCACTGATGGTGTGGGGGACGTAGCCGTAGTTGCACGGATAGTGCATGGCGGTGCCCATGAAGCGGTCCACGAACAGGGCGCCCGTGTCCTTGTCGACTTCGTACTTGATCGGATCGGCGTTCTGCGGGATCTCGATGATGACGTTGAATTCGTCCGGCAGGTTCTTGCCGGCGCTGACGCGGTCCAGTGCCATGAGGTGTTGTCCGAAGGGAGAGTGAAGAAAGTGGGTGCAGCGTGGGCGATGCCTCGCGCCTGCGCTTGTCGCCCGGACGCCGCGATGGCAGCGTTCCGAACCCAGCTGGAGTCGAGTGTTAGTGTAGTCGGTCGTGCTGCAACGCAGCAGCCACGCCCGGCCTGGTCAACCCGCAGCCCCCACCGGCTCGCACCAAGGGAGCGAGGTTCCGCTCAGATGTGCCCAGAGCACCAAGGCGCTGGCAAGCACCAGCATCAAGCCGGTCAGTCGCATGACTTGGCGCTCGATGACAAGCGCGCCGCCACCGAGCGACGACCATCCCGCGAGTTTTCGGATGCCCATGCCGATGCTCAGCATGGAAAGGCTGGACGTCAATGCGAACAGAGCCATCAGAGCCAGCCCGCCCTGCCATGTGCCGGCAAGTACGGCAAGCCAGAGCGCCGCATGCAGCTGTCCGCAAGGCATGAGGAGCAGCGCGGCGCCGCGCAGCCCCTCCATCGGCCAGCGGCGCATGGAAGGACTGCGGAATTCGATCGGCCGGGCAGTGTTGGGCAGAGACAGGCGGCGCGGCCACTGGCCACGAAACATCAGCCACACGCCGAGCGCCAACGCAGCGACCTGGAGCAGGGTCCAGAGCGGGCCGATCACACTGGTGGTGCGCAGCACCGCCCAGGTGAGCTGGCCGAAGGCACCTGCCAGGACACCTGCTGCGCTGTAGCTCAACCAGCGGCCGACATGTCGCGGCAGCAGCGCGGCGCCGGCCGGGGTACCCAGCGTCTGGTTACCCAGCCACGCAGCGCACATGCCTGCACAGTGCAGGCCGCCCGCCAACCCGAGCAGGGCAGCCGCGATCAGCAGCGAAGTCGATGGCATGCGGAGGTTCGCTGAAGAACGCCTCGGGCTCAGATGAGGCGCGCCCGCGGGCTCAGGACAGCACCGGTACGCACGTAGCGGTCAAACACCATGGCGATGGCACGTACGAAGAACCAGCCCAGTTCGGTCACTCGCAGATAGTCCGGTTCGATGCGGATGAGGCTTTCAGCCTCGAAGGGTGCGAGCTCCTGCAGCTCGCTGGCGAAGGCCTTGCGGAAGTCGACAAGGTGCGCCTGCTCAATGGACTCGAAGCTCACCTCGCCCTGACACATCAGCGCCATGATGATGCTGCGGCGAACGAGATCGTCACGCGTCAGCACGATGCCGCGCATGACCGGCAAGCCCCCCGTCTTGAGCGCTTCCTGGTAGCCCTCGATGTCGCGATGGTTCTGGCTGTAGACCGCGCCCAGCTTGCTGATTGCCGAGACGCCCAGGGCAATCAGGTCGCACTCCGGGTTGGCGGTGTAGCCCTGGAAGTCCCGCGTGAGCAGACCCTGCCGCTTGGCGCGCGCCAGCGAATCCTGGGGCAGCGCGAAGTGATCCATGCCGACGTAGTCGTAGCCACCGGATGCAAAAGCCGCAATCGCTTGCGCCAGCATGGTGACGCGGTGTGCAGCAGGCGGCAGCTCGGATTCATGGATGCGCCGTTGCGGCTTGAAGCGCTGCGGCATATGGGCATAGGCATACAGCGCAACGCGGTCAGGACGCAGGGCGATGATTCGCGAGATGGTGTTTGCGAAGCCTTCGGGCGGCTGCTTGGGCAGGCCATAGATCAGGTCGATGTTGACCGAGTCGAAGGCCAGATCGCGCGCCGCCTGCATCAAGGCCGCGATCTCGGCCTCGCTCTGCACGCGATGGACAGCCTCCTGCACTGCAGGGTCGAGATCCTGCACGCCGAAGGAGATCCGGTTGAAGCCCATGTCGCGCAAACGCTGCAGACGGACACGATCCACCGTGCGGGGATCAACCTCGATGGCCCGCTCGGCGTGCGCAGTGAACTCGAATGCGGCGGATAGATGCTCGACCAGGCGGGCAAGCTGACTGTCGTCGAGGTAGGTGGGTGTGCCGCCACCCAGATGCAGCTGCCCTGCGCGAGCGCGCTCGCCGATCCGCTCGCGCCAGAGGTCGACCTCGCGAAACACGCTGTCCAGGTAGGGCGTGGCGCGTTCCTTGTGCTTGGTGACGATCTTGTTGCACGCGCAGTAGTAGCAAAGCGATTCGCAGAACGGGATATGCACATAAAGTGCAAGCGGCCGGCTGCTCCAGCTGTCCCGCCGATCCTCGATCGCGGCATGCAAGGCGCGTGCATCGAAGGCCTCCACAAATCGGTCCGCCGTCGGGTAGGAGGTGTATCGTGGACCGAAACGATCAAAACGCGCGAGCAGGCTTTCGGCCGGCAATGCGTGAGGGTCGACTCTCAAGGCCCGTTCGGGTGACTGGATGGCATGCATTTGAGGTTCGATCCGGTGTGATGTGGGTCAGGCCACCCGGTGCTTGCAGTGCGCGACGCTTGGCCGCAGTGCTGCCCCTGGTCTGACCGGACGTGACGGCGTGCCGTCGACGACAGGCGCCAGAGAAGGAGTGGTTTGAAGGCAATGTGCCATTTGTGGGTCGCAGCGACGTTGACTCACGTCAAGGCTCCGTAAGGAGCAATCGTTAAATTGGGAGCAGGACGACATGGGTCATCAGCCACAGAGCTGAGCAACCCGGCCAGCAAGAGCCGCGTCCGACCACGCAGGAGGGTGTATGTACAAGCAAAGCGAATCCAGCTCGGCCATGCTGGCCGAACATCATGACAGCTGTCCCAACCAGGCCACTGCGCCACAAGCGACCGGTGCATCGCATGTCGCCTGCTCGAGCTGCAATCTGCGCGAGATGTGCCTTCCCACCGGCCTGTCCCGCGAGGATCTTGGCAAGGTCGAAGCCGTGGTGAATCAGCGTCGACGCATCGCACGCGGCCAGGCGCTCTATCGCAGCGGTGACGACTTCAACGCCATCTACGCCATCCGCTACGGCTTCTTCAAGGCGCAGGTCGCCAGTCCCGACGGCCGCGAGCAGGTCACCGGCTTCCTGATGGCCGGCGAGCTCCTGGGTATGGACGGGATCGGTACCGAGCGCCACACCGTGGATGCCGTTGCGCTGGAGGACTCGGAAGTCTGCGTGATGCCCTTCTCCCAGCTTGAGACCCTGAGTCGCGAAGTGAACGGCCTGCAGCGCCAGCTGCACCGCGTGATGAGCCGCGAGATCGTGCGTGAAAACGGTGTGATGATGCTGCTTGGCACCATGCGTGCCGAGGAACGTCTTGCGGCGTTCCTGATCAACCTCACGCAGCGTCTGAAAGCACGCGGTTTTTCTTCCACGGAGCTCGTCCTGCGCATGACGCGCGAGGAAATCGGCAGCTATCTCGGCCTGAAGCTGGAGACTGTAAGCCGAACGTTTTCGCGCTTCCAGGACGAGGGTCTCATCGAGGTCAAGCAGCGACATGTGAAGATTCTCGACGCCGAAGGACTGCGCAGCCTGTTCAGCACCGAAGCCGCGTCAGCGCACTGAATACAGCTCTCCCAACCGAAAGCCCCGCAACCGGCGGGGCTTTTTTCTGGGCCGCATCTCATGGACGCGGCCTTCCGCAAGCGGCACTGCACAGTCAGGCCGCGACACGTTTCATGACCAGCAGCGCCCCTGCTGCGCTCAATGCGCAGGCGCTCCAGTACATGAGGAACACGAGCGAGTAGATCGCCGTTCGACCGAGTCCGAGGTCATGCCCCAGCCAGTGCACGTCGAGCGGGTCGACCATCAGAAAGGTCAGTGCCTCCAGCGCGCTGGCGCCTAGAAAAGAAGGCCAGAGAATCGCACCGAGAAGCACGCGCTGACGAACCTGGGCGCGATCAAGTACGCCCGTCAGTTCTGCATCATCATCCATGCTGGGAGCATCGCCGTTCATGATCGGCTCAGCGCTCCGCCTGGGAATCGATCTCGAGCACCTGGCCATCGACCGGACCCAGCCTGCGCGCAAGTCGCCAGTCCTGCGCCGCCAAACTGGCAGACCACTGTCCGCGCGGGATGGTCGCCCCATGGGCCCAATAGCTGCGCGACTGAAGACCACTGTCCGTCGCACCGCCAGCGCAGCGGCCTGCAGCATCGGCTTCTAGTGCGATACCAAAGTCAAGCTCTCGACGTGCAACATGGGCAAATCGCAGGTTCATCGCCAGCTCCTGTGCTGGCAGCGCATCGCCCTGCAGATGCGCACACACGCCACCGTCCTGCTGCGTGACAAACAGCGCCAGATGGAGCTGCAAAGCCCGCTGACGCGCAGCCGTGTCCTTGTTGATCTCGACACCGCGCTTGTAGTAGTTGTCATCCACAAGCGAGTCGGCACCATTGCGCGCGAGTGTGAGCATGACCAGCCCCACGCAGATGGCAAGCACAGGGATGCCGGCGACCATCCACACATAGGGCTCGCGCCAGGGAGGGCGGACTGCGATTTCATCGTGGTTCATGGACTTCTCCTGTCGTGCGTTGCCATGGGGTCTGCGGCTAGGGTCGTGCCAGGTAGAAAACTGCTTTTTCAGTCACTTGCTCGCCAGTGTCTTGGCTGCGGATCGTGAAGACCACGGCGTGAGCACCTGGCGCGATTTCTCCGATGCTGCTTTCAGGCAGGCGCAACCGGACCGGATGGAACATTGTCTGGGCTGCGGGCATCTCAAACCGCGATTCGCTGCTGATCTCAAGACCGGACAGACCGCTGACGGTCACTCCAAACGCACGAGAGCGCTCTGCGGTATTCATGATCTGCAGGCGGTACACATTCTCGATCGAGCCGTCACCGTTCACGCGTGCTAGCGCGTTGCGATCGCGCACCACATCCACCTTGAAGCTGGTGCGGCTTGCGAGCCCCAGGGCCAGGGCGATGACGAGCACCATCAGGATTGCACCGTAGATCACCGTTCTAGTGCGAAAGACGTGCCTCCACATCTCGGCGCCGAACTGTCGTGTCTTCATCGCATGCTCGGTGGCGTACCGGATCAGCCCCGGGGCGTAGCTCATCCTGTGCATCACGTCATTGCAGACGTCGATGCAGCCGGCGCAGCCAATGCACTCATACTGCAGGCCGTTCCTGATGTCGATGCCGGTGGGGCACACCGCCACACACAGACCGCAATTGATGCAGTCGCCCAACCCGGCTTGCTTTGGATCGACCTTTCGCCCGCGTGATCCACGAGGTTCGCCGCGTTCTGTGTCGTAGGTGATGATCAGCGAGTGCTTGTCGAGCATTGCGCTCTGAAAGCGCGCATAGGGGCACATGTACTTGCAGACCTGCTCGCGCATGAAGCCTGCATTGCCCCAGGTTGCGAAGGCGTAGAAGAGCACCCAGAACAGTGCCCAGCCGCCGACCGTCAGGGTGATGATCGACATGAGGAGCTCGCGGATGGGGACGAAGTAGCCCACAAAGCTCACGCCCGTCCAGAACGCCAGAGTGATCCAGAGACCCTGCTTTGCCGCCTTGCGCAATAGCTTGTTCACACCCCAGGGCGCCGAGTCCAGCTTGCGGCGCGCGTTCGCATCCCCTTCTACCCAACGCTCGATGAACATGAACACTTCGGTATAGACGGTCTGCGGACAGGCATAGCCGCACCACAGTCGGCCTGCGACAGCGGTGAAGAAGAACAGGGCATAGGCACATACGACGAGCAGGCCCGTGAGGTAGATGAAGTCCTGGGGCCAGAAGACGTATCCGAGCAGATAGAAGCGTCGCGATGCGAGATCGAACAGGACGGCAGGGCGGTCGTTCCACTGCAGCCAAGGCGCGCCATAGAACGCAATCTGTGTCAGCGCAATCAGAAGCAGCCGCCATCGTGCGAACCAGCCACTGACTGCCCGCGGATAGATCTTGCGCCGAGCCTCATACAGCCAGATCACTTGCTCCTTGGGCGGCTTGTCACTACCCGCAGGTGCAGATGCCTGGAGAGCGCCCACTGCGGGCGGTGCATTGGGTCCGAGCAAGCCTTCGCTCATCAGCGTGCGGCCACGGACTGGCGGCTGCCCCCGTTAGAAAGCCTGATGACATAGGCGGTCAACACTTCCACCTGGGGTTTGCTCAGGCGGCTCGCCCAAGCAGGCATGGTGTTCTGGCGACCGTTCTTGATGGTGTAGAAGATGCTGTCGAGCGACCCGCCGTAGATCCATGTGCTGTCGGTCAGGTTCGGAGCACCCAGCGCGATGTTTCCCTTGCCATCCGGTCCATGGCAGCCTACGCACCCCGCTGACATCCACTTTCCCTTGCCACGAGCGATCGCCAGTTCATCGCTGTTCTTGCCGGAAAGCGACTGGACATACTTCGCCAGATCGGTGATGTCCTGGTCGGTACCGACAGCGGCGCCCATCGGCGGCATCATGCCCTTGCGGCCTTCGGCAATCGTGGTACGTACCGCGTCGGCGCTGCCCCCCCAGAGCCAGTCTGCGTCGGCGAGATTCGGAAAGCCCTGTGCGCCGCGCGCATCCGATCCATGGCACTGAGCGCAATTGTTCAAAAACAGACGCTCAGCAATCGCCATGGCCTTGGGATCCTGGGCAAGCTGCTCGGGCGATTGCTTCATGAATCCGTCGTATAGAGGTGCGAGGCGCTGCTCCGCAGCAACCATCTCCGCCTTGTAGGCCCCGGATTGGCTCCACTTCAGGCTGCCATCATGCCCGCCCAGACCCGGGTAGTAGTAGAGATAGACGATCGAAAACAGCAGAGTGATGATGAACAGGCCAACCCACCAGCGCGGCAGGGGGTTGTTGAGCTCCTTGAGATCGCCATCCCAGACATGTCCGGTCGAGTTGTCCTCGGCCATCTTGCGTACACGGGCGCTGAACATGAGCAGCAGAAAGCACGCCGCGATGCCGAGCACCGTTGCGATCGCAATGGCAGCCCCCCAGAAACTCGATACGAAGTCACTCATTGTTGCTCTCCCTTCGCACCGACGGCGGCGTGCTGCATGCCGGCAGCGCCTGGGTCGGCTGATTCATCTTCCAGCAGCGCACGTGCATAGCGCTGGAGACGCTCGCGCCGGCTGGGCAGGAAGTTCCATATCAGCAGCGCAACAAACAGCGTGAAGCACAGCACAGTGAACAGGCTGGCATAGGTGTTGAAGTCCATGTCGCGCTCCTTACTTCACAGATGTGCCAAGCACCTGCAGGTACGCCACCAAGGCGTCCAGCTCGGTCTTGCCGGCGACTTCGTCCTTGGCCTTTCGGATCTCGTCGTCCGAGTAGGGCGCCCCCAGCTTGCGCAGCGCACTCATGTGGCTCGCAACAGAGTCCGAGTCGGCCAGGTTGCGTACCAGCCAAGGATAGGAAGGCATGTTCGACTCGGGCACAAGGTCACGCGGGTTCGTCAGATGGATCCGGTGCCACTCATCGCTGTAGCGGCCGCCAACACGGGCAAGGTCGGGGCCGGTTCGCTTGCTGCCCCATTGGAATGGGTGGTCGTAGACGAACTCCCCTGCAACCGAGTAGTGGCCATAGCGCAGCGTCTCGGCGCGAAAGGGACGGATCATCTGCGAGTGGCAGTTGTAGCAACCCTCGCGGACATAGATGTCACGGCCGACCACCTGCAGCGCCGTGTAGGGCTTGAGACCGGCGACGGGCTCGGTGGTCGAGCGCTGGAAGAACAGCGGCACGATTTCCACCAGACCGCCGATGGCAACCACCAGCAGGATCAGGACGATCAGCAGGACGTTGGAAGTTTCGATCTTCTCGTGATTGAAGATGCTCATGATCTCCTCCGATCTCAGGCGTGGGCAGGCGCTGGAATCGCGACCACTTCGCGCTTGCGCCCACTAAGGGTCATCCACACGTTCACGGCCATGAGAACCATCCCAGACAGGTACAGCACGCCACCAAGCAGGCGTACGACGTAGAACGGGAAGGTGGCCTTGACGCTCTCGACGAAGGTGTAGGTCAGCGTGCCGTCCTCATTGACTGCGCGCCACATGAGGCCCTGCATCACACCTGCGATCCACATGGCGGCGATGTAGAGCACGATGCCAATCGTCGCTGTCCAGAAGTGCAGGCTGATCAGATCCTTGCTGGCCATTTCCGTGCGGCCCACCATGCGCGGAATCAGGTAGTACATGGCCCCCATGGAAACCATGCCCACCCAGCCAAGCGCACCGGAGTGCACGTGCCCGACCGTCCAGTCCGTGTAGTGCGAGAGGGCATTGACGGTCTTGATGGACATCATCGGCCCCTCGAAGGTACTCATGCCATAGAAGGACACCGAGACGATCAGGAAGCGCAGGACGGGGTCGTCGCGCAGCTTGTGCCATGCACCCGAGAGGGTCATGATGCCGTTGATCATGCCGCCCCAGCTGGGTGCCAGCAGGATCAGCGAGAACACCATGCCAAGCGACTGGGTCCAGTCTGGCAGCGCGGTGTAGTGCAGGTGGTGCGGCCCGGCCCACATGTAGGTGAAGATGAGGGCCCAGAAGTGCACGATCGACAGGCGGTAGGAGTACACCGGCTGATTCGCCTGCTTCGGGATGAAGTAGTACATGATCCCGAGGAAGCCCGCTGTGAGGAAGAAGCCCACCGCATTGTGTCCGTACCACCATTGGACCATCGCGTCCTGTACGCCGGCGTAGGCCGAGTAGGACTTCATGGGTCCGGCCGGAAGCGCTGCGCTGTTGACCACGTGAAGTAGCGCGACCGTCAGGATGAACGCGCCGAAGAACCAGTTGGCCACGTAGATGTGCTTGACCTTGCGGACCGCCAAGGTGCCAAAGAAGTTGACCGCGTACGCCACCCAGACGAGGGTGATCGCGATATCGATCGGCCACTCGAGTTCTGCGTATTCCTTGCCAGACGTGTACCCAAGCGGCAGCGATACCGCAGCGGCCACGATGATGGCCTGCCAGCCCCAGAACGTGAATGCTGCAAGCTTGTCCGAGAAGAGGCGAACGTGGCAGGTTCGCTGAACCACGTAGTAACTCGCCGCAAACAGTGCGCACCCGCCAAAGGCGAAGATCACGGCATTGGTGTGCAGCGGGCGCAGTCGCCCGTAGGTCAGCCAGGGAATGTCAAAGTTGAGCTGAGGCCAGGCAAGCTGTGCGGCAATCACGACGCCCACCAACATGCCCACCAATCCCCAGACAATCGTCATGACAGAGAACTGCATGACGACCTTGTCGTTGTAGACCCCTCCTCCGGAGTGAGGAGCGGCGGATGTTTGTACTGTGTTCAAGGTCTGCTCCCAGTATGTGGAAGCATTCTTGGGGAAGCATCAGATTCTCGCGTTGACAGAGGTCAAGTCGATCGGAACTTGCACGTCGCACATGTCACGACGAGTGCGACCGTTGTTCGCGGTCGATTGCATCGAGGTCCGATGTCTGTGGCAGATCGAGCACCCTGGCGCCGATGGATTCGAGCTCATCGAACTGCTCGCCTTCGACGGCCCACACTAAGAGGGCTGCAGCGCCGAACACCAGCGCGACAGACATCGGAATCAGCAGATAAAGCACTTCCATGCTCAGTCCTGCAGTGTCTTGATCGCCTCACGTCCGCTGCGCGCAACCCGTGCAGCGTTGGCGAGCACAACAAGCGAGCTGACAGCCATGCCAACACTTGCCCATCCGGGGCTGATCCAACCCGCGATGGCGAGCGGGACACAGATCAGGTTGTAGGCCAGCGCCCAAGTCAGGTTCTGATTCACCACAGCGAGGGCCTTGCTCGCCACTGCACGCAATGCCGCGAGACTGGTCAACCGGCCGCCGAGGATCACCAGATCGGCGGCTGCCTGGGTGGCAGGTGCACCGGTCACCAGCGCGGCGGAAACGTCTGCCCCCGCGAGGAGCGGCCCGTCGTTCAAGCCATCGCCCACTGCCAGGACCACCCGGCCCTGCCGCTGCAAGGACTGCATATGCGCCAGTTTGTCCTCGGCGGTGAGACCGCCGCGGACCCCATCGATCTGCAGGGATTGCGCGAGCCGAGCCGCCTGAATCGGGCTGTCGCCGCTCAACACCAAAAGATCGAAGCCTTGCCGGGCGAGAGCCTGCACGGCAGGCCCTGCCTCCTCGCGCACTCGCTCACTGAACTCGACCAGTGCGATCCGACCAGCCGCATCGATCAGCTCGCAATGCAGGCCTCCGCCGGGCAGGATATCGCTGCGACTCGGCTTGCCGAAGCGATACCACTGCCCATCGATCCAGCCCTCGACGCCCACGCCAGCTTGCTCACGCTGCCTGATCACTGTGGGTAGCTTGGCAGACTGCCCGACTCGCTGCCGCAAGGCGGCCGCAACCGGATGAAACCCCTGACCTTCGAGCGCCGTGACCATGTGCAAGACATCCCGCTCGCTGAACGTCCGATCAGGCGTCAGATAGACGCGCTCCACACAGAGCGCATCCGCGCTGAGGGTGCCCGTCTTGTCAAAGATCACTGTGGAAATCCTGGCCAGGCGCGAAATGACCGCGGGGCGGCGCAAATAGACGCCCAACTCTCCAAGCCTGGAGACCGCAGCGAACATCGCCGCAGGTGTCGCAAGCGAAAGTGCGCAGGGACAGGTCACCATGAGTACGGCGATGGCCACCGAGAGCGCTCGATCGGGGTCCTGAGGGAGCCAGAATGCCGCACCCAGTGCGGCACTGGCCAACACGCCCATGAGAAAGTATGGCGCCCAGCGATCCGCCCGGTCAGCCGACGTGAAGCGCGTTGCCGCCACTCTGCGCATTATCTGTGCGATCTCGGCTGCACGCGTGGCTGTGCCGATTGCGTCGATGCGGACATGCAGCTCCGCAGACAGGTTGATCGTTCCGGCATGAACGCGCTCGCCCACTCGCCTTGCTATCGGCATCGACTCCCCGGTCAGAATCGCTTCGTTCAGCGCGGACGTACCACGGACGATCTGCCCATCTGCGGGCACGAGGCCGCCCGCAGGTACAAGTACGAGGTCGCCAACGCGAAGTGAATCAACATCCACGTCCTCGGTGCGCGCTTCGCTTGAGGAGTCTGCACGGTCTTGCAGAATTCTTCGGGCGGAACCTGTCGCAGCCGCGGCTAGGCGCTCGATCCGCGCCTCCTGGACGTGTTGCCCGCGCATCAGCAGGTATCGAACTGACAGGATCAAGGCGACGAACATCGACAGACTGTCGAACCAGACTTCGCCGTGGCCGCTGAAGGTGGCATGCGTGCTGAAGACAAAGGTCAATGCAATCGCAGCGCTGACGGTCACGTCCATGTTCAGCGTGTGCATCTTCAGTCCAGACCAGGCCGAGCGCAGGATCGGCGATGCGGCGATCAACACCACGGGAAGACTCAGTATCCACTGCGCCCAGCGCAACAGAAACGCGTGATCAGGCAGCAGTTCGCCAGGCGCAGACTGATACGCCGGCCATGCGTACATCATGATCTGCATCATCGCGAGCCAGGCAATCCCGGTGCGCCACAGCAGGGCCTTGCGTTGCGAGTGCCGCAGTTGCTCCGCGCTTGGTGCCTCTGCAAGACGAGGCAGGTAGCCGAGCCTTTCGATCTCTGCAGTGATTTCCTGGGCAGAGATCAGGGCAGGGGCAAACTCGACGAGAGCCTGCCGCGTCATCGGGTTGACCTGGACCGTGCTCACCCCTGGCTTGTGCCGAAGCGCATCTGCAATTGCGACTGTGCAGGCACCACACACGACACCATCAACGATCAAGGCCAATTCCCGCACGGGAGGCGCCTTGCCTACCGCGCGGTCAGACCGAGCGCGCAGGGGCTCAAGGTGGTGCGCGATCAGAGGGCGATCAGACAGGGCTGCGGGTGGACTGACGGACTCCAGCTTCATGCCTGCAGACTAGGGCTTACCCTAGGCAGTCTGCTTGACCCGAATCAAGTTGGTCGCGATATGACGGAGCGGCGGACGCGCGAACCCGCAAAAGAAAAAGCCCTGCGCAAGCAGGGCTTTGATCTTGGCGGAGCGGACGGGGCTCGAACCCGCGACCCCCGGCGTGACAGGCCGGTATTCTAACCAACTGAACTACCGCTCCGCGCGGTAACTGGCGTCCCCACGGGGATTCGAACCCCGGTTATCGCCGTGAAAGGGCGGTGTCCTAGGCCTCTGGACGATGGGGACGAGGCACTCATTACTACTCGCTTGCCGAGTTGCTGGTGGAGGTAAGCGGGATCGAACCGCTGACCTCTTGCATGCCATGCAAGCGCTCTCCCAGCTGAGCTATACCCCCGGATCCGCGATTGCGCGCGAACTTGAGTCAACTCAAGCAAGACAAAAACTATAGCAGCTTCTTGCAAGGCTTGCAAGCTGGCTAGCGGCTGATCCGCTTGAGTTCTGCTTCCAATCGAGCGAGCACCTGATCGCGACCGGTGAGCCAGAGCACGGCATCCACACTGGGCGTCTGGGTCTGCCCTGTGATGGCGACACGCACTGGAATGGCCAGTTGCGGCATCTTCAATCCATGCATGGCAAGGACCGCTTTCATCTCTGCTGCAATGTTGGCGGTTTGCCATTCGCAGCTTGCCAGCCGGTCACACAAGTCGCGCAGTGCAGGGGCCAGCGCAGGAACAAGATGCTGATCCCGGAGGGCACTTGCAGTGTTCGGATGACGCCAGAACAGGCTGACCTCCTCAGCGAGCTGGACGAGGGTCTGTACCCGAGGTCTGTACAGCATCACCGCCTCGGTCAAGCGGCCGATATCGTCGGCAGCCAGCGGCGCCGTGATCACGCCCAGCGCCAGAAGGCGGGCATGCACGTCTTCGACGAGACGCCCGGGATCCGCGCGCTTGATGTGCTCCGAATTGATCCAGGCGAACTTCTCTGGATCGAATCGCGACGCCGAGGCGCTGATGGCCGGGACGTCGAACCACTCGACCAGCTGCTCGCGACTGAAGATCTCTTCGTCGCCGTGGCTCCAACCGAGCCGAGCCAGCATGTTGATCATGGCCTCCGGAAGATAGCCTTCATCACGGTAATCGAGCACGCTGCGCGCGCCATGGCGCTTGGACAGCTTCTGCCCGTCAGGTCCGAGCACCGTGGGCGTGTGGGCGTAGACCGGCGGCGTGGCACCCAGCGCACGCATGATGTTGATTTGGCGAGGCGTGTTATTGACGTGGTCATCGCCGCGGATCACGTGCGTGATCTGCATGTCGATGTCGTCGACCACGACACAGAAGTTGTAGGTCGGCGTACCGTCCGGTCGCGCAATGATCAGATCATCGAGCTCCGCATTGGCAATTTCCACGCGGCCCTTGACGCCGTCGTCCCAGCTCACGGTGCCGCTGCTTGGGTTGCGGAACCGGATCACGGGCTGGATGCCTGGCGGCGGGGCAGGCAGGGCCTTGCCGGCCTCGGGGCGCCAGCGGCCGTCGTAGCGGGGCTTCTCACCGCGCGCCATCTGGGCTTCACGCAGTGCATCAAGCTCCTCGGGCTGGGTGTAGCAGTGGTAGGCCCGCCCATCGGCCAGCATCTGCGCAAGCACCTCCTTGTAGCGCGGCATCCGGCGCATCTGATAGACGAGCTTGTCGCCCGGGTTGTCGTAGTTCAGACCCAGCCAGTCCATGACTTCCAGCACCACGTCCACGGCGGCCTGGGTGGAGCGCTCCTGATCGGTGTCTTCGATGCGCAGCAGAAACTCTCCGCCATGATGGCGCGCGAATGCCCAGGCAAACAGGGCTGTGCGGATGTTGCCGAGGTGGACATAGCCGGTTGGCGACGGGGCAAATCGGGTGCGCAGGGTCATGGTCGAGTCCGGAAGGGTTGCAGCTCGTCGGCGCCGCAAAGCAAAAGACCCCGACGAGTCGGGGTCTTGATGCAGATTCTGGTGGGCGGTAGTGGGTTCGAACCACTGACCCCTGCCGTGTGAAGGCAGTGCTCTACCGCTGAGCTAACCGCCCAACTTCGTTAGTATAGCCCAGACTCGAACTCCCCCCTGGCAGCGCCCGACCATCCGCTGCCGCGCTCCCTTCATGCACCCCTGGCTGCGAGCCGCTCCGCTGGCGATTTCATTCACCGCACAGGTCGCCTTGCCCTCGGCTGCCCTCGCGCAGGGGGAACCCGCGCCCATCAACACACCGTCCAAACGGCTGCCGGGACAGGTGGAGATCGACGCGCCCTCCGAGCTTCGGGATCTGCTGAACCGCCATCTGGATGTGGTCCGGCTGCTGCAGGCAGGCGTACCCGGCGAGCTGGAGTTCAACCGGCTGCTGCTTGCCGCGCCAGCGCAGGTGCGCGCGCTCCTGGAAACCGAGGGCTACTTCGCACCGGCGGTTGAAGTCGTTCGCGCCAGCGGCGATGCACCGGCGCGGATCAAGGTCGCGCCCGGCCCTCGCGTCCGCGTTGGTGCGGTCCGGATCGTCGCGGCAGGTCCTCTGGGCGATGCACTCAAGCAGCCCGATGTCGACGCCGATCTTGTAGCTCTCTGGCGCCGCGTGACGGCTGCGTGGCCACTGACGGAAGGCAGTGCATTCCGGGTGGCGGACTGGAACGGCGCGAAAGCCGCCGTGTTGGCACGCCTGCGAGCTGAGCGCTTCCCGAATGCAACGCTCGTCAACAGCGAGGCCGAGATCAATGCCGAGGAGCACCGTGCCATGCTGCGCGTCGAGCTCGACAGCGGCCCGGCCATGATCTTCGGTCAGATCCGCGTCGAAGGCCTGAGCCGCTATCCGGAATCCTCGGTGCTCAATCTGAAGACCTTCGGCCCGGGGACGGTCTACAGCGAAAAGCTCCTGCTGGATTATCAGGAGCGACTGATCAAGACGGGCCAGTTCGGCGGCGTCTCCGTCAGCACCGAGGCTGCAAGTGCAGCCGGTCAGCTCGATGTGATCGTGCGGGTCCAGGAGCAGAGCGCGCAGCAGCTGACCCTGAGCGTGGGCTTCGACGACGCAGCCGGACCGCGCGTGGGTGCGGAGCAGGTGTCGCGGCGCGTGTTCGGTTCGGACTGGACGGCGAAGGCCGTGGCGCAGCTCGGCAAGACCAAGCAGGATCTGAGCACGGATTTCTACTCGTACCCCAGCGAAAACCTGTATCGCTGGCTTGTGGGTGCCAAGCGCACGCGGCTGGTCGCAGGCGGGCTGGTCACGGTGGATACCAGTGCGCGTCTGGGACGCACGCGCGATACCGAGCGCATCGAGCGGACCTACTACGCAGAGACCCTGTACGCAACCGCGCTGGACCGCGACACCGGCCAGCGCGGCACGGCCAAGGCCTATTCCGCGAACTACTTCTGGGTGCATCGCGACGTGGACAGCGTGCTACTGCCGACCCGCGGCCTGACGACCTCGGCTCAGCTGAGCACCGGCTTTGCAAGCAGCTCGTTCGCACCGAACGGCCCGTTCACGCGATTGAATGCACGCATGACCTACTACCAGCCGCTGGGCAGACGCGAGAACCGCTGGTACGCCATCGGCCGTCTTGAAGCAGGGTCGGTGTTCGCGCGCACCGAGGTCGCGCTGCCGGAGTCGGTGCTGTTTCGCACCGGGGGGGATCAATCCGTGCGTGGCTACAACTATCAGTCCCTTGGCGTGGAACGGACGGACTCGCAGGGCAAGACGGTCGTGGCAGGCGGCCGCTACCTGGCCACAGCCAGCGCGGAGCTTGCCCGCCCGATCTCCGAGAAGCTCAGCAACTTCTGGATTGCCGGCTTCGTGGATGCCGGCAATGCAGGCGACACACTGAGAACCCTCGATCCGGCCGTGGGCTACGGCCTGGGCCTGCGTTGGCGCAGCCCGGTCGGCCCGCTCAACGTTGATCTGGCCTACGGTGAACGGACACGCAAGTGGCGCCTGCATCTGACTGTGGGCGTGGCGTTCTGACATGACGCCTCACGACGATTCGCGCGGCAACACCCAGCCCGTCGTGTCGGCCCGGCCGGTACGACGCGTGCGCAGGCTGCTCATCGGTCTGGTCGCGCTGGTGCTGCTCGTCAGTCTCGGACTGCCGCTGGCCGCTTGGGCGATCCTGAGCTCGGACGCGAGCACGCGCTGGCTTCTGGCTCAGATCCCCGGAGTGCGCTTCGAGGGCACGCGCGGCAGCTTTCTCGGCGAGCGATTCGAGGCCGAGCGCATCGTCCTTGCACTACCGACACCCAGCCAGCGCGAACGCGCGCTGACCCTTGAATCCGTGCGCATCGATGCCGCCAGCATCAGCCATTGGGGTGGGTCGCTCGACCGCTGGACCTTGCACATCGGCACGATCTCGGTCGGCCGGATCGTGCTGCCCGAGTCCGCGCAGCCCCCGACACCGCTTGCCCCCCCCCTGGACTTGCGCCTGCCCTTGGCAGTCACGATCGACCAGGCACGCGTCGGCGAGATCACTGGCGGGGTGCTGACTGCCCACCCGGTGCGCGATGTGCAGGCCGCGGCCAAGCTCGTGGCGCATCGCAGCGAGCAGCACCAGATCGAGCTGCGCGCACTGCGATGGGATCAGCTGCGTGCGACCGCCACGCTGACGCAACCTGCCGATCCCGCACGTGCGCTGCTGCTCAGCGCGACAGCGCAGCCCACCGAGTCCGCGCCGGCAGCTGCGCAGGGCTGGACCCTGCGCCTTCAGGCCACGGGCCCGATCCAGCAGCTCCAGACCCAGGCGCAATTGACCGGCAAGGACCAGGCCCTCTCGGCCGAGGCACGTGTTCAGCCTTTCGCGCCCATGCCGCTCGAGCAGCTGGACGCGCGCCTGCGTGGTGTGAATCTGGCGGCCGTGAGCTCATTGCTGCCGCGAACAGCACTGAACGGCACGATGAGCGTCACGCTGGCCGCGCGCAAGGCGCCCAACCCGGGTATCGAGGTTCCGCTGCAGCTCAAGGCCGATCTGGCAAATGCTGCGCCCGCGCGCTGGGATACCGGCGGGCTGCCGGTGCGGGCGCTTCAACTCAGCGCGCAGGGCGATACCGGTGGACAGCGCTGGAGCATCGAGCGTGCGGACCTGCGCCTGGGCAGCGATCAGAGCGGCATCGCTGGCGACGGCGGGCAAGTCAGGCTGTCGGGTCGCGTCGGGCCCGAAGAGCTCAATCTCAGCGGACAGCTGCAGAATCTGCGCCCGGCACTGCTCGATGCCCGCGCACCGGACGCCCTCTTGAGCGGCCCGGTCGAGCTTGCACTCAAGCACCCCTATAGCATGGACAAGATGCAGGGCCGCGTCGATGGCCGGCTTGAGGGCGCACTGCGGGCACTGGGCGGCCCGCCAATCCGACTGACGCTGCAGGCTGAGGGCTCGGTTCAGGGCGTGACCCTGAGCGCGCTCGAAGCCCGGGCGGGCGATGCGTCACTGACTGGCACCGGCCGCTGGAGCCGCGCAGCCAGTGGGCGCGATGCGGCACAGGCGCAGCTTGTGCTGGAGCGCTTCGATCCGCGCCTGTGGTGGCCGGGCCTGGCGCCCGCGCACGCCGGGCCGATCCGCCTGAATGGCGAGATCCGGGCCGACCTGAACTGGCCACGGGCCACGACACTCAGCCAGCTGCTGATCGGCTTGAGCGGCGAGGCAAGCGTGCGCCTGAAGGACAGTCAGGTACTGGGCTTGCCCGCCGACCTGGCCCTGCAGGTCAACCCCGCCAGCGGTACCCTGCCGGCCAGCGTCGAGCTGCAGGTCGCCGGCGCGCAACTCAGCGCGCGTGGACAAGTCCCTGCCGCGGTCCTCGTCGGTGGCTTTGCGGGCAAGGCGATCGACTGGCGCGGCTTGACCGCCGAGGGCACCGTGCGCGCCACCGAGCTGGCGCGTCTTCAGCCTTTGGTCGATGCACTGGGCCTGCGCTCGCGTTTGCCCACCGGCGGCTCGGGCGAACTGGCCGGGCAGCTCAGTGCCAGCGCTCGCGCCGACGTCAGTGCGCAAGGTCGGCTGCAACTGGCCGGCGAAGCGCAGAGCAGCAACCTGCGTGCAGGCGGTCTGGGCTTGCGCGAGACCCAGGCGCGCTGGCGTGTGAGCGAGGGACTCGATGATCCCCTCACGCTGGTCGTGACAGCCAGCGAGCTTCGATTGGGTGATGACACCCTGCGCTCGGCCGAGCTACAGCTCAATGGCACGGGTGTGCAACACAGTGGTCAGTTGCGTGCCCAAGCACGTATCGATGGCAAGCACGAACTCACGCTCAGCACCGCACTGATGGGGCGTCTGGGCGCGGAAGCAGGCAAGTCGCGGCTGCTGGACGCCCTGAGATGGCAGCTCAGTCTGCGCGACCTCAGCGTGCGTGATCGCCCCGCACCGGCGGCAGGCATGCTCGTCGCGCAGGAGCTGCAACTGGAGGTACTGCGCGGCCGTGTGCCGACCGATCGCGCCTGGTCTGTACGTGCCCTGCCCGGGCGCCTGTTCGCGCTGGGCGCAGCGCTGCGCTGGGAGGTACTGAGCTGGGAATCAGCGTCTGCCGCACAGCCCCAGCGCATCCAGACCGACGCACAGCTTGAACCGCTTGCGCTCGTGCCGCTGCTCAACGCGCTGCAGCCGGACTTCGGCTGGGCGGGGGACCTGCGCGTGCGCGGGCAGATCAGCCTGGCGCTCGACAAGGCGCTGCGCCTGCAGGCGGTGCTGGAGCGGGTGGACGGCGATCTGCGCGTGGTTGATGCGGACAGCGGCGAGTCCACCGCGCTGGGCTTGACGGCCTTGCGCCTGGCCGTGGACGCGCGCGACGGCATGTGGACGGTTCGGCCGGAGGTGGTGGGCACTCGCACGGGACAGTTGTCCGGCCAGGTGGGCCTGAAGGCCGACCCTGCTGCCCTGCGGCCGCCGAATGACGCTGCCCTGTCTGGCGAGTTGCGTGCACAGGTGGCCGATCTCGGTGTCTGGGGCTCGTTCGTGCCGCCGGGCTGGCGCGTGGGTGGCGCGCTGCGCGGAGCGGTGGCGCTGGGGGGCGCGCTGAACAATCCGCAGCTCAACGGCGCCATAGAAGGCAGCGGCCTGCGCATGCGCAATCTGCTGGAGGGTATCAACCTGAGCGACGGCAAGGCGCGGGTGGTGCTGGAAGGCGCCGCCGTCCGGCTGGAGTCCTTCGAGGCACGCGGGGGGGATCCGGCCGATCCCAAGGTGGATGGCGGCACGGTGCAGGCCAGCGGCAGTGCCAGCCTGTCGCTGCAGCCGGTGGCGGCCGGGCGCGTGGTGGCGCAGCGCCTGCGCGTGCTCAACCGCGTGGACCGCAAGCTCGCAATGAGCGGCGCGCTGGAGATGTACTTCTTCCAGCGCGAGCTCAAGGTGGACGGCAAGCTGGCCGTGGACGAGGCCCTGTTCGACGTGAGCAAGGGTGATGCGCCGACCCTGCCGGACGATGTGGTGGTGCGCCGCCCGCAGGCCGAGGCGGCTGCACGCGCCGCCGCCGCCCAGGCCCAAGCCGAGCGCGAGGCCGTCACCAGCCGCGTGGGCCCGCGCCGCGAACCCCTGCGCGCCACGGTGGCCGTGGAACTGAACCTGGGCAACCAGCTGCGTGTGCGCGGCTACGGCGTGGATACGCGCCTGGCGGGCGTGCTGAACCTCAGCGCCCAGCAGGGGCCGCTGCGCGCCACCGGCGTGGTCAGCGCCGTGGACGGGCGCTACGCCGCCTACGGCCAGAAGCTGGAGATCGACCGCGGCGCGATCAGCTTCGTCGGCCCGCTGGACAACCCGCGCCTGGACATCCGCGCACTGCGGCCCGACATCGACATGAAGGTCGGCGTCACCGTCACCGGCACCGCCCAGAACCCGCGGATCCGCCTGTTCAGCGACCCCGAAATGCCCGACACCGACAAGCTCTCCTGGCTGATCCTCGGCCGTGGCAGCGACGGGCTGGAGCGCACCGACACCGCCCTGCTGCAGCGCGCTGTGGTGGCGCTGCTCGCCGCCCAGGGCGGCGGCTCGGAATCCGCGTCACTGGCGAACTTCGTAGGCCTGGATGAACTCAGCCTGCGGCAGACCGACGGCGAAGTGCGCGAAACCATCGTCTCGGTGGGCAAGCAGCTCAGCCGGCGCTGGTATGTGGGCTACGAGCGCAGTGTGAATGCGACGCTGGGTACCTGGCAGATCGTCTACCGGGTGGCCCAGCGCGTCACGGTGCGGGCCCGCTCCGGCGTGGAAAACGCCATCGACCTGATCTGGGTGCTGCGCTGGCAGTAGCGCAGGGCCGCGCTGCGGTATCGGGGCGGCCGCAGATTGCCTGGATCAGCGCCGGTGATTTTCAAAGATCATTTGATTTTCATGCCTCGAATCGGCCGATTTTCAAACAAAATTTGAAAATTCCGACACCCCGGTTTCCGCATGAGCCGTGCGGATCTCGACCAGAAATGGGGGTCTGATTCAGGCTGTGCATGTCATGCCGGACACAGCGCCCAGGCGGACGATGGGGCGAACGAGCTGCACACGGCGCGCGCAGCGGCGGCGTGGGCAGCGGGCAGGCGCGGGGGACGTCGCCAGATCCGATCGAGAGCACCGCCGGTTCAGACCGCCGGCACCTACACGGCTCAGGCAGCCGGTGCAGCCGGCGGGGCCGGCTCCGTGCGCCAGACGCAGGCGCCCTTCACTTCCTTGTCGAGCCCGTCGAGGTAGCGCTCATGCGCGGCTAGATCGTCGGCGGGCGGCGTCCATGCGCTCAGCTTGAGGCCGCGCAGATCCACCGCCTGACCGCCTGCAGCGCTGGCCGTCTCCACGCCGATCTCCAGGGCATCCTGGCCACGGGTCATCGCCAGATACACATCGGCCAACAGTCGGGCGTCGAGCAGCGCGCCGTGCAGGGTGCGGTGCGTGTTGGGGATGCCGTAGCGCTCGCAGAGCGTGTCGAGGTTGTTGCGCTTGCCCGGATGCAGCTCCTTGGCCAGCATCAGCGTATCCAGCCGCGTGCAACCGGCCTCGCTCATGAAGCCCGGCTTGCCCAGCAGCTTGTATTCCGCCTCGAGAAAGCCGATGTCGAACGATGCGTTGTGGATCACCAGTTCGGCCCCCGCGACAAAGGCGTGGAACTCCTCGACCACCTGGGCGAACTTGGGCTTGTCCAGCAGATCCTCGAGCGTGAAGCCGTGCACTGCGGTGGCATCCGGATGGATCTCGCGCTCCGGGTTGAGGTAGGTGTGGTAGGTCCGCCCGGTCACGCGGCGGTTCACCAGCTCCACGCACCCAATTTCAATGATGCGGTCGCCGCTGCCGGC
>JAIXTA010000037.1 GCA_027484405.1 Burkholderiales bacterium
GTCAAGCGCAGCCATCGGCGCGCGCGCGCCGGCCTGTGCGGTGGCCCCCGCCTGGAATCCCCAAAAATAGGCCAGCGGCGTGGCGAGCGCCGAGCCGAGGCAGATCAGGATCAACGCGAGCTTCAGAACGCGGTTCATGCAGATAGCTACACAGCCACTGGAGCTTTAATGGGAGCGTGGTGCTGATACCCCACCACCTCGAAGTCCTCGAACTCGTACTCGAAGATCGACGCCGGACGGCGCTTGATCACGAGCTTGGGGTAGGGGAAGGGTTCGCGGGCCAGCTGTGTTTGCACCTGCTCGTGGTGATTGCTGTAGATGTGGCAGTCGCCGCCGGTCCAGATGAAGTCGCCCACCTCCAGGTCGCACTGCTGCGCCACCATGTGGGTGAGCAGGGCGTAGCTGGCGATGTTGAAGGGCACACCCAGGAAGATGTCGGCGCTGCGCTGGTAGAGCTGGCAGCTGAGCTTGCCGTCGGCCACATAGAACTGGAAGAAGGCGTGGCAGGGCATGAGCGCCATCCTGGGCAGGTCAGCCACGTTCCAGGCGCTGACGATGATGCGGCGCGAGTCCGGGTTCTTCTTGATGGTGTCGATCACCTGGGCGATCTGGTCGATGTGGCCGCCATCCGGCGTGGGCCAGCTGCGCCACTGCACGCCGTACACCGGGCCGAGGTCGCCGTCGGGCTGGGCCCATTCGTCCCAGATGGTGACGCCGCGTTCCTGCAGCCAGCGGGCGTTCGAGTCGCCGCGCAGGAACCACAGCAGTTCATAGATGATGCTCTTGAGATGCACCTTCTTGGTGGTGACCAGCGGAAAGCCTTCGCGCAGGTCAAAGCGCATCTGGTAGCCGAACACGCTCTTGGTGCCGGTGCCCGTGCGGTCGGTCTTGTCCACCCCCGTCTCGAAGACGTGGCGCATGAAGGTTTCGTACTGGTTGCTGGCCATGGGCGGCAGTGTATCGGCTGCCCGAAATGCGGTAGCGGCCTGCGGGAAGTGATCGATCTGACGCACTCGTCGCGTGCAGTGTCAGCACAATCATTTCGCGGGGTGAAACACGTTGCTACCGTTCGTCCCACAAGATTGCACGACCGCAGCATCTCGCATCGGTCGGCACCGGAAGGAGACAGGATGCAACGCACGGCCCTGCAGGAGGGGTTGGCGCGCGGCTTGAGGTGGGTACTGCTCGGCGGCGTGCTGGCGGTGCCGCTGATGGCGGGTGCGCAGCAGTCCGCCCCATCGGCTGGCGAGCACAGGAATTTCGTGCGCGGCGGCTATGCCTACCTCAAGCTCAATGACAGCTCGACGGACGCGCGCGACCTGTCTGGTCCGGTGATCCGCACCGCCGACAACGGGCTGTTTGCCTTGCTGGGCGTACCGGACGTGGGCATCCCGAAGGGCGTGCAGGCCGACGTGGGCAACGCGAGTTCGGCCTTCCTAAGCTTCGGACGTTTTCTCACGCAGGACTGGGCGCTGGAAGCCATTGCCCTGGCGGCGCCCTTCAAGCACGACATCACGGGCAAGGGCACCATCGCCCGCCTGGGGCCGGTGGCCACCGTCAAGCAGCTGCCGCCCACCCTCGTGCTGCACCGCTATTTCCGGGCGCCGGATGCGTCCGTGCGCCCCTCGCTAGGGTTGGGCGTGAACTACACGCGCTTCTTCAATGCGCGCGCCACGCCGGCCCTGGAGGCCTATACCGGCGGGCCGACCGACATCAAGCTCAGCTCATCCACCGGCCCGGCCGCCTTTGCCGGCGCGATGTGGCAGGTGGACAAGCGCCTGCATCTGAACTTCACGGTGGGCTACGTGAAGGTCAAGACCACCGCCACGCTCACCACGCGCAACACGCGGCTCACGGCCAACTCGCCCGTGCTGCAGGATGCCCCGGCGCCGGTGCCCGGGCTGGCCAGCAATGCGCTGCTCGGCCCGGTGGTCACCGGGATCCTGAACGACATTGCGCAGCGGCGCGGCGGCAGCCTGGGCACCTTTGAGCGCCAGCTCGACCTCAAGCTGGACCCGACCGTGTTCGCAATCAGCGTGGGCTACCGTTTCTGATGCACCCCCATCCATGGAGAACAGCATCATGAACGCCATCCGCATCACCCTGGCCAGCCTGCTGGCAGCCAGTCTGTTCATCCAGGTGGCCGCACAGGCGCCCGCCCCGGCCCCAACCCCGGCCGCCAGTGCCGAGCCCACACCCGTGGGCAAGTGGCACACCATCGACGACAACGATGGCAAGCCGCGCGGCGTGGTGGACATCATCGAGAAGAACGGCGTGCTGGAAGGGCGCATCACCGGCACCCTGCGTGCGGGCGAGTCTTTGGATGCCATCTGCGAGGTCTGTCCCGGAGACCGCAAGGGCAGGAAGATGCTCGGCATGCTGATCCTCTCCGGCCTGAAGAAGGAGGGGCAGGGCAGCGCGGCGGTCTGGACCGGCGGCGAGATCCTGGACCCCGACAACGGCAAGCTCTACCGCGTCAAGCTCGAACTCGAAAACGGCGGCCGCACGCTCAAAGTGCGCGGCTACATCGGCTTCTCTCTTCTCGGACGGACGCAGCGCTGGCAGCGCGCGCCGAACTAGCGCCCAGGACCACGACCATGACGCCCCTCTCCCCATCCCCGGCCAAGACCTATTCGCGCTACAGCCTGAGCGTGAAGAAGTGGGCCTACCTGATGTTCCTGCTGCCCCTGTCGCTCCCGTTGAGCAGCGCGTGGATCGGGCAGTACACGGGCCAATGGGATCTGGCGGCCTTCTACACGCCGCTGTGGTACTTCGTGATCATCCCGGCGCTCGATTGGCTGATCGGCAAGGACCCTGCGAATCCGGCCGAGGAGGATGAAGCCTGGCTGTCTGCGGAGCGCTTCTACCGCGTGCTGACCCTGGCCTGCCTGCCCCTGTACCTTGCACTCATGATCTGGGGCGCGTGGCTGCTGGTCACGGCGCCGTTCAGCTGGGTGGGCATGCTGGGCTGGACGATCTCCATGGGCCTGGTCGGCGGGGTGGCCGCCATCAACACCGGGCATGAACTGATCCACAAGCCCACGCGTCTGGAGCAGTGGACAGGCGGGTTGCTGCTGGCCGCCGTGAGCTACGGCAGCTTCAAGGTGGAGCACATCTATGGCCACCACGTGGACGTGGCCACGCCGCGCGACGGCTCCACCGCGCGCCTGGGCGAGACGATCTACGGCTTCGTGCCGCGTGCCTTCTGGCACAACCCGGCGCGCGCCTTCCGGCTTGAGCGCGAGGCGTTTGCACGCCGCAACACGCGCTGGACGCCGCTGGCCAGCGAGCTGGTCGCTTGGTACGGTGCCTCGCTGCTGTATGCAGCAGCCTGCGTGGCGGTGGTGGCGGTGTTCACCCAGGCGCCCTGGTGGATCGGTTTGGCGTACTTCGCGGGGCAGAGCGTCGTGGCCATTGCGCTGCTTGAAATCATCAACTTTGTCGAGCACTACGGGCTCGTACGCGCGCTTGTCAACGACGGACCCCTGAAGGGCCGTTACGAACGGGTCAACGTCACGCACTCATGGAACTCCAATTTCGCGCTCACCAACCTGCTGCTGTTCCAGCTGCAGCGTCACAGCGACCACCACGCGCATGCTTCGCGGCGCTACCAGGCGCTGCGGCACTTCGACGAGAGCCCGCAGTTGCCCGCCGGCTACGCCACCATGGTGGTGCTGGCGGCCATTCCGCCCCTGTGGCGCCGCATCATGGACCCCCGTGTCGCGGCCTACCGTGCGGCCGGTCGGTCGGACGCTGGCGCCACGCAGGTCTGCGGCACGACGTCCGTGCCGTGAGCCGGTGGATCGAACGCAGGGCCTGTGCATGACAGGCAAGCCACGCAGCGCGGCCCTGCACCGGACCGGTGCTGCCCCGACGCCCGGCTCGCAGCGCGCCTTGCCGGCGCCCGCCGTTCTGAACGAACCCTACGCCACCGCCCATGACGCCGTCTTCACCCTCGTGCGCCTGCTGCTCAACCGCGGCATCCGCGCCGAGCAGGTTGCGCAGCACACCGGCATCAGCCCCAGTCTGCTGGACGACCCGGACGGCCGCGTGCCCCTGTCCGGCTTCAACGCGCTCTGGGCCTACACCGCGCAGGTGCTGGAGCACGCGGGGATTGCGCTCGATCTGCATGAGCGCTACCCGGACAACCGCATGCACTTCGTGGCCCACCTGGGCATGCGCTGCGCCACCATGCGCGAGGCCATCGATCAATGGGGCAAGTACGCGCTGCTGGTGTCGGAGTCGGACTCCGTGCGCTACGAAACGCACGGCCGCACGGCCGCTTTCATCTACCAGTGCCTGGACCCGCGCTTTGCCAGCCGCTGGTTTGCCGAGCATTACCTGGCGCTGGCGCTGTTCTATGCCCGCATGTTCACCGGCGAGCCGCTGCGCATCGAGCGTGCCACGTTCATGCACACCGACCCCGGCGGCTCGCTTGCCGCGGACTACCAGCGGGCCTTCGGGGTGCCGCCGGAGTTCGGCGCGGCGCAGAACGCGCTCATCTTCGATGCGGCGCTGCTGGATCTGCCCTTCCGCACCGCAGACCCCTACTTGCGGCATTTCCTCGTGACCCAGGCCGACGAACTCATGGCCCGGCTCGAGCCCGAGGCCCGCATGGCCAGCCGCGTGGTCCAGGCCCTGAACCTGCTGCTCTCCAAGGGCCAGCCGCTCACCCTGGACGAAGTCGCTGCCACGCTCAAGCTGCCCGTGCGCCGCGTGCGCCTGCTGCTGGAAAGCGAGGGCGAGACCTTCCGCGAGCTGCTCAACACCGTGCGCCGCGAGGCTGCCGCGCACTACCTCAAGCAGGGCCTCACCGTCTCGCAGACCGCCTACCTGCTCGGCTTCTCCGAACCCAGCGCCCTGCAGCACGCCTTCAAGCGCTGGTACAAGCGCAGCGCCGGGCAGTTCCAGAGCGAGCAGGTGCAGCTGGCTGCAGAAGATGGCAAGAAGGTGTCGGCCTTTGGGAAGCTGCGGCACTCGTCCTGAACTGCTTCTCGCTTGTCCCATGCGGCTTCCCAGTCATTTTGGTCTGAAGAAGCGCATGAATGCTGGATCTGTGAATTCGTATCGGGGCGTCCTGCTGGCTGAAAGCGCGCTCCCGCCGGGCCACTGGCAGCACGTCAGCGCGCCATAATTCGCCATCGCTTTTCACCTTTGAAAGAGGTTCGCCATGGCCGCGCAACCCGCCGTCTTGAATGCCCCGGCTCCGGTGCCCATCCTGCAGCTGCATCACTACGCCTACCGCGCGCGCGATGCCGAGGAGACGCGCCACTTCTATGAAGACCTGCTCGGGCTGCCGCTGTATCACATCATCCAGAGCGACTACGTACCCTCCACGGGCGAGTACTGCCCCTACACGCACTTCTTCTTCCGCCTGGCGGATGGCAGCTTCATCGCCTTCTTCGACCTGGGCGACGACGTGAAGGCCGAGCCCTCGCCCAACACGCCGCTGTGGGTGAACCACATCGCCTTCCGGGTGGAGTCGATCGAGCAGCTCGAGAGAATCAAGACCCGTCTGCAGGCCCATGGCGTGGAGGTGCTGGGCATCACGGACCATCACGTGTTCAAGAGTATCTATTTCTTCGACCCCAACGGCATCCGCCTGGAGCTGTCGGCCCAGGTGGCCAGCGAAGCCGAAATGGCGCGCGAGAGCACCGAGGCCCACGCCCGCCTGGCCGAATGGAACCGCCGCAAGGAGCAGTGGCGCGCGGAACGCGCTGCGGGCAAGGCGGCCAGCAGCCTCAAGCCGCAGCAGAACGACCGGCCGGAGTACGCGCCCACGGGCGAGGCCTGAGGCGCGCCGATGCGGATCACCATCGTTGGTGCCGGCGGCATTGGCGGCGCACTGGGCGGCCGACTGGCCCTGGCCGGACATGCAGTCACGCTGATCGCGCGCGGTGCGCATGGCGCGGCGCTCGGGCAGGGCGGGCGCCTGGTGGACCACGTCCAGGGGGGCGAGCACCCGCTCAATGTGCCGGTGACGGACGACCCGCTGACCGTGAGCGAGCAGGACCTGATCATCCTGGCCACCAAGGCGCATGGCATTGCCGAGGTGCTGCCGCGCCTGCGCAACATGGTCGGCGCAGACACGGTGGTGGTGCCGGCCATCAACGGCCTGCCCTGGTGGTACTTCGCCGATCTGGACGACCCCTTCCGCAGCCGGCGCCTGCGCTGCCTCGATCCGCAGGGCACGATGTTTGCCGACCTGCACCCCAGGCACCTGCTGGGCTGCGTGGTGCACATTGCCGCCGAGGCGCGTGCGCCGGGCGAGATTCACTGGACGGGCGGCAGGCGGCTCATCCTGGGCGAGCTCGACAACAGCACGAGTAAGCGGCTTGAGGCCGTGTGTGCCGCGCTGGATGGCGCGGGCTTCGAGGCCGTGCGCAGCACCGACATCCGGCGCGATGTGTGGTGGAAGCTGCTGGGCAACCTGAGCTTCAACCCGGTGGCCGCACTGACCGGCTACCTCATGAACCAGATCTGCGCCGACGAAGGCGTGCTCGCGCCGATCCGCGCCATGATGCTCGAAGGCATGACCGTGTCCGAGCATCTGGGCTACCGCTTCGACGTCACGCCCGACCAGCGCATCGACGTCGCGCGCCAACTCGGCGCAGCCAAGATCAGCATGCTGCAGGACCTGGACGCGCGCCGCCGCCTGGAACTCGAGGCGATCGTCGAGAGCGTGATCGAGCTGGCGGATGACGCCGGCATTCCGGTGCCCACCATCAAGCACATCCATGCATTGGCGCGCGCCCGCGCTCGTACCCTGGGCATCGATCAATGAGCCATCAGCAATGAACGAGAGCAAGCAGACCGTAGGCTTCATCGGCGCCGGGGCCATGGGCCTGCAGATGATCCGCCACCTGGTCGCGGCCGGCCACGCCGTGACGGCCAGCGTGCGCCGCGACGAGGCCGCACGCGCCGTGCAAGGCGTCGGTGCGCGCGCGGTGCGTTCGCCGGCGGCGGCCGCCAGCCAGGCCGATGTGATCATCACGAATGTCACCAGCACGCCCGACGTGCGCGAGGTGCTGCTCGGTGAGGAAGGCGCCATCCACAGCGCCCGCTCCGGCGCTGTGGTGGTGGACCACAGCACGATTGCCGTGGCCGGCACGCGCGAGATTGCGCAGCAGCTGGCCGAGCGTGGCATCGGCTTTGTGGACTGCCCGGTCTCCGGGGGCGTGCGTGCCGCGGAGGCCGGCACGCTCACGCTGATGGCCGGCGGGCGTGCCGAGCATCTGGACGCCGTGCGCGATGTGATCCTGTGCTACGGCAAGACGCTCACGCACGTGGGCCCCGTGGGCGCCGGCCAGGTGGCCAAGGCCTGCAACCAGATCGTGCAGGTGGTCAACATCCAGGGCATTGCCGAGGCCATGCTGTTCTGCCGCGCCCAGGGCGTGGACCCGCAGCAGATGCTGACCGCGATCTCCAGCGGCTTTGCCGGCAGCCGCATGCTGGAGCTGATGGGCCCGAAGATGGTGGCGCGCGACTTTGCCGCCGGTATCGAGAGCCGCCTGCACGCCAAGGACTACGGCCTGATTCTGGAGATGGCGCAGGCCGCCGGGCTGGAGCTACCCGCCGTGCAGGTGACGCAGGCCCAGTTGGCCGACATGCAGGCCCGCGGCTGGGCCCGGGAAGACACCAGCGCGCTGCTCAAGGCGCTTGAATTGCGCCAGCCTCAGGCGTGAGATGCACCGCTGATTTCTGAGCGGCAAACCGCCCTGAACCCGCATGACTGATGCGGGAAGGCGCAAAATCACATTTTCAATGAATGCTTGAAGATAGGCGTGTTTCCGGCCTGCTTATCAAGCATTATTTGAAAATCACCGAGCTGAGACGCAGGCTCGCGGCGCCCAGCGGGGCTCAGTCCAGCCGCGCAAGCTCTGTGGCCAAGGCCTCGAACAGCGGATGCCCCGGTTCGGCCAGCCGGTCGCACACCGTGAAGTGGTTGTCGCCTGCCAGCAGGACTGGCCCGCGCACCACCCCCTTCCAGGCCTTGAGCATGAGGTCCTGCTGCTCGAAGAACGCGGCCGATTCCAGCGCGCCCGTGGCCACGATCAGCGGCGCATCGGTGGCCGGGGTCATGCGAGCGGGAGAGAGCAGGGCGCAGTCGGCCTCGGTGAGTTGCAGGTCCTGGTTCACGAAGGGCGCCTGCAGCACGGGTGCCAGCTCGAACAGGCCCGACACTGCCGTGGCGCTCTTGACGAGATCCGCCGGCAGATGGCCCGCCCATTGCGGCCAGCGCGCCGCCAGCATCATGGCCGCCAGATGCCCGCCGGCGGAATGCCCGGCCACGTGGACGCGCTGCGGGTCGAACTCATAGCGGCCCGCGCGCCCATGCAGCCAAGCCACCGCTGCGCAGACCTGCTGCACGATGTCGCGCACGCTCGCGGCCGGGCACAGCGCGTAGTTGGGCAGCGCCACGCTGACGCCGCGCGCCTGCCAGGGCGCAGCCAGCCAGGCGAAGTCGCGCTTGTCCAGACTGCGCCACCAACCGCCGTGGATGAAGATCAGCAGCGGCGGCGCATGTCGTGCACCCTCCGGCAGGCGCGCCGGAAAGAAGTCCAGCCGTTCGCTGGCATGCTCGCCATAGGGCAGGTCCAGCAGACAGGCCAGGCGCCGCACGGCTGCGTTGCCCTCGCGGCGCCAGCGGGCCAGGATCTCCGGGTGCTCCGGGACGAGCGCCCGGTTGTTGAACAGGCGCTCGTAGTCCATGCGGTTGCCGTCCGGCGCTCAGCT
Source organism: Burkholderiales bacterium (assembly GCA_027484405.1). GTDB lineage: Bacteria > Pseudomonadota > Gammaproteobacteria > Burkholderiales > Burkholderiaceae_C > Piscinibacterium. The sequence goes on from JAIXTA010000037.1 coordinate 8,737, forward strand.
CAGGGACGGTGCTGCGCCGCCATCGGCCGCCGGGGTAGCGGCGGTGGCTTCACGCAGGGGCATGCCTTCAAACAGCTTGCCGGCGTACTTGCGGTCCAGCAGGCGGTCGAAGTTCGCCATCGAATTCAGGTGCGTGTAGGCCAGGCGCATTGCGCCGCTCTCGATCAGCGTGCGCAGGGTCTTGGCGGCCACTTCCTTGAGCGCCATCTCGTCCACGCGCCACATGCCGCCCATCTGGAACTGGGTGCCGTCGCGCAGCGTGGCGGTCAGGTCGAAGGGCTTGATCAGGCCATGCTTGCGCAGCATGTCTTCCAGCGCCGCGGTCATCTGCAGGTCGCGGTCGAAGGCCTCGACCAGCTGTGCCTGCTGCAGGAAGTCGCCGATCGGTGCGCGGTTGTTGTCGATCACCGGCTCGCCGGCGTCGTTCACAAAGCTCGACTCCACGCACATCAGCGGCTGCTGTTGCACCACGCCGTCAATGCGCACCAGAGTCGTGCAGAAGGGGTAGCGGCGGATCATGGCGGGCACGTACATCGTGCTGTCCCAGGCGCCGTCCTTCCAGTACAGATTCTCCTTGTCGGCAAAGCCCAGCACCGCCATCAGGCCGCCGTTCTCCGCGAACACCAGCGGATAGTCGCGCGAGGCCATCCAGCTCTCGCCCATCGAGATGGGCACCGCGTTCAGCGTGCTGTACTCCACCGGCGTGGGCGCGTTGCGCCAGTCCAGCACCTTCAGGTCGGGGCGCAGCGGGGTGATTGAACCAAAGCCAAACGGCGGCGTGATATCCATGGATGAACTCGCAATGACGTGGATCTGCGCAACGACAGCCGGTGAAGCCAGTGCCCCCCGCCCGCCGCGCAAGCCCGCGATTATTGCAGCGCCTGCCAGCAGCTTCTGGACGGCGTGGCGGTGCTATATATTCAGTCAACGCAGGCACGAACACGGGGCGGTAGCTCAGCTGGGAGAGCGTCGCGTTCGCAATGCGAAGGTCGGGAGTTCGATCCTCCTCCGCTCCACCAAACAAATGGGCCACCCTCGGGTGGCCCATTTGTTTGGTGCACAGGGATCGAACTGCCGACCGATAGGGTGAGCGCGGACTGAGAGCCGTGCCAGTGCACGGCTCTCAGCCTCGCGAACGGCTTGGGGCTTGCAAGCCCCAAGCCCTGCGGGAGTTCGATCCTGGCCACCGAAAGGTGGCCTCTTTGTTTGGTGCAACGGGATCTGAAGCCTGCCGAATCCGAGCGCCGTGCTAGGCGCGAAGTGGAGAGCCTGGACAGCGGGCCATGCACGGCCCGCTGCCTTGCGAACGGCCAGCCGCTGGCCCAGCGGGAGTTCGATCCCAGCCCACCGCAAGGTGGCGCAAGCGATCGAGACAGCCCAACCCGACCGCCCACCCCCATTTCCATGCCCCCTGTTTGTCGCCGTATCAACTCAGTGACATACTTGAGCGACAAGTCCGGCTGACACCGGGCGCTGACAAGGGCGGCTCATGGCACTGCTTCCACCGGATCATCCGGACCGGTTTGTTCTCGCTGAAGAAGTGCATGCCCGCCCGCCGGAGCCGCTGCAGACGCCGGCGCGCGCCAGCTACATCGCGGTGATGGTCGATGCAGACGACCGCGAGCGCGAGCGCAACCACATTGGTGCGCTGTGCGAGCGTTTTGCCGTGCCGGGACCGGGCGCGGGGGCCACGCACTTCAGCGCGCGCCTGGGCACCTTTCGCCTCAAGTGGGAGCGGCACGGCGAGTTTTCGGGCTACACCTTCTTCGGGCCGGGGCCGAACGGCGCGGCCTTTGCCGATCCGATCACCGCCAGCCTGCCGCCAAACTGGCTGCCGGGCGTGCCGGGTCTGACCCTGTGTGCCGTGCAGGCCGTGCTGCAGGCGGCGCCCGCCGAGGAGCCGGATCTGCAAGGCATCGCTGAGCTGTTCTCGGGCAACAGCCTGGTGGGCGCGGAAGTGGGCGACGGTGCGGCCTGGGTCTACACGGACTTTCGCATCCATGACGACGGCGCGGGCCGCGTGCTGCTGCTGAACCGCTCGCTGACCAGCCGCCAGGCCGGGCAGATGGTGCAGCGCCTGTTCGAGATCGAGGCCTACCGCATGCTTGCGCTCCTGGCCCTGCCGATCGCGCGGCGCCAGTCGCCACGCATCCTCGCCATCGAACGCGCCTTGGCCGGCCTGACCGACGGCATTGCCCAGGACGTGGGCAATGACGAAACCCTGCTGCAGGAACTCACGCGCCTGGCCGCGGAAGTCGAGAGCGGCCTGGCCGCGAGCCAGTTCCGCTTCGGCGCCTGCCGCGCCTACTTCGAGCTGGTGACCACGCGCATTGGCGAGCTGCGCGAGGAGCGGCTGACCGGCCTGCAGACGATCGGCGAATTCATGTCGCGGCGATTCACGCCGGCCGTGCGCACCTGCACCACGGTTTCCCAGCGTCTGCACGATCTGTCGGAGCGCGTGGCGCAGGCCAGCGGCCTGCTCTCGACGCGCGTGGACATCGCGCGCGAGCGCCAGAACCAGGCGTTGCTGGCCTCCATGGACCGGCGCGCCAAGCTGCAGCTGCGCCTGCAGCAGACGGTGGAAGGCCTGTCCGTGGCTGCCATCGTCTACTACGTGGCCGGGCTGATCAGCTATGTCGCCAAGGGCCTGAAGGCCGGCGGTCTGCGGCTCGACGCCGACATTGCCGTGGGCGTGGCCATCCCCCTGCTCGCGGTCATGGTGCTCTATGCCGTGCGCCGGGCGCGGCGCCACATCGTCGAAGGCGAAGGACCGCTCAATTGAACAGCGGCCTGAATGTGGCGCTTGCCCTGCCAACCACCCAGAGAAAGTGTGCTGAATGAAGGCTCCGTTCCCGTTCTCCGCCATCGTGGCCCAGGAGGAAATGAAGCTGGCGATCCTGATCGCAGCCGTGGATCCCAGTGTGGGCGGCGTGCTGGTACTGGGAGATCGGGGAACAGGCAAGTCCACCGCGGTGCGTGCGCTGGCTGCCTTGCTGCCGCCCATGAAGGTGGTGGCAGGCTGTGCCTACAACTGCGAACCCGGCCGGACGGCCGGATTGTGCGAGCGCTGCGGCATGGGCGGGCCCGAAGGCAAGACCAAGGGCGACGCCAAAGCCAAGACCCTGAGCGTGCCGGTGCCGGTGATCGACCTGCCGCTGGGCGCCACCGAAGACCGCGTGGTCGGCGCGCTCGACCTGGAGCGGGCGCTCTCGCAGGGCAGCAAGTCCTTCGAGCCCGGCCTGCTGGCGCGGGCCAACCGCGGCTTTCTGTACATCGATGAAGTCAATCTGCTCGAGGATCATCTGGTCGATCTGCTGATCGACGTGGCGGCCTCCGGCGAGAACCTCGTGGAGCGCGAGGGCCTGAGCGTGCGCCATCCGGCGCGCTTCGTGCTCGTGGGCAGCGGCAACCCCGAGGAAGGCGAGCTGCGCCCGCAGCTGCTCGACCGCTTCGGCCTGTCGGTCGAGGTGCGCACACCCACCGACCTGAAGCTGCGCGTGGAAGTGATCAAGCGGCGCGACGCCTACGAGCGCGA
>JAIXTA010000052.1 GCA_027484405.1 Burkholderiales bacterium
CTGCGCGAGCTGGGCTACGAGGGGGCTCAGTCCTGGGGCGATTTCGACCGCATCCATCGCGCAGGCCTGATCCCCCTGGGGATGGCTCGTGCCACGAAGCCCGCCGAGCTCGATGACATTGCACGCCGCCACGACGACCTTGGCGTCGCATTCACCAATCTGCACCTCGGTACCGGCTTCGAATCCGACGACGCGCTGGACGCACTCGCGGACGCCGTGCTGAATGCGCAGGCACGCCACAAGCACAAGCTGCTGGTGGAGACCCATCGTGCGACAGCAACGCAAGACATCTGGCGCACATGCCGCTGGATCGCGCGCCGGCCGATGCTTCGCTTCACTGCCGATCTCAGTCACTGGTACACGGGGCACGAGATGATCTATGGCGGCGAGTTCGAAGCGCGCCGGCGCATGCTGGCCCCTGTGCTCCAGCGAACCGCCGCCATCCAGGGCCGCATCGGGAACAGCGGCTGCATCCAGTGCCCGCTCGATGCGCCCGGCGATCAGGTCCAGCACTTTCGTGCAATGTGGACCGACGCCTGCGCCGGATTTCTCGCCCAGGCGCAGGCCGGAGACGCGCTGAGCTTTGCGCCCGAGCTCCTGCCCATGGTGACTGGTGATCCGCCGCTCTGGCTTCACTATCAGCAGAATCAGCGCGCTGCCGACGCAGACGGCTGGACGCGCGAGCCCTCGGACCGCTTCGCCGACGCGCAGGCACTGTGGTCCATCGCCCAGGGCTGCTTTGCCACAGCCCGATCAAGTCAGGAGCAGGGCCATGCATGAATCTTCACGCCGCCGCTTTCTCAAGGCCACCTTGGCAGTCCCCTGGGCGGCTGCAGGCGTCCCGTCGCAGGCCGGCGACCTCGTGCGCGATTCTGCGGCACCGGTCACCCAGCATGTTGACCCCTTCATCGGCACCAGCGGCACCGGCCATGTCGCGCCTGGCGCCACGGTTCCCTTCGGCATGGTGTTCCCCGGCCCGGACAATGCTGACCGCGGCTGGAGCTACAGCGCGGGCTACCAACACGACAACCCCCGCATCCTCGGCTTTTCCAATACTCGGCAAAGCGGTGCCGGCATTCCCGAGTTGGGCGACGTACTGCTTCAACCCTGTGCCGGACGCCGCTGGACCGCCAGTACGCGGGACTTCAGTGCACGCAAGTCCGATGAACGCGCACGGCCCGGCTGGTACAGCGTCCGCCTGAACGAGCTGGGTGTTCGCGTCGAACTGACGGCCACTGCCAAGGTGGCGCTGCAGCGCTACAACTTTGATCAGCCCGGCCGGGTCCAGGTCCTCGTCGATCTCCAGCATGGTCTGAACTATCTGGAGCAGCCCACGGTAACCGCCGCCCAGGTCTCGGATCGACCGGATGGATTGCAGGGCACCCTGCATCGGAAGAACTGGGTCGAGCGCCAGGTCTCCTTTGTCGTGCAGTTCAACCATCCGGTGCTTGAGCGCAAGATCCTCCCCGCAAAGCCGGGCGAGAAGGCACCGCGGATGCTGCTGGCGTTTGATCTCGGCCGCGAGCGTGTCCTGGATGCGCGCATCGCCCTGTCCACCGTCGACGAAGCCGGCGCGCTCGCCAATCTGCACACCGCCGCCAACCTGCGCTTCGAGACCGCGCGCACTGCGGCCGACACGGCGTGGAACACGCTGCTTTCAAGAATCCGCATTGACGCAGACAGCCGCACCCAGCGCCTGTTCTATTCGGCGCTGTACCGCACGCTGCAGCACCCGAGCGAGATCGCCGATGCCGATGGGCGGGTCCGCGGACCGCGCGGCGAGATTCTCCAGGCGCCGAACGGCCAGTACTACTCCACACTGAGCCTGTGGGACACGTTCAGGGCCTCGCATCCGCTGTTCACCCTGATCGTGCCCGAGCGCGTCCCCGGCTTCATCAACACCATGCTCGCGCATCACCGGCAGATGGGCTGGCTGCCGCTGTGGACCGCCTTTGGGCGGGAGACCTACTGCATGATCGGCAACCCGGCGCTGCCGGTGATTGCCGATGCGCTGATGAAGGGCTTTGCCGCCGACGGCGCCATCGATGCCCAGGCCGCTCTTGCAGCCATGGTGGAGACCAGCACGCGCGAGCGGCACGATGCCCCTGAATGGGCGCAGCAAGGCTGGCGCGTGCTCGACCGCTTCGGCTACCTGCCCTTCGATCTGCAGAAGGGCGAGTCTGTCAGCAAGACAGCGGAACTGGGCTACGGTGACGCCGCTGTGGCACAGGTCGCCCGGCTGCTGGATCAGCCGGAGATTGCACAGCGCTTCAACGCGCGCTCACGCGGCTGGCTGCATCTGTTCGATGACCAGACACGTACCTTGCGTGGCAAGGACAGCCGGGGGCAGTGGAGAACTCCATTCGATCCGGTCATGGCCACGTCACCGCTGAAGAACCCGGGCGACTACACCGAAGCCAACGCCTGGCAGTACACCGCAACGCCCGCCTTGCATGACGCCACAGGTTTCCGCGATCGTCTGGGCGGACCGCTCGCACTGGAGCGCTGGCTGGATCGCTTCTTCAGCCTGCCTGTGCCCAACCCGGACAAGCACCTCGGTCAGGAAGCCCTGATCGGCCAATACGCCCACGGCAACGAGCCCAGCCACCACATCACCTGGCTCTACGCGCTGACCGGCGCTCCGCACAAGGGGCAGGCGCTGCGCAGCCGCATCGTCCGGCGCTTCTACGGCACCGGCCCCGCAGGCCTGGTGGGCAATGACGACGTGGGGCAGATGAGCGCATGGCTCATCTTCGCCATGCTCGGCTTCTACCCCGCAGAACCGTTCAGCGGCCGATACGTGCTCGGCCAGCCCATGATCGAACGCGCGCAGCTTCAGCTGCCGGGCGGGCGTGTGCTGCAGATTGCCGGGCGTGGCAGATCAGCCCGCTTCAATGGTGCACCGCTTGGCGCCCCCCAGATCGCGCACGAGGCACTGGTTCAGGGCGGTGTCCTGCGCTTTGACTGAGCAGCGCGCTACAGACCCAGCTCGCTCAAGCCCGGATGATCCGCCGGGCGCGCACCCAGCGGCCAGAAGAACAGGCGGGCGCTCGCCGCAATGGGCAGGTCATTGATGCTGGCAAAGCGCCGGCGCATCAGGCCCTCGGGGGTGAACTCCCAGTTCTCGTTGCCGTAGCTGCGGAACCAGTGGCCGGAATCGTCGTGCCATTCATAAGCAAAACGCACGGCAATGCGGTGGCCGTCGTGCGCCCAGAGCTCCTTGATGAGCCGGTAGTCCAGCTCGCGGGCCCATTTGCGCGTCAGGAAGGCATGCACCTGCTCGCGGCCCACCGGGAATTCGGCCCGGTTGCGCCAGACCGTGTCGTCCGTGTAGACCCCGACCACACGGTCGGGGTCCCGGCTGTTCCAGGCGTCCTCCGCCAGACGCACCTTCTGCGCCGCCGACTCCAGCGTGAACGGGGGCAGCGGCGGCTTCATGCGTGCCGCCCGCCGACCTGCGGCCGTCGGAGCAGCCCCTCGGGGGACGGCGATTGCGGCGAGCGTGGGCTGGCCATGGAATCAGTAGGTCTTGTAGGGCAGGAACTTGCCGCTCATGACGATGCTCACCCGGTCGCCCTTGGGGTCCGGCTCGCGCTGGAGGTCCATCTTGAAGTCGATGGCGCTCATGATGCCGTCGCCAAACTCTTCATGAATCAGTTCCTTGAAGGTGGTGCCGTACACGCTCACCAGCTCATAAAAGCGGTAGATCAGCGGGTCGGTCGGCACGCTGGTGGGCAGGCTGCCCTTGTAGGGCACCACCATGAGCCACTTCTTCTCCTCGGCGGTGAGGCCGAAGATCTTGCCGATCGTGTCGGCCTGCTTCTTGTCCAGGGTCATCTGCCCCAGGCAGGCGGCGGTCACCCACTCCTTGGACAGGCCGACCTTGGCGGCCACATCAGACCATTTCAGGCCCTTGGCCACCTTGGTGGCGATGATCTTCTCGGTGACTTCCAGACGGCTCATGCAATGCTCCTTGCAGGTTGATCAGCGGTTGAATCGGTGGGGGTCTTGACGGCCTCGACGCGTGCAGCGGCCAGCCCCGCAAGGCCCGGGCGCACCTCGGGCGGATGCTCCGGCGCGCGCCCTTCCGAAAGTTGCGCGCTGCGCTCCACGAGAAAGTCCACCAGGTGGTTGCGCAGGGCATAGAACTGGGGGTCGTGGTGCAGCCCCGCGCGCTGCCTGTCGCGCGGCATGGTGTTCACCACGATCTCGGCCACGCGCGCCTGGGGGCCATTGCTCATCAGCAGGATGCGGTCGGCCAGCAGGATGGCCTCGTCCACGTCGTGCGTGATCATGAATACCGTCTGCTGCGTGGCCGCGCAGATCTTGAGCAGCTCGTCCTGGATGGTGCCGCGCGTGAGTGCGTCCAGCGCACCGAAGGGTTCGTCCAGCAGCAGCATGCGCGGCTCGATGGCAAAGGCCCGGGCAATGCCCACACGCTGCTTCATGCCGCCCGACAGCGCGCTGGGCTTCTTGTCGATGTGCTTGGTGAGCCCGACCAGGTCCACATACTTGGCCACCTGGGCATCCACCTGGGCGCGCGACCAGTCCGGCCACTTGCTGCGCACGGCAAACGCAATGTTCTGGCGTACCGACAGCCAGGGCATCAGCGCATGGCCCTGGAACACCACGCCGCGCTCCAGCCCCGGCCCGCGCACCTCGCGGCCGTCCATGAATACATAGCCTTCGCTGGCCTGCTCCAGCCCGGCGAGCACGTTCAGGATGGTGGTCTTGCCGCAGCCGCTGTGGCCGATGATGCAGACAAACTCGCCCTGCGTGAGCGTGAAGTTCACGCCATCGAACACGGTGGCTGAGCCATAGCGCTTGGCCAGACCCTCCACCTTCACCAGCGGCGTCTTGGGCTCAGTCGACATAGGTCACCGCCTTCTGTGCCCGGGCAAAGATCAGGTCCAGGCCCATGCCCACCACGCCAATGACCAGGATGGCAAAGATCACATTCGGCAGGCTCAGGTTGTTCCACTCGTTCCAGACGAAGTAGCCGATCCCCGTGCCGCCGACCAGCATCTCGGCCGCCACGATCACCAGCCACGCAATGCCCATGCTGATGCGCATGCCGGTCAGGATGGTGGGCGCTGCTGCGGGCAGGATCACCTCGAAGGCGCGGCGCAGCGGCCCCACCTCCAGCGTGCGCGCCACGTTCAGCCACTCGCGCCGCACGCTGGCCACACCAAAGGCGGTGTTGATCAGCATCGGCCACAAGCTGCAGATGAAGATC
>JAIXTA010000079.1 GCA_027484405.1 Burkholderiales bacterium
GCTGGCGTGGCGGCTGAGGGCGGCGAAGAGTTCGCTGCCGTCGCGGGTGTCGATCCAGGCCTGGCCGTTCCAGCCATAGTGGAAGCCGCCGGCGCGCGCGGCCACCCACATCTGCTGCATGGGTGCCTGGCTGTTCACGATGATCTTGCTGCCGTTCTCGAAGGTGAGTGTCAGCACGTTGCCGCTGCGGCCGGTGTCGATGTCGGTGTCCGTGCTTTGCGTGATGTGTTCGGCCGCCGCTTCGATGGCGTCGAGGGTCTTGCGGGCGAGTTCGAGGAATTCGGTTTCGGTCATGGTGTGTGCTGCAGGATGTCCGGCCGCAGGCGCCGTCACAGGGTCTGCCGGCCGGCCGGCGAGCGCCGCCTAAACTCGACGCGCTCAAGCCGAAGGTTTTTGATGAAGTCGATTCTATTCAGCGGCCCGCCTCGTTCGGCCGCAAAGACCGCACAGGGCGCCCTGCTTGCAATGAGTGCAGCCGCCGTGCTGGGTCTGACCGGCTGCGGTCAGCGCGGCCCGCTGGTGCTGCCACCCAAGCCGCAGCCTGTGGCGCCCAAGCCCGCCGCGACGCCCCCGGCCGGCTCGACCTCAGCGCCCGCAGCTGGCGACCCCAAAACGCCAGGCAGCGCAGGCACCACACCCCCTTCCACCCCACCCAACAAGGACCCCCGCCCATGAGCGAGGCCCCCCCGACCGGCGCACCGACGCGCGCCGACCGCAGCCGCCTGCCCAATCCGTATCTCACTGACGGGCCGTCCGGCCTCGTGCTCGATGGCGTGGCACTGGCCGAGATCGCGCGCCAGTTCGGCACGCCCGCCTATGTCTACAGCGCGCGCACGATCCGCGAGAACTTTGCGAGCTACCAGCAGGCGCTCGTCGGCCGCCGGCATCGCGTCTGCTACGCCATGAAGGCCAACAGCAACCTGTCGATCCTCAAGCTCCTGGCGGGCATGGGCGCGGGCTTCGACATCGTCTCCGGTGGCGAACTGGCCCGTGTGCTGGCCGCCGGTGGCGACCCCGCCGGCATCGTGTTCTCGGGTGTGGGCAAGCAGGTGGCGGAGATCGAAGCTGCATTGACCGCAGGGGGCCGCGGCATCGGCTGCTTCAACGTGGAGAGCGCCACAGAGCTCTCGCGCATTGAGCAGGTGGCTGCGCGCCTGGGTGTCCGGGCGCCGGTGAGCTTCCGCGTGAATCCGGACGTGGACCCCAAGACCCACCCCTACATCTCCACGGGGCTGAAGGACAACAAGTTCGGCGTGGCCTTCGGCACGGCGGTGGATCTCTACCGCCGCGCGGCCGCCAGTGCCCACCTCAAGGTGACGGGCATCGACTGCCACATCGGCAGTCAGATCATCGATCCGGCGCCCTTCATGGAGGCGCTGGACAAGATGCTGGATCTGGTCGAGCAGCTCGAACGCGAGGGCATCGCCATCGAGCACTTCGACCTGGGCGGCGGCCTGGGCATCACCTACCGCGACGAAGCCCCGCCCACGCCCGCGCAGTACCTGGCGCCCATCCTCGCGCGCTTCGATGCCCGGGGCCATGGCGGCAAGACCTTCATGCTCGAGCCGGGCCGCTCGATCGTGGGCAATGCCGGGCTGCTGCTCTGCACGGTGCAGGTCATCAAGCAGGCGGCCAGCAAGCGCTTTTGCGTCGTCGATGCCGCGATGAACGACTACATGCGCCCGGCTATGTACGGCGCCTACAGCGAGATCGTCGAAGTGGCGCCGCGCGCCGAAGCCGCAGCGCATGACGTGGTCGGCCCGGTGTGCGAAAGCGGCGACTGGCTCGGCCGGGATCGATTGCTGGCTGTGCAGGAGGGCGACCTGCTCGCGCTGCTGTCGGCCGGCGCCTACGGCATGAGCATGAGCAGCAACTACAACACGCGCGGCCGCGCCGCAGAGCTGCTGGTTGATGCAGGACAAGTGCAATTGATCCGCCGGCGTGAGACGATCGACATGCAGCTGGCTGACGAATTGGCGGTCCTGCAGGCTTGATCACGCACAAGAACCGGAGGCCCCCATGAAGATCCTGCTCGCTGTCGATGGCAGCGCCTACACCAAGAAGATGCTCGCCTATCTGGTCACGCACCTGGAACTGATGGGCAGCGAGGCGGAGTTCACCGCGATCAACGTGCAGCTGCCGCTGCCGCTGCGCGCTGCTCGGGCCGCAGGCAGGGAGATTGTGGACCGCTTCCACGAGGACGCTTTCAAGGCCACCATGGCGCCGATCGAGAAGTTCTTCGGCAAGCACGGCCTCACGCTCGCCACCAAGATGGTGATCGGCAACCCCGGCGACGAGATCGCGGCGCTGGCCAAGAAGGGCAAGTTCGGGCTCGTGGTGATTGGCAGCCACGGCCACGGCAGCGTGAAATCGCTGGTGCTGGGCAGCGTGGCGCAGCGCGTGCTGGCCAGCTGTGCGGTGCCGGTGCTGATCGTGCGCTGAACCCCTGCGCTGCACGCGCACAGGCCGCCGGCGCTTCCCGCCCGGCGGCCTTTTTCCTTCCGGCCGCAGGGCGCGCTTCAGCCCGGCCGGAAGCGCTGCTGCAGCCGCCAGCCCAGCAGCAGGGCAAATACCAGCGCGAACATCAGCGGCTCGAAGAGGTCGTTCTTGGCGGCCTTGTGCCACCAGAAGTGCAGCACGCCCAGCACAGCAATGGCATACACCGCACGGTGCAGCAGCTGCCAGCGCTTGCCGCCCATGAAGCGGATCGCGCCATTGAAGGACGTGGCCGCCAGTGGAATGAGCAGCACGAAGGCGGCAAAGCCCACGGTGATGAAGGGGCGCTTGATGACATCCTTGACGATCTCGGCCACGTCGAACCACTTGTCCCACCAGATGTAGGTGGTGAAGTGCAGCGCCACATAGAAGAAGGTGAACAGGCCGAGCATGCGGCGCAGCTTGAGCAGCCAAGGCAGGTTGAAGAGCTTGCGCGCCGGTGTGATGGCCAGCGTGATGGCGAGAAAGAACAGCGTCCACCAGCCGGTGGCGCGCGTCAGGTGTTCGATGGGGTTGGCGCCGAGCGCCTCCACGTTGAAGACGGATTGCCACGCGAGGCGTGCGAACGGCACGAGCGCAATCAGGAACACAGCCACCTTGATCGCCGTGATCGCCTTGGCAGGTAATGCACGCAGTGACGCGACGCCCGCACCTGAAGACACAGGCCCAGCATTCATGCGGCTTTCCAGACCATTTTGGCTGGAAAGCCGCGCGGGATCAGCGGGAAGGCTTTGGGCATTCTGCGCCGCTGGGGTCGCTGGAGCGTCGGCAGACATGCGCTGCGGCCTCAGAAGTTCTTGCGCAGGTCCATGCCCGCGTAGAGCTGCGCCACCTGGTCGCCGTAGCCGTTGAACATCAGGGTCTTGCGCTTCTTCTGCAGGAAGATGCTGCCGCCGTCCTCGCCGATGCGCCGCTCGGTGGCCTGGCTCCAGCGCGGGTGGTCCACCTCGGGGTTCACGTTGCTGTAGAAGCCGTATTCCTGCGGGGCGGACTTCATCCAGCTGGTGCGCGGCATCTGCTCGGTCAGGCGGATGCGCACGATGCTCTTGCCGCTCTTGAAGCCGTACTTCCAGGGCACCACGATGCGCACGGGTGCGCCCATCTGGTTGAGCAGGGTCTCGCCGTACGCGCCCAGCGTGAGCAGGGTGAGCGGGTGCATGGCTTCATCCATGCGCAGGCCCTCGTTGTAGGGCCAGTCGATCACGCTGTCGCGCAGGCCGCGCATGGTGTCCTTCTGCGCGTCGGTGATGAACTCGACGAACCTGGCATTGCCCGTGGGCTCCACGCGCTTCAGAAGCGTGGACAGCGAGAAGCCGGCCCAGGGAATGACCATGCTCCAGCCTTCCACGCAGCGCAGGCGGTAGATGCGCTCCTCGATCGGCGCGAGCTTCAGGATGTCCTCGATGCCCAGGGTGACGGGCTTTTTCACTGCGCCGTCGATCAGCACCGTCCAGGGGCGGGTGCGCATCTTGCCGGCGTACTGCGCGGGGTCGGACTTGTCGGTGCCGAACTCGTAGAAGTTGTTGTAGGTGGTGGCGTCCTTGTAGGCCGTGAGCTTTTCCATGGTGGTGAAGCTGGACTTCACCGTGGCCAGCTTGGGTTGGCCGGCGGTCTGAGCGCTGGCCAGCGCGGGCAGCGCCGCGGCCCCCGTCAGTGCAGCGGCCTGCGCAAAGAAGGCACGGCGCGACTGCCAGACCCGCTTGGGCGTGATCTCGGAAGGCAGGGTGTCGTCGGGGCGGCGGATCAGCATGGTGGGGCTCCGGGAGGAAAGGCGCTCTTCTGGTGGGGGAGGCTGCAGTTTGGTCTGCGCCAGGTTGGAAAACTTACAGCGCGGCAGGTTCCGCGGGGCGGACCGACCGTACTGCCGAACCGGCGGCCCGGCCGTGTCGCTTGCTCCATGCGGCTTTTCGGGCATTTTGGTCCGGGAAGGCGCATGGATGCTGGGTTGCATCGTCGCAGTCGGGCACGCAGGTCCGATTCATGCGCTTCTTCAGGGCAAAACAGCTGGAAAGCCGCACCAGACAAGCGAGAAGGCATGCCAGCCGCTTGCGCGCACGTTCAGATGCGGAGTGGCCGTGTGCACGCCGGGCTCGGCTAGGCTCACGCGATGCACTTCACCCTTGAACAGGCGCGCACCCTGCACCTCGCAGCGCAGGGGTTGGCCGCATCGCCCGCCAAGGCGGCCAGCCGCGCAGACCTCGCACGCTGCATCCGGCGCATGCAGCTGCTGCAGATCGACACCATCCATGTGGTGAACCGCAGCCCCTATCTCGTGCTGTATGCGCGCCTGGGCGCCTACCCGACCGAATGGCTCGAGCAGCTGCTGGCGCGCGGCACGATCTTCGAAACCTGGGCCCATGAGGCCTGCTTTGCGTCGATCGAGGACTGGGCACTGCACCGCGGCTACAACGCCGAGCGCCGCCACTGGGGCATGAATGGTGCGCAACGCGTCTACCGCAGCCACCGCACCCACATGCACACCCTGCTGGACCACATCCGCACACACGGTGCCGTGAAGTCCAGCGACTTCGAGCGCACCGACGGACAATCCGGCGGCTGGTGGGGCTGGAAGAGCGAGAAGCGCTGGCTGGAAGCCTGGTTCGCACTCGGTGAACTGATGGTGGCGCGGCGCGAGAACTTCCAGCGTGTCTACGACCTGACCGAGCGCGTGTATCCCACAGCCCCCGGCCTGCCCAGACTGACTGTGACCGAGGCTCAGGCACAGATGACCGAGCGCGCGATCCGGGCCCTGGGCATCACCCAGGCGCGCTGGGTGAACGACTACTTCCGCACCAAGCCGCGCCTCAAGGACCGTGATCTGACCGGACTGCTGGACGCCGGGTTGATCGAGCGGGTGCGGATCGAAGACTGGCGCGAACCGGCCTACGTCCATCGCGAACTCCTGCCCGTGGCCCGCAAGGTGCTGCGCGGCACGCTGAATGCGAGCCACACCACCCTGCTCTCCCCCTTCGACCCCGTGGTCTGGGACCGCGAGCGTGCAAGCCAGCTGTTCGGCTTCGACTACCGCATCGAGTGCTACACGCCCGAGGCCAAACGGAAGTACGGCTACTTCGTGCTGCCGATCCTGCACGGCAACGGGCTGGTGGGCCGGCTGGACACCAAGGCGCATCGCGCAGACGGCGTCTTCGAGGTGAAGGCCCTGCACTGGGAGCCGGATGCGCCGGTGGACGACGCGGTGCGCGCGGCGGTGGCGCGCGCCCTGATCGACACCGCGGCCTGGCACGGCTGCAGCGCGGTGCGCTTGGCCAGTGCCATACCGCTGAAGACTCGCCGCGTGATGAATGCGTTGATCAAGGAAGTCGCCACTTAGGCCGGGCTGAAGGCCGCAGCCGCGTCGGCAGCGCGCTGGCTCAGGCGCGGCCCTTGAGCCGTGCCCGCAGGCGGTTCACGCCGGCGTTGAAACCGGGGTAGTTGAGCTTGAAGAACTTGCGCAGGCGCCAGGCCAGCGGCAGTTCGCCGTGCTCGCGCAAAAGCGCGCGGCGCGCGGGCGCATCAGGCGCCTGGCTCAGAGCCCAGAGATAGCGGGCCCGCGCCAGCGGCGTGCGCAGCTGGGCCTGCACGGCATCCTCCAGGCCGGCCACGGCCGCATCGTGCAAGAGCTGCTCCATTTCGGCCACCAGGCGGCCGTTCTGCGTACGCATCCAGCCGGTGAGGTCCTCGGCCGTGAGCATGGCCTGCCGGGTGGACACGCCGCCCTGGCGGTAGTGCACCAGCGGCTCGGGAATCGTCATGGCCCCGCCGCTGACGATGGCGCGGAAGGTGGTGATCTGATCTTCGTAGGCGATGCGCGGATCGAAGGGGCCGAAGCGTTCCATGATGCGCCGCGTGAAGGCCTGCGCCGCGCCGATGACGTGCGGGCGACGCGCGAGCCACGCCGCGGCATTCGGCCACTGCGCCAGGTCATCCACAGGCACGATCTGTGTGGGTGTGCCGTCCTGGCGCATGCCCTGCAGATGGCTCGCAATCAGGTCGAGCCGCTCGCCGCTGGCGCGCCATGCGGCCAGCAGCCTGGCCACGCGGTCCGGCGCGGACAGGTCATCGCCCGCCGCAGTGATGAGCAGCGGCGCCTGCGTCATCTCGATCAGTGCGTTGTAGTGGCCGGCGATGCCCAGATTCTGCTGGCCGCGCCGCACGCGCACCTGATGCGGGCCTTGGTAGCTCGCAGCGACGGCTTCAAGAATGGCGCCCGTGGCGTCGGGCGAAGCGTCATCCGACAGAATGATCTCGATGGGCTCGCACGCCTGTGCCAGCACGCTGTGCGCCGCCTGCGCGACAACGTCTGCCTGGCGGTAGGCCAGCAGCAGGACGGCAGCTGCCGGTCGCATGCGCGGGTTCAGCCGAGCAGGCGCAGCACGTCACGCAGCGCCTGCACCACGGCCAGGGTCTGCGCATCGGTCTGCGTGGGGCCGATCGGCAGGCTGAAGACCTCGGCATGGATGCGCTCGGCCAGCGGCAGGCTGCCTGCAGGAATGTTCAACTTGGCGTAGGCCTGCTGCTGGTGCGGCGCGATCGGGTAGTGCACGACGATGCCCACGCCGGCCGCCTTCAGGCCCTCGATGATCGCGTCGCGCTTGGGGTGGCGCACCACGAAGAGGTGCCAGACCGGCTCGGCGTCTGTGCGCACCTGGGGCAGTACAAGTGGCAGATCGGCCAGTTCGCGCAGGTACAGGGCGGCAATCTCGCGGCGGCGCGCGTTGTCGGCATCGAGCAGGGGCAGCTTGGCGCGCAGGAAGGCGGCCTGCAGCTCATCGAGGCGCGAGTTGTAGCCAATCACCTCGTTCTGATACTTCACGCGCGAGCCGTAGTTGCGCAGCACGCGGATGCGCTCGGCCAGCTGCGGATCGTTCGTGGTCACGGCGCCGCCATCACCCAGTGCGCCGAGGTTCTTGCCGGGGTAGAAGCTCCAGGCCACGGCGTCGCCATGCGCGCCCAGGCGCCGGCCATCGATGCGGGCGCCATGCGCCTGCGCGCCGTCTTCGACCACCTTCAGGCCGTGCTGGCGGGCGACGGCGAGGATGTCGTTGATCGCCGCCGGCTGGCCGTACAGATGCACCGGCATCACGGCACGGGTGCGCGGCGTGACAGCGGCGGCGATCTTCGCCGGGTCCATGTTGCAGGTGCCGTCCACCGGCTCCACGGGCACCGGCGTGGCGCCCACGTGCGAGACCGCCAGCCAGGTGGCGATGTAGGTGTTTGACGGCACGAGCACTTCGTCGCCGGGGCCGATGTCCAGGGCCTTGAGCGCCAGGATCAGTGCATCGAGGCCATTGGCGACACCGATGCAGTGCTGCGCCTCGCACCAGGCGGCGTATTCGCGCTCGAACTGCTCGACTTCCTGGCCGAGGATGAGCCAGCCGGACTGCAGCACGCGCTCCAGCGCGGCGTGCATCGCTTCGCTCTGGCGCAGATTGATGGCTTTGAGATCGAGAAATGGAATCATGGTGACCAGAAACTCTCGGAGATCGCTCAGGCGGCGGCAGGTGGAACGGCCGGGGCCGGACCGCGCGAGCGCGCCGGATTGCCGACCCACAGCTCGCCGGCTGGCACATCGCGCGTAACCACGCTGCCGGCACCGATCATGGCACCGGCACCGATGCGCACGCCGCCCAGAATGGTGGCGTTGGCGCCGATGGAGGCCCAGCGCTCGATGACGGTGATCAGCGGCTGCTCGAGGTACTGCTTGGAGCGGGGATAGGGGTTGTTGACGAAGCTGACGTTGGGGCCGATGAAGACGTCGTCCTCGACGCGCACGCCGTCCCAGAGCTGCACGCCGCTCTTGACGGTGACGCGATCGCCCAGGATCACGTCGCCCTCGATGAGACACAGGGCGTTGATGTTGCAGTCGCGCCCGATCTGCGCGCCGCGCAGCACGACGCAGAACTGCCAGACGGTGGTGCCTTCGCCGATCTGCTCGGCCTGCACATCGGCCAGGGGGTGAATGCCGGGCCGGGGGCTCATGTACCGCGCGCCTTGGCAGCCAAGGCCTTGAACTGCGCGTAGTCGCGGATGTAGTCAGCCGCGTCGTAGTAGTCGGAGGCGAAGACGAGCAGCAACGCATCGGCCGAGTACTTGTACTGGATGCCCCAGGTCATGGGCGGCAGGTACAGGCCGATCTCCGGGCCGTCGAGCAGGACTTCGACGCGCTGCTCGCCGTCGTCGCAGACCACTGCGCAGCTGCCGCGCACGCAGATCAGGAACTGGTGGCACTGGTGATGGGCGTGTTCGCCGCGCACCTCGCGGCTGGGTACGCCGAAGACCATGAAGTAGCGCCGCGGGGCAAAGGGCACGCTGCGCTCGAACTCGCCCACCGTGAGGTCACCGCGCAGGTCGCGAATGATCGGGAAGCGGTGCAACGTGACGCCCTTTACACCCACCGGCTGAACGCCGGTCTTGGCTTGCGCAGTGCTTGCTGCGGCGGGTGCGGCCAGGTTGCCGGTGTCGACATAGCCCACGATGCTGGCCGGGTTGCCTTCGACAATTGCGCCGGGCGGCACCGGGCGGGTGACCACGGCGCCTTCACGAACCTGAGCATGCGCGGCCACGCTCACGCCGGGCAGCACGCTGGCATTCGCACCCACTTGCACACCGGCGGCCAGTTGCGCGCCCTGGCCCACCCAGGCACCGAAGGCCACCCGTACATCGGCGGCGAGTTCGACACCCGGTTCAATGCGCGCGGCCGGGTCGATCAGCGCAGGAGTGGAAGCGGCTTGCACCATGGTTCAGACAGGCGGGCAGTCAGGGATTGGCGCGGGATCGCGCCACAGATTGGGTCGAGCCGAGAGCATAGCGGCGGCCCAGGGCTGCAGCGCGCTCAGCGCTGGCGCCACCAGTGCTGCAGCGCCCGCCGGTAGCGCCATGCCGTGGACAGCTGCGGATAGGCGCCCGCCACCTGGAGGTGCGCCGCCAGACCCTGCGCACCATCGAGGTCCCGGGCCATGAGAAAAGCGCCGTAGTGTTGCGCGAGATGCCCGGCCACCTGATCGCTCACGCCCGCCACCGCGGCGTCTGCGGTGAGCTGCGCGTGCTCGGCCACCATCCAGGCGCGGTGCCGGCGGGCACGTTGCTCGCGGACCTCAGCCTCGCTGCGCTCGATGTGCGTGGAGCTGCCGCCCACGCGCCAGCGCACGGGCGCGCAGTCCAGCGTGATTGCGCCGCCGCTGACGATGGCGCGGAAGGTGTTGATCTGGTCCTCGCAAAACACGCCGTCCCGGTACAGGCCGAAGCGGTCGAACAGGCGCCGCGTGAAGGCGTGGCCCGCGCCGATGATGTAGGGGCGCCGCTGCGCCCACTGCTCGGCCGTGCGCCAGTCCTGCAGCGCGTCCACACGGCGAACCTCCAGCGGATCGCCGGTGTAGCTCATCTCGCGCACGTGGGTGGCAATCAGATCCGGGCGGCAGTCGGCCGCGCGCCATGCAGCCAGCAGGGTGGCGATGCGATCGGGCTCGGAGAAGTCATCCCCCGCGGCCGGCACGATCAGCGCGCCCGAGCTGGCCTGGATGAGCATGTTGACGTGCCCGCCAATGCCCAGGTTGCGCGGCGTGCGCTGGGCACGCACCCGATGCGGCCCGCGATAGCTCGCCGCGACGTCCTGCAGGATGGCAAACGTGTCATCACTGGAACTGTCATCGGACAGGATGATCTCGATGGGCTCGCAGTTCTGGTTCAGGCAGCTTTGCGCGGCCTCGCGCGCAAACGCCGCCTGGTTGTAGGCGAACAGGATGATGGAGACAGCAGGCGCGAAATCGGTCATCGGATCTGGGAGGGCGGTCAGCGGATGCGGCGGCTCTGCGCCCGGTCTTGCAGCCTCGGCGGGCTGCGTTCTGCGCGAAGGTTAGCCGCGCCAGGGTGCAAGCTTCACTGCGGCCTGTGCCGCACCGCGGGCGCGCGCGAGTGACTGCGCCGCCTTGGCGCTGCGCCCGGTCAGGCGGTACAGCCAGCCGTTGATGCGTCGGCGCCAGACCTCGCTGCGCTGCAGGCTCAGTGCCGCGGCTTGGCCAGCATGCAGCGCATAGAGCAGCACGCGGGATCGCCCGGTATGAAACGCCCGCAACGGGCTGGGCGCTTGCGGCGCCGCGGGCTGCGCCGCCGCAGCGGCATCCCGGCTGGAAGCACCATTGAGGTGGAAGGCCTGGGCCGCGGGTTCCACCAGGATCGACCAAGCCGCCTGGCGCAGGCGCAGGCAGAGGTCGTTGTCTTCGTAGTAGAGAAAGAAGCGCTCATCGAAGCCGTGAACAGCACGCAGCGCTTCGGTGCGCGCGAGCCAGCAGGCGGCGGTGGCAAAGTCGGCGCACAGCGGGCCTTCGGCCAGCGCAGTGCGCGGCTTCCAGGCGAATTCATTCATGTGGTGCCCGGCCTCGGGCCGCCAGCTGCCGGCGCCGTCCGGGTTCAGGATCTGCGGCGCTGCGATGGCCAGCTGCGCTTCGGCCAGCAGCCAGGCGCGCAGGCGCTGTACATCGGCTGCGGCAATCGAGCAGTCCGGGTTGAGCAGCAGCACGTAGGGCGTGCTGACTCGCGCCAGTCCCGCGTTGTTGCCCGCACCGAAGCCGACGTTGCGCTCCAGCCGAAGCACCTGCGCCTGCGGCAGCGCCGCCTTAAGACGTGCAGCGCAGTCGTCCGTGCTGGCGTTGTCCACCGCAATCACCTGCGGCGCATCCCGCAGGCACGCCGCGAGCGCCGGGACGCAGGCTGCGCTGTTGAAGAGCACAAGCAGAACGGTGACGTCCTGCGGCCAGTCCTTAGAGGACTCGGAGACCGAGATCAAGGCTGGATGCGGCTTTTCAGGCCAAAGTGGCTGAAGAACCGCGCGGGACAAGCGAAAAGACCTCCTGGTGGCTCAAAGCGCCCCGTAGGAGTGCAGACCCGACAGGAACATGTTCACGCCCAGGAAGGCAAAGCCCGTGATCAACAGGCCGATCACTGCCCAGTAGGCCGCGAAGGTGCCGCGCAGGCCCTTGATGAAGCGCAGGTGCAGCCAAGCCGCATAGTTCAGCCACACGATCAGCGCCCAGGGCTCCTTCGGGTCCCACTGCCAGTAGGCGCCCC
>JAIXTA010000030.1 GCA_027484405.1 Burkholderiales bacterium
GCCCATTGCCGACAACCGGAGCGCCGAAGGCCGCAGCGCCAACCGCCGTGTGCAGCTGATCGTGCTGCGCTGAGTTGAACGCCAGGGCATCTCCGGCGGAAAGGCCGGGGTCGCCTTGGTCCGCAGCCCTCTGCGCCGCGGGCGCGATGCCGCCGGAGACGGATCACCCGCGGCGTGACATGCACCGCCAAAAATGGAGGCCCAAAACGGCCAAGACCCGCGCTGTACAAGCGGAAAGCGGCCGATCGGCATCTTCAACAGATGTTTGAAGAAGCATGCCGCAAAGCCATGCTTTTCAAACAACTTTTGAAAATGAACGCCGCGGCTCAGGCCCCGAGATGGTCCGCCAGCTGCGCCATGTCCGTCACCCGCAGCTGCGGCGCAAAGCCCTCGGGGGCGCGGTGCAGGCCGCGGTCCACCCAGGCGGCGGGCTGGCCGGCGCCCTGCGCACCCAGCACATCCAGATGCGGGTCGTCGCCCACGTGCAGCACCTCGTCCGGCGCAAAACCGGCCTGCTCGCAGGCGTGCAGGAAGATCGCCGGGTCCGGCTTGCCCACGCCAAATTCCCGCGCAGACACCGCCGCCACAAAGTGATGGTCCAGGCCGATCGCGCGCAGGTCTGCGTTGCCGTTACTGAGCGCCACCACCGGCAGGCGCGCAGCGATTCGCTCCAATGCCGGCCGCGCGTCTTCATACAGCTCCACGCGCTGACGCTCGGCAAAGAAGTGCGCAAAGGCCGGCTCGGCCAGGGCCGGGTCGTCGCCACTGGCCGCGAGTGCGCGGCGGATGCTCTCCAGGCGCAGCGCAGAGAGGTCATGCGCCAGATCCGGCCGCTCGGCGCCCAGCTGCTCGCGCAGACGGCGCAGATCGGAAATGGTGTGGGCCTGCGCCGTGGCCGGCGCATGTTCGGCCAGCCAGACGTGCAGCAGGGTCTCGGCGCGGATGATCGTGGGGTAGATCGGCCAGAGCGTGTCATCGAGATCGAGCGTGACAGCGCGGATGGGCTTGGTGAACGGCATTGAGGCAGTGTAGGTTTGCCGCTCAACCCACCTGATCGGCACAGCATGCAATACGTTCGCCTCGGAAAAACCGGCCTCGAAGTCTCCCGCATCGCCCTGGGCATGATGACCTACGGCACCCGCCAGTGGCGCCCCTGGGTGCTGGAGGGCGATGCCGGCAAGCCCGTGTTCCAGCGCGCCGTGGAGCTGGGCGTGAACTTCTTTGACACCGCCGACATGTATTCCGCCGGCGAGAGCGAGGTGCTCACCGGCCGCTGGGTGCGCGAGTTCTGCCGGCGCGAGGAGGTGGTGATCGCCACCAAGGTCTATTTCCCCGTGGACCTGGCCTTCAAGGGCGGCGCCAGCAGCGCGCCCAAGCCGGCGCATGTGCCCAACAGCAGCGGGCTGTCGCGCAAGCGCATCTTTCATGCCGTGGACGCCAGCCTCAAGCGCCTGGGCACCGACTACATCGACCTCTATCAGATCCACCGCTGGGACGAGCACACGCCCATCGAGGAAACCATGGAGGCCCTGCACGACGTGGTCAAGGCCGGCAAGGCGCGCTACATCGGCGCCAGCTCCATGTGGGCCTGGCAGTTTGCGCGCGCCCAGAACGTGGCCAAGGCCCACGGCTGGACGCCCTTTGTGAGCATGCAGAACCACTACAACCTGGCGTACCGCGAGGAAGAGCGCGAAATGATCCCCCTGTGCCGCCACCAGGGCGTGGCCCTGCTGCCCTGGAGCCCGCTGGCGCGCGGCTTTCTGGCGGGGAACCGGACCGCCGCAGACAAGCAGGCCGCCGCCAGCTCAAACACCCGCGCCGCCACCGACGACATTGCCCAGAGCTACTACTACCGCGAGGCCGACTTCAAGGTCGTCGATGCCGTCAGCGCCGTCGCCGCCAAGCGCACGGAGAAGGGCAGCGAGGTCAGCAACGCCGAAATCGCCTACGCCTGGCTCCTGCACCAGGCCGGCGTGGCCGCGCCGATCGTCGGCGCCAGCAAGGTCCCGCAGATCGAAGCCGCCGTGCGCGCCTGCGAGCTGCAGCTCACCCCGCAGGAGCTGCAACAGCTCGCCGCGCCTTATGAGCCGCATCCGGTGCTGGGGCACAAGTAGGCGGTTGAAGCACGGGCGGTGAAAGCTAGATTGGCTTCTGGTGCGGGTCTTGAGGGCACAGTGGCTGGAGAGGCGCGCCGGACAAGCGGAAAGGCATTCGAGCTCTGCCCACCAGACGCGCTCTAAGCCCTCGGTAGCGTGCTTCGCGGCCTGTAGTCCGCCGCAACTTCCGGCGGTAAGGTCCGCAAGCGAACGCCGAATTGGAGGGGCCCCCCATGTTCACCTGCCCGCACTGCCACCAACGCGCCATGGGCGCCTGGGCCAAGATGAATGTCTCGGTGCTTCCCGGCCGCGATTGCGACGCCTGCGGCAAGCGGATGTATGCACATTGGCTATCGCCCGCGTACATCGGCCTGCTCAGCTTCGTAGCGGGGTACTTCGCTAATCGAACGCCGTCACTCGCGTGGGCGCTGGGCGTCCTTTTGTTGGGGGCGCCGATCATGTTTTTGCTGCAGATTTACACCGTGCCGCTCACGCGGCGCGATCAGCAGGCAAAAGGCAAGACCTGCCCCAAAGCTCCACTTGACCCCAAAGCTCCACTCTTTAATGCGAATTAGCACCATGCGACAACGATTGAGAAGACTCCTCAAGCCGAGGTACTTCATTTACTGGACGATTGGTGGTCTTGCGCTCACTGTGGTCGGGTATCACTTTTCCGATAGCTTCATCGGCTTCTCTGTGATGATGATCGGCCTAGGGGTCACGTTGAAGGGAAGCTTCATGGCGGCCGAGTCCAACTACGTGGACGCGACAGGGGGTCATGAAGATGACGATGACGGCGCAAATGGGCAAAAGCAGTAGCGCTGCGCTGATCGCAAGGAACTGAGAAGAACCAAAGAAATGCGCTCAATGAACTAGCAAAAAGGCAAGAACTGCCCCTATCTCTCTCGAAACGCAGACAGACGCGAGATCTGAGCCCTGGAGTGCATTTCATTAGTGCATTGCGTTGACTTCTCGGTGATCCCAAATTCTTAACGCCCAGGAGGAATGCTTGAACATTCGCTTGACCGCTTTATGCGCATGCTTGTTGCTCGCTGCGTGCTCGACACCGACAACTCCACGCTACGTGACTGTCGATGAAGCGAACCGCGCCATCAAATCGGTCGGCAGCAGCGGCGTCGGCGTGGCCACTTTCGTGGGGCCGGCGTCCTTCGGTGCCCATTGCCGCGCCCTGGGGCCAGTTACGGTGGCAGACAATGTTTCCCATACGCAGTACATCCAGAAGGCTTTCGAGCGCGAGCTCGAACAAGCAGGCGCGTATTCAGCTTTAGCTCCACGAGTAGTGATCTCTGGCCGTGTCACGCGCCTTGAGTTTTCGTCCACAAAGGACTTCACAGGTGGGTATTGGCAGATAGGGCTCTTGCTGGAGTCGTCGAATGGCGCCCGTCTGGAGCTAAGCGAACGCTACTTGTTTGATAGCGCTTTCCTGGCGCACGAGGCTTGTCGTAACACAGCGAAGGCTTTTATGCCTGCCGTGCAGAACTTGATGCGCAGTGCCGTGCGCTCACCCCAGTTTTCAGATTTGCTGAGATAGAGCGTGCATCCGGGTCGGGCCTCACTGCCGTACGCGATGGTGCCCCGACACGCAGAGCTAGATCGCCATTCGGCGCGCCTCTCGAGCCCAAATCGCCTGAAAACCCGCACCAGACAACCGATTTGTGGTGCAGGGGGCTCGCGCTGGCAGGCGCTCGCTCTTCCAGCGGCGGCGAGCAGTGCTCGCCGAAACCCCGCTTCCAGCACCAGACAAGCGGGAGGCCTTTCTGGCTCGGCCCTACCGCACCACCTCCACCCCCGTCACAAACACCAGCTCGCAGGCGCCGTTGCCGGTGTCGTCGCGGGTGCGGCTGGAGTTCCAGGTAAAGCCGTTGGGGCCGCGCACGTCCACCAGCTGGCCGCGCAGGCGCACGCGGCTGCCTTTTTGCACATCAAACAGCTGGCGTTCGATCTGCTTGGTGGCGGGGATGAGGTGCATGTTGGAGGCGCTGCGGATGATTTCCTCGGGCGGGATGGGCGGGGCGTTCTCCCAGCGGTAGGTGAAGAAGCGCACGCCCTGCTTGATGGTGAGCTGCTTGAGCACCTGCTCGTCGCTCATGCGGTTCCAGCCCAGGGCGAAGTCGATGGGGGCGAGCTTGGCGCCGGCGTCCCAGCTGTATTCCTCGGCCGAAAGCAGGCGGGCCTGGACCTCGAAGTCGGCCACAGCGGTGAGCTGGTGGCCCTTGAATTCAAAGACCTGCGGCGTGGCGAGGTTGACCTGCACGGGCTCGGCCATGACGGGCGGGGCCACGATGCGCTGCTCGCGCTGGCAGGCGCGCACGCCCAGGGCGACGCTGACGATGAGAACGAGGGCGGCAATCCATTGCATGGGCGCGATGCTAGGCGGCCCGCCGGCATGCGCCGGGCGGCGTGCGACGCGCCGGGCGCCCGGGCGGACGAAGCAGGTGTTACACGGCGTAAGCGATTGCGGCGCGCTGGCGCGGCGGCCCGGGCATGGCCCTGCGCTGGGCTCGGTACCCGGGAAAATGCACGCAGAGGTCCATCTGGCGCGGCTTTCCAGACCAACATGGCTCAAGACCCGCACCAGACAAGCGAGAAGCGGTGCGGCATGTGCGCTCAAACCGCCATTGCAAGCCGGCCCGCGCGCCTGAAAACATGATTGCAGTGCCCGGCCGCACGGCAGCGCAATCATTGGCGGCAAACGGTTGCGGCCGCTAGAACGGCAGCGCTGCATGTGCAGTGACCGGTGAGACGAACGATGCTCCGACGCGAAGTGTTCAAGTTCTTTGGTGCGGGTGGTGCGGTGCTGGCCAGCGGTTGCGGCACGCCGCAGCCCAGCGGCCCGCCTTCGGCCGCGCTGGCCAAGCTGCCGCCGGATGTGCAGCCCTACCGCACCGCGCCGGCCACGCCGCCGCGCACCCTGCCACACCCGCCGGGCACGGTGTTCTTTGCGCCCAAGGCGCCGGTGTTTCCCTACTACACGGACCGCGATGCGGTGCTGCGCGACGCGCAGGGCATCTCCGACGCGCTGGAGCGCTACATCAATGCCTGGCTGGCCGGGCGCCTGACGCACCCAAACGCTGCGGAGATTCCCAAGGAGTTCCTGCCGCCCGGCGTGAACCTGACGGACTTCCCGCGCTTTCGGCTGGTGCGCGCGGCCGATCTGCGGCCCGAGGACGTGTGGGCGGCGCGCTGGGCGCGGCCCATCACGCGGGCCGGCTACGTGGGCTTCTTTCCGGACCCGAACGTGACCTATCTGGTCATCCCGGCCATGCTGCTGCCGTTTGGGCACAAGGTCGTGGTCGAGGGCGAGTTTCCGCGCGCGCGCTTCTTTGACCTGCAGGTGACGCCGGCCTTCCGCCCCGAGGACTACCGCTACGACGGCGGCATTGGCGTGGCCGAGGTGCCGATCGTGGATGCCGACATCGACCCGCTGCCCGGCCACGGCAACCCCTTCCGCCTGGGCGCCAACCGCAATCTCGACAAGCGCAGCTGGCGCGTGGAGTTTCCGATGGTGATCGGCGATGCCATGGCCCTGAACCCGGCGTTCCGGCCGCCGTTCTTCCGGGGCCAGGGCAATGTGCGCTACGGCAGCGGCCTCATGTTCCAGGGGGCCTGGGGCGCGCCCGGCTCCAACGGCCACGGCCGCGGCCTCTGGGACACCGGCCAGCTCTGGGCGCGCTACTACCTGCCCGACCGCCGGGCCGACGGCAGCGTGGACCCGCTGGCCGGCGTGCCCCTGCCGCGCGCCTGGTACGAGACCCCCACGGGCGAGCGCTATTTCATTGCGGTGGACCTGGAGCCCTACAACCGCCGCGCCAACCGCGTGGTGCAGATTCCCGAGGGCGCGCCCACCATCGAACCCAGCGACAAGCGCCTGTCCAGCGCGCGCTATGGCTGGAACAAGCAGACGGGCATCTTCCGCGCCGTGGTGGCCGGCATTGCGCTGAACACGGGCTGGGCGCCCAAGGAATATGTGCGCAACCTGGACAAGGGTGTGGCCGGCCGCGGCTCTGACCTGGACGGCCCGGCCGTGCTGGAGCAGTCCGCCACCTCGGCCACCTACATCGACTACCTCGTGCGCGGCATGGAACTGGGCCGCGGCAAGGTGGTGGTGCTCACCGGCCGCCTACCCACCTACCCCAAGACCCTGCGCGGCG
This sequence comes from Burkholderiales bacterium, assembly GCA_027484405.1. Taxonomy (GTDB): domain Bacteria; phylum Pseudomonadota; class Gammaproteobacteria; order Burkholderiales; family Burkholderiaceae_C; genus Piscinibacterium. The sequence continues at coordinate 6,269 of JAIXTA010000030.1, forward strand.
ATGCGCGCTTTGCGGGCGGCGAAATGCGCTACTGGTCATTGACCGGCTACCAGGTGCCCGCCGGGCTGGACTTTGCCAAGGCCTTCGACAAGAACGCCGTGATCGGCGTGGCCGTGCATTGCGTGTGCGACGAGGAGATGGTGCTGGACGCGCAGCGCCGCTACGTGATCTGCCTCTCTCGCCCGCAGGACCGCCCGGCCAACGCCACCGCCGCCGCGGGCGTGACCTGGGTGGACTGGGGCCCCTCACCCGAAGTGAGCTGGACCCTGCGCTGGCTCACGGTCGGCCCCGAATGGCAGGGCAGCAACACGCCCACACCGCAGAAGATCGGCCGCAAGGCCGACTGGCCGGAACGGGAGTGGGACCCCAGCGCCATCGGCACCAACAGCCACAACGGCGCCTTGGGCGAGTACCTGCCGCGCATCCACTACCTGGACGCCAGCGAGTTCGCCAAGCTGGGCCAAAACGTGACGATGGACCGCGTGCCGTTGTGGCGGGCTTGAACGGCGTTTCGTGGCTGGGCTGACGCCCGGACCTCAGGAGCTAGACGTCCATTTCATGCGCCTCTTCAGGGCAAAGTGGCTGGAGAGGCGCATGGGACAAGCGATCAGTCCAATTCGGCTGTGCGCCTGGAGGCAGGCTTAGCGCGGTATGGCCACTTGACGTGGCGTACGTATTTACGTACCGTTTGGGTTCGATTTGCAGGACGCTCCCATGCCCACACTCACCGCCAGCGAAGCCCGCGCCAAGCTCTACCGCCTGATTGACGAGGCCGCGGAATCGCACCAGCCCGTGGTGATCTCGGGCAAGCGCAACAGCGCGGTGCTGATGTCTGAAGCGGACTGGAACGCGATCCAGGAAACGCTGTATCTGCTGGCGGTGCCCGGCATGCGCGAGTCCATCAAGGCTGGCATGGCCGAGCCCTTGGCCAAGAGCGCCAAGGAACTCAAGTGGTGAGCTGGCAAGTCGTCTTTGCCAAGCAGGCCCTGAAGGACGCCAAGAAGATCGCAGCCAGCGGGCTCAAACCCAAGGCGCAGGAACTACTGGCCGTGCTCGCGGCCGATCCCTTCCAGAACCCACCGCCGTTTGAAAAGCTGGTGGGTGATCTTGCGGGCGCCTACTCGCGCCGCATCAACATCCAGCACCGCCTGGTCTACGAAGTCTTTGCCACCGAACGCACCGTGCGTGTGCTGCGCATGTGGACGCACTACGAGTAGGCCCGGACTTCAGCGGCTAGACGTCCGATTGGTGCGGATCTTCAGGGCAAAGCGGCTGGAGAGGCGCATGGGACAAGCGGGAAGGCTTTGCGACCTACTTCAAGAATCGAAGCCAGTATCTTCGCAGCGCCCGTTCACACTGCTTCGCCTCTTCGCCGTCAAACTCGACGAGGCTCGGCACATGCGACAAGTAGAGCGCGACTGCCTGCTTCTGGGCAGAATTCAGGAGCGCGTACTGATTCATGTGGTGCGTCCAATCGCGCTCGTTTGGGTACAGCGCGCTCAATGTGCCGATCACTCGCATGGATGAACTGTCGTAATTGCGAATGACGCTGAGCGCCAGCGGCGCGATGTAGTAGCGGAATGCTTCGGCGTCAAAGAACGCAACTTGCGCACGGTCAAGCTCGCTCGCGGGGATGCGTGACCAATCGTCGGTGATCTCTTCTACAGGCAACGCGCGGTACCACGCTTCGTTCCACGGTTCAGGCGGCCGATCAACCGCCTCCGATTGCCGGATGCTCATGCCGCCGCCAAGCACCACGCCGGCGAAGGCGCTCGCGAACGTCTCCACGACAAGTGTGAGCTTGTCGCCGCTCGGCTCGATCAAGCCGCCACCGCCTCCGCCCGCGTCCCGCACTGTTTCATCTTCTCGGCCTGATAGGCAAGGAACAGCTTCTGCCACACCGGCCCGGGCTTGCCGCCGTGCACGGGCTGCTCGTCGCAGGTGGTGATGGGCAGGACTTCCTTGGTGGCGCTGCTCATGAGCATTTCGTCGGCGGCCAGGAACTCGGCCTTGGTGACGGGGCGCACTTCGTACGGCACGCCGGCGGCTTCGCACAGGCGGGCCATGAGGCCGTAGCGGATGCCGGCGAGGATCTTGTTGTCGCGCGGCGGGGCGATGACCTTGCCACCGATGACGGCGTAGATATTGGTGGCGCTGCCCTCAGTCAGCAGGCCGTCGCGGAACATCACTACTTCGATCACGCCGGCCTCCACGGCCTCCTGGCGCTTGAGCACATTGCCCAGGAGCGCCACGCTCTTGATCTCGCAGCGCAGCCAGCGGTTGTCAATCGTCGTGATGACGCTCACGCCTTTCTCGAGCGTCTCGCCCGAGGGTGGCGCAAAGGGTGACGTCATGGCAAAGAGCGTGGGCTTCACGTCCTTGGGGAAGGCGTGATCGCGCTTGGCCACGCCGCGGGTGACCTGGAAGTACACAAACTGATCGTTGGCCGGGTGTTCCTCGATGAGCTTGAGGATGATGCGCTTCCATTCCTCGTCCGTGTGCGGGTTGGGGATGGACAGGGCATCGAGCGAGCGCTTCAGGCGCGCCAGGTGCTCTTCCATGCAGAAGGGCTTGCGGTTGTAGGCGGGCACCACTTCGTAGACGCCGTCGCCAAAGATGAAGCCGCGGTCGAGCACGCTGATCTTGGCGTCGCCCAGGGGCAGGTACTCGCCATTGAGGTAGCAGATGGAATCCCACATGGTGTCTGGTCTCGCAGAAGGGTCGTTCGGGTCGGATCGGAAGGCTTGAGTGATTATCCTGCCGCGCTGCAGCACGGTGCCATGCCGAATGCGCATGGCACCGGGCCAAGGCGCCTCCAGCAATGAAAACGGCGACCGAAGCCGCCGTGTGCTCGCGCCGAAATGCGGGGCTTACTTGAACATCAGCCGCACGGAGTCCCAGGCGCGGCCGATGAGGCCGGCCTGCTCCACGGTCTCGAGCACCTGCACGGGCTTCTCGGCCACGATGCGGCCGTCAGCGCTCACGCGCAGGCTGCCAATCGTCTGGCCGGCCTGAACCGGGGCCACAAGCGGTTGCGGGCGCGTGACTTCGCTCTTGAGCTTGTCACCCATGCCGCGCGGCACGGAGATCCAGGCGTCCTGCGTGAAGCCCAGCTTCACGGTAGCCGCCTTGCCCTTCCAGATCTCGGGCGTGACCAGCGGGGTGTTGGCCTGGGCCACCCGCACGTTCTCGAAGTTCTGGAAGCCCCAGTTCAGCAGCTTGACGCTTTCCTGCGCGCGGGCGTCCATGCTCGCGGTGCCCATGACGACGCTGATCAGGCGGCGGGTGCTGCCGTGCGCGCCCGGGCGGCGGGCCGAGGACACCAGGCAGTAGCCGGCGGCGGCGGTGTAGCCCGTCTTCATGCCGTCCACGGTGGGGTCGAGCCAGAGCAGGCGGTTGCGGTTTTCCTGGGTGATCTTGTTGTAGCTGTAGCTGCGCTGGCTGTAGTACTTGGCGTACTGCTCGGGGAAGTCGCGGATCAGGGCCTGCGCCAGACGCGCCATGTCGGCCGCGGTGGTGATGTGGCCAGGCTCGGTGATGCCGGCGGCATTGGTGAAGCGCGTGCCCTTCAGGCCCAGACGCGCGGCTTCCTTGTTCATCAGGTCGGCAAAGCCGGCCTCGCTGCCGCCCACGACCTCGGCCAGCATGTAGGAGGCGTCGTTGGCACTGACGATGATCATGCCGTGCAGCATCTCCTCGATGGTGACGGGCACCTTCAGGTCGATCCACATGTTGGACTGCTCGTTTCTGCCCTTGCCCGACTTCTCCCAGGCGCTCATGGAGAGATTGACCTTCTGGTCGAGCGTGATGCGCCTTTCCGCCAACGCCTTGAAGACGACGTAGGCGGTCATGATCTTGGTGAGCGACGCGGGCTCCACCGGCTGATCCGGGTTGCTGGCGGTGAGCACCTGGCCGCTCTGGATGTCCAGCAGCACAAAACTGCGGGCGGCAATCACGGGCGGGGCCACCTGAAGCACGGCAGGGGCGGCGGCAGGCGCAGGTGCCGGCGTCTGGGCGGCGGCTGCGCCGGCAAACGCAACGGACAGGGCGGCCAACAGGGGCGCAGCGCACTGGCGTGCGAAGGCGCGAACGATCGAAAACTGCATGTGTACGGACTTCCTCGGAGTGAAGCCCGCAAGTTTAGGCGCGTGAGATACGCCAGCCGGCCGCGCAGTCTGTGCAGGTGTAAGCAGCCGTGGCGCCGCCGGTCACGCGCTCAGCCGCGCAGCCCGGCATGCGCCCAGGCCGCTGCGCCGCCAGCCTGCGAGCGGGTTAGGCGGCGATCTCGCGCAGCTTGGCGGCGATTTCGCGTCCCTTCAGGCCGGCCACCACATCGTAGGCACGCGTCAGTGCTGTGGCCAGCTGCTCAGGTGTCTTGGCGGCTTCGAGCTTGAGGGCCAGCGGCTCGCCATCCATGGGGCCGAGCTGCTCGATCACGAAGCGGGCCGCTTTCATGCCGCGGTCACCCACAGGGCGGTTGCTGCCCGCAGGGGGTGGGGGCGGCGGCGGGGGCGGCGGCGGCGCGGCGCCCGGGGCCTTGGCATGCAGGGTGACCGCGGCGCGCGGCGGACCAGCGGGCTCGATCAGCCCCTTGTCCAGCAGGGCCTGGGTCATGGCCAGGGTGTCGTCGGCACTCTTGAAGAAATCGGAGAGTTCGGCCGGCGTGTGGCGTCCGTCCAGCATGATGAGCAGGCGCCGTTCGGTCGAGCTCAGACCGAGCTGCCGTGCGGTCATCTCCTTGGTGCCGGCTGCCGTCTTCTTGTAGGGCGTATCTTTCATCGGAGGCACGCGGCCCGCAGGCCGTCAGGAAGTTTTAAGGTCAGTGTGCTCGCAAGGTCTGCACAAAGCAATCCTTACTGACCTTGGGGGATTCCACAGGGCCGGGCAGGCCCCCCGAAGCCCCCGGAATCAGGTAGGCGGATGAGCGGGGTGCATCGCGCCGTGTCGCGACGCGGCCACACGCGCCCGGCGCCCAGGCACTACAGCAGGGGCTGCACCAGACGCTTCACCACGGTGAGCTTGCGGTCGAAGTAGTGCGTGCTGCCGGGTACCACCACCACAGGCAGATCCTGGGGGCGGGCCCAGTCCAGCACGCTGGACAGGGGCACGACGTCGTCCTGCTCGCCGTGGATGACGAGCGTCTCTGCCGGGACCTTCGGCACCTGGAAGCGGCTGGTGGCCGGGCCCAGGAGCACGAGCTGATCGGCCGGCTGACCTGCGGCCTGCAGCCGCGCAAACGCGTTGGCCGCCACGAACCCGCCGAACGAGAAGCCGGCCAGGACGAGGCGCTGCGGCGCGCGCACGCGCAGCGCGGAGATGACCTGCAGGAAGTCTTCCGTTTCGCCCTGCCCGTGGTCGAACTCGCCGCCGCTGGCGCCAATGCCGCGAAAGTTCAGGCGCACGGCCAGACGCCCGGCGGCCACCGCAGCGCGAGCCACGGTGGTGACGACCTTGTTGTTCATGGTGCCGCCAAACAGCGGATGCGGATGCGCGATCACCACCACGCCGCGGGCGGGCTCGGGCGGCGTGTCGATCGCGACTTCGATCGGGCCGGCCGTGCCGGGCAGCAGCAGGGTCTCAGTGCCGGGCGTCATGCCTTGGCGGGCGCGCTGTCGGGCAGGCGCAGGCGCTCGACCACCTCACCCTTCACGATGTGGCGGTCGATGATCTCGTCCACATCCGCCTGATCCACATAGGTGTACCAGACACCTTCGGGGTAGACGACGGCGACCGGCCCTTCCTCGCAGCGGTCCAGGCAGCCGGCCTTGTTGATGCGGCAGCCACCGGCACCGGCGAGACCGAGCGCCTTGACCCGCTTCTTGGCGTGCTCCTGCATGGCCTGGGCATCGCGATGCGCGCAGCAGGGCCGCCCCTCGTCGCGGACGTTCAGGCAGAAGAACACGTGGTGCTTGTAGTAGCTCATGGGTGGATGGCGGAAGAAGGAGTGAGGCGAGGCGCGCGCGACGAGGTGGATTCGGGCTGTGATTGGAGGCTTTGGCCGGAGGCTGTGAAGAGCGGCGCGCTTCAGGTCTCGCGCCAGCGGCGGCCAAGCACCGCGATCAGCGCCGCAACCGGCCAGAGCGCCGCCACCCACTGCGTCACGCCGAAAAAGCCGATGAACGCGCCATGTTGCCAGCGCGTGTGGGTCGCCGCAAAGTACGGATTCTCCGGAATGATGTTCACAAACACGGTCTGTGCGAACAGCATCAGCACACACAGGCTGCCCGCCAGCCAGCCGGGCAGGAAGGCGATGAGCACGGCAGCCACGCAGGCACCGAGCAGGGCCTTCTGTGTGGCCGGCACCCACCAGCCCAGCGCCTCCTCCGGGCCGAATTGCAGTCCGGTGGCCACGGTCTTGCACAGCACGGCAAGCGCGAGCAGCGTGAGCAGCAGGACCACGCGCGGCGCCACCCGGGTGAGGCTCAGGCGCGCCAGCAGCAGCAACGAGGCCAGGCCCAGACTGGCAGCGAGGATGTCCACGGTGGCGAACTGATCAGCCGACAGGGCGCGCGTGGCGTCAAACGGCGAACTGTGCAGCGGAATCTCCAGCCACTGCTGGAGCAAGGCGGCCACCAGCGGCACGAACTGGCCATTGATGAAGGGCAGTGCGCTGGGGTGTAGCTGGCTGACGAGCCACAGCGCGACCAGCGCCACCAGCACGCCCGGACGGGCCACAAAGGAGTCGCGCTGCCAGCTGGCGGCCGCCGGCGAGTTCAGCCAGGCCCGCGCCACCGGCAAGGCCATGAGCGCGCCGGCAAAGGTGCCTGCGCTGTTGGCCAGCCAGTCCGTCCAGGTGGCATGGCGCACCGGCAGATAGGTCTGGAGGGACTCCATGGCAAAGCTCAGCAGCACCCCGGGCAGCAGGGCGAGCAGGAGCGTGAGCGCACGATGCCGATGCGCGGGCTGCGCAAAGACCGCAAGGAAACCGAAGGGGATGTAGGCCAGCACATTGGCCACCAGATCGAACTGGGTCAGGTAGCGCGGCCGCGGGTCGGTCACGAAGGCCCAGAACGCCACACCGGGATCGCGCCAGCCAGTGAAGGGATGCAGGCTGGCCAGCACGGCAAGCAGTGCATAGGCGGCCAGCGCCCAGCGCGCAATCTGCGCGGTGGTTTCGGTACCGGCGGCGAGCCGGACGCGGCTCAGCCCCCGGCTGACGGGCAGGCGATTGGACATGAAGACGTGGCAGGTGCGCACATCGATGCGTACGGCTGCACCCTGCGTGCGGCCAAAGTGTAGGAGGCTGGCGTCGCCGGACCGGCGCCGGATCGGGGCTCGCCGATAATCTGGCGCGTCAGATGCCGTCGGCAGGTCCCTTGAGCCTGCCGGCCCTCGCCCCTCGGATTCCTTGCATGCACTTCCGCCTTGACAGCGCCAGCCTGATGGCAAGCCTGCGCCTTGCGCCGCATGTTCGCCTGGACCTGGAGTGCGTGGCACAGACCGGCTCGACCAATGCCGACCTGCTGCAACGTGCCCGCGAAGGCCGCTTGCCGGACGGTGACAGCGGGGCCCTGAGCGTACTGATTGCGGCCGAACAGCAGGCGGGCCGCGGCCGAGCCGGGCGCCGCTGGCTGGCCGAACCGGGTGCGGCCCTGCTGATGTCATTGGGCACGACACGACGCCTGCGTGCGAGCGATCTGGGCGCCCTGCCCCTGGCGGTGGGCACGGTGGCAGCCTCGGCGCTGCGCCAATGCGGCGCCCCGGTCATGCTCAAGTGGCCCAACGACCTGCTGCTGGTGCGCGACGACCCGGCACCCGCCGCGCTGGTGGGCAAGCTCGGTGGCGTGCTGGTCGAGACCCATGCGCTGGCCGACGACGCGATCGGGATCGTGGTGGGTTTGGGCATCAACGGCGTGCTGCCGGAGGGGGGCCTCGGCCCGACCGGGCTGCCGCCTGCGGCGCTCGCGCAGGCCGAGGCTTGCACGCGCCCCGCGATCGAGATCGCCGCCACGCTGATCGAGGCGCTGGCCGATCTGCTCACGCAGCCCGATCTGCCGGGCACGATCCACACCCTGCTCAGCCAGCGCTACCCTGCCTTGGACTTTGCCCGGGGCCAGGCGGTGCAGATGATCCAGGACGACACGCCGGTGCTAGACGGCATTGCCGACGGCATCGACGCCGATGGCGCCCTGCGCGTGCGCAGCGCGCACGGCCTGCGCCGCTTTGTCCAGGGCGAGTGCTCGCTGCGCTTCGGGCCACCCGCATGACGACGCTGCTGATCGACATCGGCAACAGCCGCGTCAAGCTCGGGACGTGGACCGGCGGCCGGCTCGGCGGCACGGCCACCTGCACGCATGACGAACTGCTTGCGGCAGGCAGCGGGCGTTTCGATCTGCTGGGCCTGCTCTCGACCGGAAGCAACACGCTGGATGGCGTATGGGCCGTATCGGTGGCTCACGACGCCTTGAATGCGGCACTGGCCGCTTGGTGCGCGGCGCGGGGTCTGACGCTGCACTGGTGGCGCAAGGACGAACTGCCCGAGGGTTTCGTGAATGCCTACCGCGCACCCACACTGGGCGCCGACCGGCTGCTGGCAGCGGTTGCCGCCTGGGCCATGCAGCAGCGCAGCACGACGCCGCTGGTGATTGCAAGCTTTGGCACCGCCACGACGGTGGACACGGTGGTGGCCGGGCGCTACGAGGGCGGCATGATCGCACCCGGCATCGAGCTGATGCTGGGCGCCCTGGCGGCCGGCACGGCACATCTGCCGCGCGTGGCCGCACAGACGCTGCAGCTCGACGCCCGCGCGAAGACCACGCCCGAGGCGATTGCCGCCGGCGTGGCCGCGGCGCAGCGCGGGCCGATCGATCTGGCACTGGCGCAGGCCGAACACGCCACCGGCACACCCGCTGTGCTTTATGTGAGCGGCGGTGCTGCACCGGGCGCCGCTGGCATACTGCCGCCGCACCAGCCCTTGCCCCATGCCGTCCTGCAGGGCCTGGGGGTCGTGCGCGACAGCGCGGCCCGCTGAGCTCCGACCTGTTTCATGCGAATCGTCTTCTTTCTGCTGCTTGCACTGAACCTGCTCGTCCTGGCTGCCTGGCAGGGCTGGCTGGGACCGGTGCTGCCCGGCCAGTCACGCGAGCCGGCGCGACTGTCCGCGCAGGTGCAGGCCGAGCGCTTCAAGGTGATGAGCGAAGCCGAACTGGAGAAATCGGTCACGGGCGCAGCTGCCAAGGCACGCCCGCAGGACGCGGCCACAACCAAGGTCGCCTGTCTGGAGTGGGGTGGTTTTGACACGGACGCACTGGCTCGCGCCCGCGGCGCGCTGCCGGCAGACGAGCTGAGCGCGGCCAGCGCCCGCCTGGAGACGGCCGAGCGTCAGGCCGGACCGGAGTACGCGGTGATCATGGGCCCCTATGTGGACCGGCCGACCACCGAGCGCAAGATGGTCGAATTGCGCGCACTGAAAGTGACCGACATGGCCATGACCGAAGACGTGCGGGGTCGCTGGATCTCGCTGGGCCTGTTCGATGTGGAAGCCAACGCCAAGCGCCGCCTGGACGCACTGGGCACGCAGGGTGTCCGTACCGCGCGCATCGAACGCCGCACCGGCCAGACGCGCAACTATATGCAGGTGCGCGACGTGCCAGTGGCACTGGCTGACAAGCTCAAACAGATCAATCTGCCGGCCAGCACGGCCAGCTGGGGCGCCTGTCGCTGAGTGTCGGGGGTCAGCCCAGGCGGCCGACCTTGCTTCTCATTCGGCGCGCAGCCTGAAGACGGCGCGACGCTCGCCCACCCCATTGCCGCGGATATTGCGGATCTCGCGCGCACGCCAGGACTCGAGCGCCTCGGCCTGATCGTTGTCCAGCCAGCCGCGCTGGGCCATCGCCTCCACTGCGGCGGCATAGAGGGCGATCTTGCTGCCATCGCTGACCTTCAGGGCGATGGCCTCGCCGCGCGAGCGGCTGCCCATGACCTGCACCCCGTCCGCGCCAACCTTGGTCACCCAGTCGCCGCGGCCGATGCGCATGAAGGCTTCATCGTTGCGGCCGGTGCCCGACACGAGCAGGGGGTGTGCAGACATCGCCCGCCCAAGTGGCTCGAACGCCTCGCCGAACTCGCCGTCCGCCGCGCCCTGGGCCAGCCGTGCATAGCCGGTGGCCAGGGCCGACAGCGGCATGGCGTAGTTGGGCGCCGAGCAGCCGTCGATGCCCAGGCGGAGCTGTGACTCATCCAGGCGCACCGCCCGCGCCACATCACGGCGAATCGCACGCTGCAAGGGCGAGTCGGGCTCGATGTATTGCGCCGCTTCTGCACCGTGCAGCGCACACCACGCGAGCATGCCGGCATGCTTGCCCGAGCAGTTGTGGTGCCGCTCGTCGTAGGCAAAGCCCGCTGGCGCGGGTTGATCGTTGAAGCGGTAGGGCACGTGGCAGCCGCACTGCAGTTGCCGCACCTGCATGCCAGCCGAACTCAGCATGCGCTGCACCACAGCCACGTGCGCCTCCTCGCCGCTGTGGCTGGCGCACAGCAGCGCCAGCTCCTCGCTGCCCCAGGCCAGCTGCCTGGCGCCCCCCGCAGACACGAAGGGCAGGGCCTGCAGCGCCTTGAGCGTGGAGCGCGTGAAGGTGACGAAGTGCGGGTCGCCGGCCGACGCGAGCAGCTTGCCGGCGGAATCCGTGACGGCCACCGCACCGAAGAAGGTGCACTCGGGCGTGCCGCCGCGAACGGTCTGGATCAGGGGCGTGAGAGACATCAGGTTTGGTCTGGACATTGGATCGGGGCCCAAGTATGCGTCCCGCTTCACGTCGACCGGCCCGGCCGTCAGGGCGCAGCGCCCTGATCGTCGTCGAGGTACCAGATGATCACGCCGTGCGTGCGGCTCTGGATTTCCGGCATGGGCTGGCCACGCTCGATGTAGCGCCGCTCGGTCAAGCGCGCCACAGTGCGCCACCAGCCACTGCGCGGGCAGGGCTGACCGGCATACACCTCGATGCGCAGACTCTGGGGATTCAAGTTGATTCCGGCGGACACGGCCTGCTCGGTCTCGCCACGGACAATCAGTGTCCATCTTGAGTCCAGCCGCTGGATTGGGGCCTGCCGCTCTTCGTCATACCCCGACGCAGCCTTGGGTACAGCGCGCCCTGCGATCAGGAACTGCGCTGCGGCATGTTCCGCGGCGGGAACATACACACCGGTCTGAGGGACCAAGTCGCCGCTAGTGACATGGACATCTTCAGCCGTTCGATAGCTGGGCAGTTGAGCCGGAACGGAACTCACGTCCCGGTCAGGCGCAAGCGCGCCGCGCAGGGAAGCGACATCCCACCAGGCGTGATAGGTGCTGGCGATGTTCAGGGCCGCCCGGTTCGCAGCTGCAAGCGCTGCCTCGAATTCATCGGCCGCATGGGGACGGCAAGACGTGATGGCTGGTTCTCTCATCCAGTCCGGGCCATAGTCGCGTCCGTAAGCCGCGTACACCGACCGCATGTTCGACGCAAATCCAAGGCCCTCGGGATCGCCGGACAGGATGCGCTGCAGACCTTCATGAATCGCTTCAGCGGCCGCTCTGAAGTTGGGCAGGAGCCGCTCACCCCAAACAATGTCGATTTGCTCCGGCAGCGGCCGGCTTCGATAGTCAGGCGCGAGGTTGGCGCAGAACACATCAAGGGCTTCTTCTGCGATCTCCAGCGCCGCATCAAGGTTCGAAGAGAGACGTTCGAAGTACGCGCCCGAGCTATAGAGCTCCAGCAGCCAGATTTCTTGGCGGTTGATGGGATCTGCCATGTAGGTTCACTCGCGCAAATTGTTTTTCAGGACTGGAACGCCGACGAGGCTGGGCACGCTGCCAAAGTCACCATAACCCCAGTGAGTTGGCTGACGTCTGCCTACCGCGAGCTTCTCCAGGTCGGCTGGATCCAGCACGATCTGTATCCCGCCGCCTTCAAGAACCCAATCATCTGGCTTGGCACCGCCGGTCTGCCTCATCACCTGCGAACCCGTACTGCCCTCCCAGACATTCAAGCCCTTGCCGGGCGGGACCACATAGGTCACAAATTCGCCGTTGCTGTTCCAGTTCGCCCAGACCGCGAACTTCCGGCGCCAATCTGCTTTTGACTTGAGCTTCAGATATTCGCTTTCGCGCATCCAGCAGATGCTGTTGTCGTAGGAGCCGGGATCGACGACCCGATACAGCTTCTCACCCGGTGGAATCGTTACGGCATGAATCTGGCCCTGCGCGAAGGTGTCGAACTTGCCTCGCAACGGGGGTTTGGCACTTGAACTGATATCCGGCCAACCTGGCTTGCTTGGCGCCACCAGGGCTGGCGGATGGGGTGGCACGATATTCTTTTCGACCCACGCGGGCTTGTTCTTCGCAAACTCAGCCAATTCCTGTGCTTCGGTCGGCTTCGGCAGGTGCGCGTTCAATGCGTTCGTGCTCGCCCTGAATTGCTTGTCTGACTCAAGTTCGAGGCGACGCGCCAGCCTGTCCAGAAAATCCTGCACAGGCTTGAGCACCTGCCGCAACATGTCGTCAGCCTGGCGGCGGATCCGGTCGACCATCTGCAGCAGCTGCCCGGCCTGCGTGTTCATGCCGGCCGTGCCCCATTTCTGCACCAGCCCCACCAGCTGCTGGAGTGCCTCGCGCAGCTTGTCGAAGGCGGTCAGCAGGCTGGTCACGTTGGTCTCGCCTGCGAGCTTGCGCACCTGCTGCGCCAGCCAGCCGTAGACGTTGTCCACGCGCATGCCGGCCAGGGTGCGCCTGACCGCAGGGCGGGCGAGGAATTCGTTGAGTTTGACGAGCGAGGCCTCGACAGCGGGCGCGCTGTGTTTCCACACGTCCAGATCCTTGACCTGCTTGCCCATGGCAAAGGCGCTGCGCCGCGCCGCGTTCAGAGGAATCTTCAGGCAGCCCTTCAGCAACGACCCTAGCGTGGGGATCAGACCAAGCAGCGTCAGTACGAGCGCGATCCACGCCCACTTGTTGGACGTGTCTTCGTTGATCTTCCTGCAGTTGGCCACCAGATCCCGCACGTCGCAGATCTGGTCGACGAAGGGGATCATCGAGATGACGGTGCTGGTCACCGTCTGGGCTGTGGTCTGGTTCTCGTTGAAGTCGCCCTGGATGACTTCCCAGATCCATTGCGCGGCTGCGCTCAGGTCACTTCGTGCAGAGTCGATCCAGCGCTGGGGCGCAGCCTGGAACCAGGCGAGTGCGTTTTCTAGTTCATCCATGAGGCGAAACGTGCCGTGGGGTGATGCTGTGAGACGGCGGGCTAGGAGCGCGCAGGCGCAGCGCGTTCAACCGAGCTTCTTCCGGGCGGCGGCGATGAGCTCATCCAACGGCGCCCAGGGTGTGTCTTGCTCAGGCGTGCGCGCTTCGTATTCCACGCGCTCGGCAATTTCCGGGACATCGTCGTGCCGTGCCTGCCCCTGGTCATTGAGCGTGCCGGACTTCACCGCACCGCCTGCAAAGAAAATCTTGTAGCCCACGCCTTTCATGGGTTTGCCCAACGCGTCGCGGTAGCTCACGCCGATCCAATTGCCGATCTTGGGAAAGCTCGGCAGCCTGGTGCTCTGGCTCGCTGCCCCCTGCCAGACATGCTTGCTGGCCTTTGGCGTGAACGCGCCGGGCAGACCGATCTCCACATTGCCACCCTTGAGCGTGATATAGCCCCCTCCCTCGGTGACGAGGGTGATGTGTTCCTTGGCCTCCAAGAGGATGTGCTTCTGGGATGCCGAGAGGTGGATGGCCTGCTCGGCCTGGATCACCGTGTCATCATGCTGGCTCTGGATCAGTACCTTGCCCTGGTGCGCGATCTGGTGGATGCCGCCTGCGTGCGTGTACTGCCGGATGCCGGTGCCGGCGTGGATGTGCGTCTGCTGCCCGCTGCTCAGTTGGATGTGCTTTGAGGCGACGTGGTCGAGCGTCTGCCCCGCGGCCAGGGTCACGCTGTGCGGGCTGGCGATCGCGATGCCTGCCGGGCTGTGCAGGGCCAGGTGGTTGCTGGAGGGGTCTTGGTTGTCGGGTTCGTTGTTGGCCCCTGCGGCCAGACCCTTGATCTCTTTGGTTTGCTGCTCCTGCGGCGTGTGGTCCGGGCCCTTGGGGTCCTTCTCGTCCTGGGTGGTGGCCGCGCCGGCATCCTTGGCGCTGTCGGTCAGGCTTCTGGCCAGTTCGAGTGCCTCGCTGAGCACCGCAATCAGTTCATCGCGATCCAGCGCCCCGCCCACCGCTTGCGCGCGGCCATCGGTGGTGATCAACAGACCCTTGGCCGCACGGATCGCGCCCCAGTGGTCCGTGCGCAGCTCGAAGCCTTCGCCTCGAGGTTCTGCACTGGGCTTCTCGACCGTACCGGCACCGGTGTCGTCGGTGGTGGCCTGATCGGCCCGGGGATGCACCAGATAGCCCAGGTTCAGTTGGCTGGCGCCATGGGTGCTTGCCAGCTGCAGGCGCAGCTGCCCGGCGGTGTCGTCGAACAGCAGCTGGTTGTAGCCCGAGCCCGTGCCGCCCTCGGCGCCTGGGCCACTCAGTTCCTTGGACTTGAACCCGGCCAGGGCCTGGTTGCCCGGCAGGCTGCCTGCATCGCTGAAGGCCGCCGGGCGTTGCTCGCCGTTGTACAGACGGCCAGTGGCGATCGGCGCATCGGGGTCGCCCTCGACGAAGCTGACGATCACCTCCTGGCCCACGCGCGGCAGGAACTGCGCGCCCCAGTTCGCGCCGGCCCAGGGTTGGGCCACGCGCAGCCAGCAGGTGTCGCTGCCATTGCGCTGGCCGTAGCGGTCCCAGTGGAAGTGGACCTTGATGCGGCCGTGGGCGTCGGTGTGGATCTCGCCGCCTGCACCCCGGTTTGCGCCTTGTGATGCGCCTTGTGCTCCACCGCCCACCACGGTGGCGGTCTGGATGCCGTGGATCTGCGGGCGGGGTGTGGTTCGGGCCGGGCGGTGGGGCTGGTCGCTGCGCTGGGCGGTCAGTGTCGAGTTGAAGTACGCCCCAGCCGCGGCACTGGCTTGGGCGGTATCGGGCAGGTCCTTGAGCAGGCGCGCGAGCTGGTCCTCGCCCAACCCCTCATAGCTCGCAAACACCACCGTGACCTGCTCGCCGATGATGAGGTAGTGGCCGTTCTGAGCGGCCTGGGGGTGGCGGGTGAGGGTGAAGCAGCCACCGGTGGTGAGCCCGCGCGCGGAGGTCGTGCCCGTCCAGGTGCGCGTGCCGGTGGCCAGGGATTCAAGCAGGACCTGGGCCTGGTGGGCGGCGTCGGATTCCTCGCGGCTTTCCTTGTGGAACTGGCCGGGGGCGTCATAGACCTCGGCGTGCGCGCCTTGCAGCTGGGCGGTGAGCATGGGGTCGGCGCGCTCGGCGGTCTGGGGGGCACCGGGCTTGAGGAAGGCGTAGTCGGCAAGCAGCACGCTGGATGGGGCGATGCGGCGCTGCTCGGTCCAGCTCAGGAGGGCCTGCTCGTCCTCGCGCCGGCTGGCCACCTGGGCGTGGAAGGGGACGGTCTCGTAGCCGGCGCAGTCGGGGTGCTTGGCAGCGCTGTCGGTGAAGACCACGGTGTGGCTGCCGGGCTCGCTGGCCTGGGTGCCGGCCTGGTGGACGACGTGATAGCTGAGGCCCTCGAGCTCGCACAGGCGGTTGATGAAGGCGAGGTCGCTTTCCCGGTACTGCACGGTGTAGGGCCGCTTGGGGTAGGCGTGGGTGAGCTTGAGCTCGTACTTGGCGATGGTGTGCTCGCCCAGCACGGCCTGGATGATCTCGGGGACGCTTTGGTCCTGGAAGATCCGGCAGTCGGTGGTGAGACTGAGGAACCACAGCCAGGGGCGCAGGGTGACTTCGTAGCGGGTGTAGCGGCCGAGCTGATCGATCTGCCGGGCGGACTGGACCAAGCCGTCGAAGGGACGGGTGCGGCTGTCGGCCAGGTTCAGGCGCAGGGTGGTGGTGAAGTGCTCGCCCAAGAGGCCGTGCAGGTCGATGCCGGCATCCAGCGAGAGGAACTGCAGGGTGCTGGCTTCGGTGGCGTTCAGGGCGCCGGCGTAGTGCAGCCGGTGAAACAGCAGGGGGGCTGCGGCCAGGCCGGCGCGGGTGCCGAGCTGGGCCAGCGGCACGGTGCCGGGCAGGATGCCCGCAAGCAGGCTGCGCGCAGCCGCGGCTGCGCCTGTGGTGGCTGAGGCCATGTAGCGATCCCCGCCGGCTTGGGGGCATCGGGTTCAGGCCCCCGGGAGGACGGGGACGCTGGATGCACGCGCCGGCTGTGTGAACTCAACGATTTGAGGCGATGGTCCAGACCAGTCTACGCAGGCCGTGCAGGTTGATCATCCGCCGCGCATCGCGCCGACTGGGTATGAATCCACGGCGCTCGAGCACCCCCATCCCCTGGGTGGGGGATGGGATGGCGGGCCGGCGGGTGAAGGACACAGCTGAAGGACGCAGGTGAGGAATGCAGCCGAAGGGCCCGTGCCGGCGCGACTGCACGCGACGCGAAGACGGCTCGAACAACGCCCCGGCCCATGGCCTCGCCGCCCTGGGGCTGCGCGAGGAACGCGCATGCGTCCGCCTCTGAAGGCCGAATCTGATGGATACTGAATCGGC
>JAIXTA010000197.1 GCA_027484405.1 Burkholderiales bacterium
AGCGACAGCGCCATCATGGTCATGAAGTTCAGCGAGAAGCCGCAGGCATACACCGCAATGAAGGACGCCATGACCGACACCGGCAGCGTGAGCCCGGTGATGATGGTGCTTCGCCAGCTCTTCAGGAACAGGAAGACGATCGCCACCGTCAGCAGCGCGCCTTCGAGAATGGTGCGCTTCACGCCGTTGAGCGAGTCCTTGACCCAGTCACTGTTGGCATAGAGCACTTCAAGCTCGATGCCCGGCGGCAGGGCCTTCTTGAGCTCGGCCACCGCTTCCTTCACGCCCTCGCCGGTCTCGACGATGTTGGCGTCCTGCATCTTGAAGATGTTGACCGTGACCGCCGGCTTGCCGTCGATGCGGCTCATCGACATCTGCTCGCGCTCGGTTTCCACCACGCGGCCCAGATCCCCAAGTGTGAGCGTCATGCTGGTGTTGCGCATGATCGGGATGTCGGCCAGGGCCTTCGGGTCGCGGGTCTTGCCTTCGACGCGCACAATGGCCTCGCCGGTGGCATTGGTCAGCAGGCCCACGGGGAAGTCGGCATTGGCGGCGCGCAGGGCATCGCTGACCTGCGCCGGCGTGATGCCGTAACTCTTCAGGCGCACCGGATCGAGCTGCACCACCACCTGGCGCGAGGCCAGGCCCCAGGCATCCACCCGCGCCACGCCACCCACCCGCTGCAGGCGCTTGACCACGGTCTGGTCGGCAATCATCGAGAGTTCGCGGATGCCGCGATCGGCGCTCTTGAGATTGAGCACCGTGATGGGCGAGGAGTTGTCGTTGTTCCAGCGCCAGACGGTGGGCGCCTTCACATCACGGTTGAAGCCGCCGGCCACGCCGGCCACCCGGTCGCGGATCTCCTGCACGGCGCGGTTCATGTCGGTGTTCAGGTTGAACTCGACATTGACGCCGCTCTGCCCTTCCCAGCTGTTGGACATGATGCGCTTGACGCCGGCGATGCCGTTGACCGCTTCCTCGATGGGCCGGGTGACTTCCTGCATCACGGCCTCGGGCGAGGCGCCGGGGTAGCGGGTCTCGATGTAGGCGCCGGGCGGCGACACATCGGGCATCTGCTCCACGGGCAGACGCTGGTAGGCAAACAGGCCCAGCACCATCAGGGCCACCATCATCATGGTGGCAAAGACGGGGTTCTGGATGCTGACTTTGGTGATGACCATGGCGGCGCTCCGATCAGCTCTTCTTGTCGGTGGCGGCCGTGGGTGCGGGCGAGGCAACCGCGGGAACGCCCGCCTTGTCACCCACGTTGGCTCCCGGCTTGAGAATGGCCACCTCGCTGCCCTCCTTCAGGCCATCGAAGCGCTGGGCCAGTACGGTGGCTTCCTTGGGCAGACCGGAGAGCACTTCCACGCGGCCGCTGGCGGCGTCCTTGCGGCCCGTGGTGACGATGCGGCGCGTGAGCTTGTTGTTCTCCACCGTCCAGACGTAGTCCTGGCCGCTGAGCGTGAACACGGCGACGGTCGGAATGGTCATGGTTGGCGGCGTGTCCGCCACGTTCACCGAAGCCACGGAGAACTGGCCGGCCTTGAGCATCTCGTTGGGGTTGTCCAGTCGGACGAACACACCGATCGAGCGTGTACCGCCTTCAGCCGCCGGCGCGATGCGGCTGATCTTGGCCTGCAGGGGCTTGTCGATGCCTTCCACCTTCACAGAGACCGGCATGCCCACCTTCAGACGCGAGACCTCATGCGTGCCGACGGCGCCTGCGATCTCCAGCAGGCGCAGATCGACGATCGTCACCACCGGTTGATCCACGGTGAGCTTTTCACCTGCGACCACATGGCGCTTGCTGACGATGCCGTCGATCGGTGCGGTGAGTGCAGAGTCGCGCAGCTGCACCTTGCTGCCCGTGAGCTGGGCTTCGGCCGACTTGACCGACGCCCGGGCGCTTTCCAGCGACGAGCGGCTGGCATCCAGCGCGGTGGGGCTGATGAAGTTCTGCGAGGCCAGGCGCTCATTGTTGGCATGGGTGCGCTCGGCATTGGCCAGCTGCGCGCGCGCCGAGGCCAGGCTCGCCTGGCGGTCATCCACCCGTGACAGGGCGTCGGCCAGATCCAGCCGACCCAGCTGCTGGCCGGCGCGTACACGCTGGCCTTCGGCCACGTCCAGACTCACCAGCGAAGCCCCCGCCTTGCTGCGCACCGTGGCGCTGTGCACCGCCGACAGCGGGCCGCTGAACTCCACCAGCTCCGGCAGCACCATCAGCTTGGGCTGGGTGACTTCCTGGGCTGTGAAGCGCAGGGCCTTGTCTTCCTTGGGCTTGGCCTCGGCATCGCCACCGCCCTTGTTGCAGCCCGCCAGGCCGACACTCAGGGCAATGGCCAGAACCACAACCATGGGTTTGAAGAGAGGACGACGCAGTTTCATGATGCTCCCCGCAGATGAAATCGTTATGGACGCAGCTTGGCGTTTGCGCCAGTTCTGCAACAGCCCGAACTCTACGGAGCGCAGATGACTGTTTCAGCGCAACTGCGACGAACTGCAGAAACGCGGGGCTCAGATGCGCATAGCCCGCTTCAGCAACGGGAACTTGTCCCGGCTTCGGCCCGACAGGGCGCGATGTAGCCCGCAGCACTTCAAAAGCGATAGCGAGCATTCATGCGGCTCTCCAGGCCAAAATGGCTGAAGAACCGCACCAGACAAGCGGGAAGCAGTTGCGGTGGCCTGGCAGGGGCACGGGCGGCGCGGTGGCGTGATTGCAGAACCCGCCCACGCTGTACCCCAAGGTCTGCTGACAGCGCCTGACAGGAGCACGCCCGCACACTGCAAAGCCAGCACACCCGCAGCCCCGTTCAGCCGCCATGCCCAACCACGTCTACATCGCCACCAGCCTGGACAACTACATCGCCGACCGCGCCGGCAGCCTGCAGTGGCTGTTCGATACGCCCAACCCCGCCGGCAGTGATTACGGCTACGCCGAGTTCATGGCCGGCATAGACGCCGTGGTCATGGGCAGCGGCACCTACGAATTTGTGCTCGGCTTCGAGGCCTGGCCCTACGAGAAGCCCTGTTATGTGGTGTCCAGCTGCCACCGCAGTGCACCCGCAAAGGTCACGGGCGAGGTGCACTTTCTGTCCGGCCCACCCGCCGAGGTGGTGGCCGCAGCCCATGCGCGCGGTCACCGCTCGCTCTACATCGACGGTGGCAAGCTGATCACCAGCTTGCTGCGTGCTGATCTGATCGACGAGCTGACCCTGAGCCGCGTACCCGTGCTGCTGGGCGGCGGCAGCCCGCTGTTTGGCGAGCTGGATTCGATGCTCAAGTTCGAGCATCTAGGCACCGAGGTTTTCGGCGCACTGATCAAGAGCCGGTATCGGCGCCTGCGCTGAAGGGTCGGTGCGGCACCACTCATTCGAAATCAGCGGGGCCCTAAGGCTTGCGCTCGATCGAGGTTTAGGCGCCTATTCGCTCAAGCACTTGGCGCCACAACCCAAGTGGGGCGACACCTACGTACCCTGACTCCTGAGCATCATTGCATTCGATGACAATCCAGCGCCCGTCGAGAGTTTTGGCGAAGTCAACTACAAGAAACGGCACTCGGAGACGCACCGCTGCTTCTCGCGCAATGGCCAAGCCGGCTTCCGCATCAGCGCAGTTATATGGCGCTACCTGATACCAATACCGCCCCCAGCCGACACATTCGCCATGCCACCAGAACGAACGATATTCGACTGACGGGCGGACCTTACCGGGGACATGACCGCCGACCGGTGCAAGGGAAACAAACTCTCTTACAACAGGCTTTTGCCAGTGAAGGATGGGGTCTGCCTTGTAAAGCTCGGCCGCGCGCTCGTAGTGCGAGCCGTTTTCGATAACCGATAAGTCGGGATTGTGTTTGCTCGTTTGCCTTGAGCCCTTGAGGAAGATGGGCCAGCCGAAGGACGCCTCTATTGCACTGGCCATAGGCAGACTTTCGAACACCTGGGTTCTCGGCGTGAGGTCACTTATGAGGGGGTACCAACCCTCAAGCTCACTCGCGAGCGCATGCTCCGCTGGACTGTTGACGGGCCGCAAGCCCAATGCCAACTTGTCATCGAACTCCCGCTCATAGTTGTCGATCGCACCGACCCTGAGCACACACATCTCCTCGCCTTCAATTTGGTATGGGTGTGTGCATGCGAAGTGGAGGTCGAAATTGAAGTCATACGCTGACACGCCGACCTCTTCACTGACCACCAGGAGCTTGTTTTCTAGGCGCGCGATGTTCACGGCGTTCGACGCTAAGGAGGAATCAGGGCTTGATAACGATCTTGCCCACCACTTTGCGGGCGGCCATGTCGGCCAGGGCCTGGGGCGCTTGGTCGAGCGAATAGGTCTTTGAAATCAGGGGCTTGAGCTTGCCTTCGCGCATCCAGCCCATCATTTCCATCATCCCGGCGAGGTTGGCCTTGGGTTCACGCTTGGCAAATTCGCCCCAGAACACGCCCACCAGGCTCGCGCCCTTGAGCAGGGGCAGGTTCAGCGGCAGGTTGGGAATGTCGCCCGCGGCAAAACCCACCACCAGGTAGCGGCCGCGCCAGGCGATCGAGCGGAATGCGGGCTCGGCGTACTTGCCGCCCACGGCGTCATAGATGACATCGGGGCCCTTGCCGCCGGTGAGGGCCTTGATCCGCTCGCGCAGGTCTTCGCTGTCGTATTTGATGGTCTCATCCGCCCCGTGCTGGCGGCAGACGGCCAGCTTCTCGTCGCTGCCGGCGCAGGCGATCACGCGCGCACCGATGGCCTTGCCGATCTCAACCGCCGCCAGGCCCACGCCACCGGCGGCGCCGAGCACGAGCATCGTCTCGCCCGCCTTGAGCGCCGCACGGTCGCGCACCGCATGCCAACTGGTGCCGTAGGCCAGGCTGAACGCTGCGGCCAGTTCGAAGGGCACGCCGGGCGGCATGGGCAGCACCAGCTCGGCCTTCACGCTCACCGCCTGGGCAAAGCCGCCCAGACCGGCGAATGCAATGACCGAATCACCCGGCTTCACGTGGCTGACGCCCTCGCCCACCGCACGCACCACGCCGGCAATCTCGGCGCCCGGCGTGAAGGGCAGCGGCGGCTGCATCTGGTACTTCTTCTGGATGATCAGCACGTCCGGGAAATTGACCCCGGCCGCCTGGATGTCGATCAGCACCTCGCCCGAGCCCGCCACGGGCTCCGGCACATCCTTGACTTCCAGCAGCTCCGGGCCGCCCCATTGAGTGCACACCACTGCGCGCATGACGGGTCTCCTCGATCTTGTCGGTTGCGTCTTGTCTGTTCGACTGACCGGGCAAGTTATCACGAACGATCGTTCGCTTCCGTGGCGATTCCCGCTACGCTCTCCCGCTCGAGAAGACCCGATCCCGGAGACCGGCGCAATGCAATTCGACTACTCCCCGCGCTGCCAGACCCTGCGCGAAAAGCTGCTCGCGTTCATGGACGAGCACATCTACCCCAACGAAAAGCGCTTCCACGAGGAAGTCGAGGCCAACCGTGCTGCGGGCAATGCCTGGGTACCCACGAAGCTGATTGAAGAGTTGAAGCCCCGCGCCCGCGCCGCCGGCCTGTGGAACCTCTTCCTGCCCAAGAGCGAGCGCGTGCCCGAGGGCCTGTCGAATCTGGACTACGCGCCGCTGTGCGAGATCATGGGCCGCGTGACCTGGGCGCCGGAGGTCTTCAATTGCAGCGCGCCGGACACCGGCAACATGGAGACCCTGGAGCGCTACGCCGCCGAGCACCTCAAGCGCCAGTGGCTCGACCCCCTGCTGGCTGGCGAGTTCCGCAGCGCCTTTGCCATGACCGAGCCGGCCGTGGCCTCCAGCGACGCCACCAACATCGAAAGCCGCATCGAGCGCGATGGGGATCACTATGTCATCAACGGCCACAAGTGGTGGATCAGCGGCGCGGGCGACCCGCGCTGCAAGGTCTACATCTTCATGGGCAAGACCAACCCGGATGCCGGCAAGCACGAGCAGCAAAGCATGATCGTGGTGCCTGCCGACACGCCGGGCATCACCGTCAAGCGGCCGCTGAATGTGTTCGGCTATGACGACGCGCCACACGGCCACTGCGAGATTCTCTTCAAGAACGTGCGCGTGCCGGTGGAGAACATCCTGCTTGGTGAAGGCCGGGGCTTCGAGATCGCCCAGGGCCGCCTGGGGCCGGGCCGCATCCACCACTGCATGCGCCTGATTGGCGTGGCCGAGCGGGCGCTCGAGCTTATGTGCCAGCGCCTCTCCAGCCGCATCGCCTTCGGCAAGCCCATTGCCAACCAGAGCATCTGGCACGAGCGCATTGCCGAGGCGCGCTGCATGATCGACCAGGCGCGCCTGCTCACACTCAAGGCCGCCTGGATGATGGACACCGTGGGCAACAAGGTGGCCAAGACCGAGATCGCGATGATCAAGGTCGTGGCGCCGAATGTGGCCTGCAAGGTGGTGGACATGGCCATCCAGGCCTTCGGCGGCGGCGGTGTGTCCGACGACTACCCGCTGGCCTACCTCTATGCCAGCAGTCGCACACTGCGCCTGGCCGACGGCCCGGACGAGGTGCACCGCAACGCGATTGCCAAGTGGGAGATTGCCCGCCACCTGAAGCTGCCCGAGGACGCACGCGCCGTGCCGATCACGCGCGGCAGTTAGTTTGTATTGATTCCCTCCCCTGCGAGCGGAGGAAGTTTGCGGGGTTTTGCGGAGCACCGCTCCGCGCCGCAAATCTTCCAAGCGGCGTACTCGCCGCGCGGTGGAGGGGCAGACTAGACAAGGAGACCCCACCATGACCATTCAGTGCTACAGCTGGCCCACGCCCAACGGCAACAAGGTCCACATCATGCTGGAGGAATGCAGCCTCGCCTACGAGGCCATTCCCGTCGACATCGGTGCCGGCGAGCAGTTTGCGCCGGCCTTCCTCAAGATCAGCCCCAACAACAAGATCCCGGCCATCGTCGACCCTGACGGCCCGGACGGCAAGCCGATCAGCCTGTTCGAGAGCGGCGCCATCCTGCTGTACCTCTCGGGCAAGACCGGCAAATTTCTGCCCAAGGACACCGCAGGCAAGTACAAGGTCATGGAATGGCTGATGTGGCAGGTCGGCGGCTTCGGGCCCATGCTCGGCCAGAACCACCACTTCCGCATCTACGCGCCAGAGCGCATCCAGTACGCCTACGACCGCTACACCAACGAGGCCAAGCGCCTGTACGGCGTGCTCGACAAGCAGCTCGCCAAGCACGAATACGTGGCCGGCAAGCAGTACTCGATTGCCGACATGGCCATCTACCCCTGGTGCCGCAACGCTGCGGCGCAGGGCATCGACTGGGCCGACCTCCCCAACGCCAAGCGCTGGTTCGACGCCATCGAAGCCCGCCCCGCCGTGCAGCGCGGCATCAAGGTCCTGGCCGACCGCCGCAAGCCACTCATGGACGACAAGGCCAAGCAGGCGCTGTTTGGAGCGCAGCAGTATCAGAAGCGCTGATGCTGCGGGCAGACCGGCGCCGGCTCACTCCGCATCCGGCTGCGCCGCCGGTGCCGCATCCGCAAAGGCCTTCAGTCCCTTGCAATGCTCGACGATACGCGCGAGCGTCGGGCAGCCTGACAAGTCGGTCTCGAACCGCTGCGCGTTGAACCACTGCGGCACCAGGCACACGTCGGCCAGGGTGGGCGTGTCGCCAAACGCGCAGCGGCCCACGCGGGGGTCGTGCGCGAGCTGCATTTCGAGCAGTTCGAGCCCGTTCTTGCACCAGTGGCGATACCAGTCGTTCTTGGCGTCTTCGCCGCCCAGGCGCTTGACCTCGCGCAGCACGCGCAGATTGTTCAGGGGGTGGATCTCGCAAGCGATCGACAGCGCCACGCCGCGCACATAGGCGCGATCTGCCGGAGCCTTGGGCAGCAGCGCAGGTTCGGGGTGGCTCTCTTCCAGGTATTCGATGATGGCCAGGGACTGCGTGATGCTCGCTGCGCCGTCTTCGAGCAACGGAATCAGCCCGTGCGGGTTGCGGGCCTGGTACTCGGGCTTGAACTGCTCGCCGCCGTCCTTGACCAGATGCACCGGCACGTAGTCGTAGGCCAGGCCCTTGAGGTTCAGGGCGATGCGCACGCGGAAAGACGCGCTGGAGCGGAAATAGCTGTAGAGCTTCATGGGCGGTGAACCTGAACGCGGCGGGCTGAAGGCAACGCCGGCCCACCAGCGACTGTTGAATCATTGAGGCGGCGCAGCCGCCGGGTCATTGAGCGCGCAGCGCGAGATCATTCCGTCATGGTGCGCAGCGCTTCAGGTGATGTGCACGGTGATGGGCGCGAGCTCCTGCACCTTGGCGGTCATCACATCCCCTTTCACGACTGGACCCACACCTTCGGGTGTGCCGGTGAAGATGAGGTCGCCCTGCTTGAGCACGAAGAGCTCGGACAGGTGGGCAATGATCTCGGCCACGCTCCAGATCATCTTGCCCACATCGCTACTCTGCTTGGTGGTGCCATTCACGGCGAGCTCGATGCTGCCTGCGGTCATCAGCTCGCTGCCGCGATGGATACGGCCGATGGGTGCGGAATGGTCGAAGGCCTTGCCGGTGTCCCAGGGGCGGCCCTGTTTCTTGGCCTCGCCCTGCAGGTCGCGGCGGGTCATGTCCAGACCGACGGCGTAGCCGAAGATGTGCCTGCCCGCCTGCTCGACGGGGATGTGCGCGCCGCCATGGCCGATGGCCACGACCAGCTCGCACTCGTAGTGCAGGTTGCTCGTGGCCAGTGCGTAGGGCAGCTTGGCCTCGGGGTCGGCCACGACGATCGCGTCGGCCGGCTTGCAGAAGAAGAACGGCGCCTCGCGGCCGCTGTGGCCCATTTCGATGGCGTGTTCGGCATAGTTGCGGCCCACGCAGTAGATGCGGTTGACCGGAAACAGGCCACCGCCCTCCACAGGCACAGCCGGCACGGCGTGCGGCTCGAATACGTACTGGCTCATGGCATCTCCTCGACTTCTTGTTGTGCGTGAAGGTTGCTGCGCAAGCGGCGCTCAGAGAATCGGTTCCGTGTTGAACACATCCCGATCCGTTTCCAGCGGGGTGAAGTAGGCGGCGAGCTTGTTGAGGACAAGATCACTCATCTCGTCCGCATCCAGGATGCCGGCGCCGCCAAACACGCGCTCCACGGGCCGCGGCTGGGTGAACAGGAAAATCTCGCGGGCGCGCACGGCGAAAAGCTGGCCGGTCACGCTGGCGGCCTCGGTGCTCACCAGCCAGGCAGCCAGGTTCGCGGCAAAGCTCGGGTTGATGCGGCTGGCCTGGGTCTTGTAGCGGCGCTCGCTGTCGGTGGCCGGTTCAAAGGCCAGGTCGCTGCGCGAGCCGACGAAGGGCACCAGCGCATTGCAGGTGATGCGCGAGGCGCGCAGGTCCAGCGCCGCAGCACGCGTCAGGCCCATGACGGCCGCCGAGCAGGTGCTTTGCGCCAGGGCATTGCGGCGCCCATAGATGCCGGCACTGGACACCAGATTGAGCAGCGCACCGGGCACGCGGCCGGCCTCGCGCTGGCGCTTCATGACGGGCACGGCCGCATGCAGCATGCGCTGCGTGGCGGTGAGCCCGTTGGCCAGCACGGCGTCGAAGTCGTCCGGGCTGCCCTCGCCCAGCGCATGGTTGCGCACCACGTTTGCCGCATTCACCACGATGTCCACGGCGCCATAGCGCTGCACCGCCAGGTCCACGGCCTCCTGCGCCACGCCGGACTCGAGCACCGAGCGGGCGATCGCCTCGCCCTTGCAGCGCTCGGCCGCGGCCTCGCAGGCGGTGGGGTCTTCAGGGCTGCCATCCAGGGCGCAGCCGTTGTCCACGATCAGCACGTGCGCACCGTGCATGGAGAGGGTCTGGGCAATTGAAAAACCGACGCCGCGCGCCCCGCCGGTGACGATGGCCACACGGTTGTCCAGCAGTTCACTCATGGATGCTCCCTCGCTTGGGCTCGCGACTGAGTAGTGTGTCGACCCCCGGGTGCGGCGCACGGGCCGCTGCGGGGCATCAGGCGCCGCGATGCATGACGCGAGACAACAATACCAGCGGGATCAGCCCGAGGGCGACGATGGCCAGCGAGGGCAGCGCGGCCTCGGCCAGGCGTTCGTCCTTGGCCAGATTCTGGGCAATCACGGCCAGGGTGTCGAAGTTGAAGGGCCGCAGCATGAGCGTGGCCGGCAGCTCCTTCATCACGTCGATGAGCACCAGCAGCCAGGCCACGGCCAGCGGGCGGCGCAGCATGGGCAGGTGCACATCCACCAGCAGGCGCCAGCGGCTGGCGCCCAGGGTGCGGGCGGCCATGTCCAGGTTGGGCGTGATGCGTGCCAGCCCGGTGTCGATGCCGCCATAGGCCACCGCAAAGAAGCGCAGCACATAGGCGTACAGCACGCCGCCCAGGGTGCCGATGAAGATCAGCCCGGTCCAGCCCATGCTTTCGGCCAGCAGGCGGTCGGCCGTACCCAGCGGCCAGAGCACGGCCAGGGCAATCACCGCGCCGGGCACCGCATAGCCGAAGCTCAACAGCCCGGCCGTGGTGTTGAGCAGGCGCGAGCCGGCCACCCGCTTGGCATAGGCCAGCAGCAGGGCCACAGCCAGCGTGAGGGTGGCGCCCAGCACACCCAGGCGCAGGGTGTTCCAGCTCCAGCCCCAGAAGCGGTCGAGCTGGGTGGTCCACTCGGGTTCACGCAGCATCATCCAGGTCAGCCCCAGCACCGGTAGCACGAAGCCCAGAAGCACCGGCAGCGCACACAGCAGCGCCGCCGTCCAGCCGCGGGCGCCCGGCAGCGCATGGCGGCGCATGGGCCGCGCCACGCGCGAACCCGCATGGCTGATGCCCTTGCGCGCGCGCCGCTCCACCCAGAACAGCAGGCCCACCAGCGCCAGCAGCACCAGCGCCAGCAGCAGCGCCGCGGGCCGATCACCCAGGCCGAACCACGCGTTGTAGATGGCGGCCGAGAAGGTGCGCAGGCCGAAGTAGTACGTGGCGCCCACGTCGGCCAGGGTCTCCATGACCACCAGCGCCGCCCCCGCCGCCACGGCTGGGCGCGCTAGGGGCAGGGCCACGCGCCAGAACACCTGCGAGGCTTTCACTCCAAGCAGCCGGCTGCTTTCCACCAGGGACGCCGGCAGATCGCCAAACGCCGCCCGCGCCAATAGATAGACATAGGGGTACAGCACCAGCGAAAACAACACCACCGCGCCCGGCAGCGAGCGCACCTCGGGCAGGCGCCAGCTCAGGCCGAGGTCCAGGCGCATGAAGCGCTGGATCGGCCCGGAGAACTGCAGCAGGTCGGTGTAGGCGTAGGCGATCACGTAGGTCGGCATGGCCAGCGGCAGCACCAGCAGCCAGGCCAGCACCGCGCGGCCGGGGAAGGCGTAGCGCTCCACGAGCCACGCGCAGCCCGCGCCGATGAACACCGCGCCCACCAGGCTGCCGCCCGCCAGCACGGCCGAGGTGAGCAGCGCATCGGGCAGCACCGTGGCAAACAGGTGCGTGAGGCTGCCGGAGGCCAGCCCCTGCACGCCCAGTGCAAGCAAGGCCAGCATCGGCAGCAGCAAGAGCCCGCCCAGCCCCAGCGCCGCCCAGCGCAGCGCAAGCCCCTGCGCGGCGGCGGCCGGCGCAGCGGCTTGGGGCGAGGTGCTGATGCTCAAGGTCATGAGGGAATATGGCTCAGGAATGAATGCAAAATCGGACTAAAAAAATCAGACACAAAGAAATGACCAAAACTGGCTTGGGACAAGCGAAAACCGACCATTCTTCAAAAATAATTCGTTCACTTTCGGCCAAAAATGGCGGCACAGCGCACTGCTGCGCAGCGGGTTCGCGACCCACAGCTTTCGCCTGCAGGCCGTCACGCGCTGCACGGGTTCCGCGGCGTGCACGCCTGCCCTCACGCCGGCCCGCATAGTGCGCGCCGGCGCGTGCCGGCAAGACGATCTGGATCAAGCCGCCACGCCGTGCCGCACCCTATCTTGAGCACAGCCTGGTCGCCCGGCACTAAAATGCGAACAATTCTCAAACTCAAACAGCTTCACAGTTTGCCATGCAGATGCAGCAACGCACGGAGTTCGAAGGCAGCGTGGGCGCGGGTGCGCCGGCCGGCCTGCGCCCCGTGGCTGCAGATGCCGCCCCGGCCCTGAGCTCGCCGCTGCCGGGCACGCGTGCGCACGCCGATGCGGCGCCGGCCCACCCCGGCTTTCTGACGCTTGAATCGGTGGGCCTGCGCTATCCCGGCCAGCGCGAGAGCTTGCTGGCCGGCGTGTCCTTCTCGTTGGCGCAAGGCGAGATCGGCTGCCTGCTCGGCCCCTCGGGTTGCGGCAAGTCCAGCCTCTTGCGCGCCATTGCCGGCTTCATGCCCCTGCAGGCCGGGCGCATTGCACTGAACGGCCGCCTGCTCAGTGGCGACGGCACCCTGGTGCTGCCCAACGAGCGCGGCGTGGGCATGGTGTTCCAGGACTTTGCGCTGTTTCCGCACCTGACCGTGGCGCAGAACATCGGCTTTGGTCTCAAGGCCCTGCCCGCCGCTGAACGCGAGCAGCGCGTGGCCGAGCTGCTGCAGCTGGCCGATCTGAGCGCCTTGGCCGCGCGCTACCCGCACGAGATTTCCGGCGGCCAGCAGCAGCGCGTGGCCCTGGTGCGGGCCCTGGCGCCGCGTCCGGCGCTCATGCTGCTGGACGAACCCTTCTCCAGCCTGGATGTGGACCTGCGCGAGCGCCTGTCGAGCGAGGTGCGCGCCTTGCTCAAGGCCACCGGCACCACCGCCATCCTGGTGACGCACGACCAGCACGAGGCCTTTGCCATGGCTGATCGCCTCGGCGTGATCCACGGCGGGCAGCTGCTGCAGTGGGACAGCCCGTACAACCTGTACCACCAGCCGGCCACGCGCGTGGTGGCGGACTTCGTGGGCGAAGGCGCCTTCGTGCCCGGCGAGCTGCACCAGCCCGCCGATCACGGCCACGATCATGTGCTGATTGAACTGGGCTGGATCACGCCGCCCGACAAGTGCAATCACCCGCACCTGCCGCCACGCCATGTGGATGTGCTGCTGCGCCCCGATGATGTGGTGCATGACGACCACGCGGCGCTGCAGGCCACCATCGTGCGCAAGGCCTTTCGCGGCGCCGAGTTCATGTACACCCTGCGCCTGCCCAGCGGCCGCGAGATCCTGACCCTGGTGCCGAGCCACCACGACCACGCCATCGGCGAAGCCATCGGCATCCGCCTGCAGGCCGACCACGTGGTGTGGTTCGAGCGCGCCTGAAAGCCTGCGAGCACCCTGCCGCGGCGCGCCTGCGCCAGCCCGGCGGCCGGCCGTGCTCTGATACACTAGAGAGCTAACGACCCAGCCGGAGAGGTGGCAGAGTGGTCGAATGTACCTGACTCGAAATCAGGCGTACGGGCAACCGTACCGAGGGTTCGAATCCCTCCCTCTCCGCCAGTCACGAATCCAAGCCCTTGATTTTCAAGGGCTTTTTTGTTTTCGGCCCCCTCCCCGCGTCCATCCCGATCCGATCCACCCTACCCACCTAGCGCTTCGCGGGCGCGCCAGGGGAC
>JAIXTA010000106.1 GCA_027484405.1 Burkholderiales bacterium
ACAAGCCACCGCGAGGTGGCTTTTTTTTGGCTGTCCGGCGGCAGGCACAATCCCCGTGCTGCCGGCCGCTCCAGGCTGCGGCTGCTTTGATCAGACAGAACCTATGTGTGGACTGACCGCCGCTTTCTCAGCCAGCCCCGTACCCCTTGGCGTCGTGCGCGACATGACGCGGCTGATTGCTCATCGGGGGCCCGACGATGAAGGGTTTGCAGTCTTCCCGAGCGCCGGTGAGCTTGGCTTTGAGCCCACACCCGGAACGGATGTCGGAGGTCAGGTAGTGCTGGGACATCGGCGGCTGTCCATCGTGGAGACGACGCGGGCCGGGCACCAGCCCATGGCCAGTGTCGACGGCCGCTGCTGGGTCGTGTTCAATGGCGAGATCTACAACCACAGAGCCCTGAGGCACGAGCTGGCGGCACTGGGGTTGCATGCCCGCACCGACACCGACACAGAGGTTCTGCTGCTCGCATGGCAGGCCTGGGGAGAAGCGGCGCTCGGGCGCCTCGAGGGGATGTTTTCGTTCCTCCTGATGGATACGGCCCGAGGGACATGTCTGATTGCCCGTGACCGGTTCGGTATCAAGCCCCTGTATTACGCCTTTCTCGGCAATGCCCTGTATGTCGCTTCAGAAATAAAGCAGTTCACTGCAGTGCCCGGCTGGCTGGCCCGGCTGAATCGGCAGACCGCCTTCGACTTTCTTCACTGGAGCGCCCTGGACCACACCGACCAGACCTTGTTCGCTGGTGTGTTGCAGCTCTTGCCCGGTCACTGTGCCAGCGTGGATTTGTCCGACATCGAAAGCTTGGTCAGTGCGGGCCATTTGCCGACCCGCCGCTGGTACACCCTGGCGCCTGCTGTGGTGGACTCACCCGTCGATGCGGACCGGTTTCATCAAGCGTTCACCCAGGCAGTGAAGTCGCACTCGATCTGCGCGGTGCCGCTGGGCAGTTGCCTGTCGGGCGGTCTGGACTCTTCATCCATCGTCGCTTCCCTGCGCGAGCTCCAGTCCCGCGGTGAACTCGGTCATCCGGACATCCATACCTTCTCCGCCGTGTCGGAAGATCCCCGTGTCGACGAGTCGGTGTACATCGACGCGGTGGTTGCAGCCTGTCGCACCCATTCCCATCGGATACAGCCTGACCCGGTACGGCTGGTCAATGATGTGCGAGAGCTGGTGTGGTTCCAGGACGAGCCCTTTGGATCCACCAGTATTCATGCTCAGTCCGAGGTGTTTCGGCTCGCGGCTGAAGCCGGCATCAAGGTGATGCTGGATGGGCAGGGCGCCGACGAACAGCTTGGCGGGTACAGCAGCTTCATCGGTCCACACTTGCTGGAGTTGCTGGTGAAAGGTCGCTGGCGGGCTTTGGTTCGCGAGTGGTCGGCCTACCGCAAAGATTCAGGTCGCTCACACGCAGAGCTGGCGATGCGGGTGCTGGATACCGCGTTGCCCCAAGGCGTCCGGCTGCGACTCCGGTCCTGGGTGGGCAAGAGTGGTCACCGCACCCCGTGGATCGCTCCTGAAGCCCAGCCGGCTGCTGCTCGATCACGGGACACCCGCACGCTGGGCCGTGGCACCCCGCCAGTGCTGGCCCACTCGCTGGATCAGCTCACCCGCGACAACCTGCAGATGCTGCTGCACTGGGAAGACCGGAGTTCCATGCGGCATTCGCTGGAATCTCGCGTGCCTTTCCTGGACCACGGTCTGGTCGAGCTGTCGCTGGCAGTGGCCACGGACGACAAGCTCCACGAGGCCCGGACCAAGTTCGTCCTGCGCCAGGCGATGCGACAGCGGGTGCCTGACCTCATCCTCGATCGGCGTGACAAGATCGGTTTTGCCACAGCAGAAGCCCGCTGGTTCATGGGACCGCTGCGGAGCCTGATCGAAGAAGGGCTGGCCCTGGCGGTGAAGCATTCGGGCGGCTTCGTGACGCCGCGGGTGGTCGACGACTTTGCTGGCACTTCTGTACTGAATGCCGAGACGGCTCAGCGCTTCTGGCGTTACGCCTGTTTCGGCTTCTGGCTGGAGCGTTTCGAGGTCCGCTGCTGAAGCTTGTTTCATGAAGATCGTCTTTCTGGTGCACTACTTCCCGCCGCTCAATTCGGCCGGTGCGCGCCGCATCCTGGGTTTTTCCCGGTTCCTTCACGAGGCGGGGCATGAGGTGGCTGTAGTGACCACCGCCAAACGCCTGCTGACGGCCATCGACAACGAACCCATGCCGCCCCACGTCCACGTGGTCAGTCTGGGGCGTTCCGGTGAACCGGTTGGTGGGCCAGCCGCGTCGGTCACACAGGCTGCGCCTTCCCGCCGGGGCTGGCTGGAGGCCTTGCGGGGCTTCAAGCGCTGGCTCACCCGTTTCCTGGGCCAGTTGCCGGACAGCCGACTGCCGTTTGCGTTGCGTTTCGTGCATCCCGCTTTTCACCGGGACGCTGTTCCGGTGCTGCAACGGGCCGACGTGGTGATCTCGTCCAGCCCACCCTGGCCCATGCACCTGGCCGGCTGGCTGGTGCGCCGCCGTTACCGCCGGACGTGGCTGCTGGACTACCGCGATGCCTTCAGCCAGAACCACATCGTGCGCGGCTCGGCATTCTCGCGCTGGATCGAGGATCGGCTCGATGCACTGTTCTGCCGCCACGCGGACGGCGTGTCCTCTGTGTCTGACCCGATCACCGAGCATTACGCCCGCAGCTTTGGAGTGGCTGCACGCACCATCACCAACGGATACAACCCCGACCTGTTCGATGCCGATGGCTCAGGCGGGCCGGTTCCTCCGCAAGGTCATCTGGCAGCCCCGTTCGTTCTGCGCTACCTGGGCACGATCTACAAACCCGAGAACATTCCTCTGGGCTTGTTCGATGCGCTGCGCGAACGTCATGCCCGGCGGGCAGATGCTCGCCTGGTGCGTGTCGAGTTCATTGGGGACTGCGCGCCTGTAGCCCGGCTGGTGCAGGAACGCTATCCGGAGCTGCAGGACAGGGTGATCGTGAGCCCCAAGGTCGCCTACGGCGAGTCGCTGCGTCTCATGAAAAGTTCCGATGCGCTGCTGTTCATTGAGACCTCGTCCAACGGCTCCGACACTGCAGCAGGCATTCTGACC
>JAIXTA010000170.1 GCA_027484405.1 Burkholderiales bacterium
CAGCAGCTCCCAGGCGAACTTGAGCGCGTCGCGCTTGAAGTAGTCGCCGAAGCTGAAGTTGCCCAGCATCTCGAAGAAGGTGTGATGGCGGGCGGTGTAGCCGACGTTCTCGAGGTCGTTGTGCTTGCCGCCGGCGCGCAGGCTCTTCTGCGCGGTGGTTGCGCGGCTGTAGGCGCGCTTGTCGGTGCCGAGGAACACGTCCTTGAACTGCACCATGCCGGAGTTCACGAACAGCAGCGTGGGGTCGTTGCCCGGCACGAGGCTGGAGGCTCGCACGCGGGTATGGCCCTTCGACTCGAAGAAGGACAGGAACTTTTCGCGGATCTCTGCTGCTTTCATGGTCCGGATGCTCGGTCGCGCTGTGGCGGCAAAAGGCGCACTTCGGGCGCGCCTCGGGGTTGTGAAGAGGAATCGCCGATTTTAGGGGCCAGAAGACCGACGGCCCGCGCTGGGCGGGCCGTCAGGCACTTCAGGGAGGAGAGCGTGGTTCGGTTTGTGCCGGTCAGCCACCGCTGACCGTGTGCACGGACTGCCCGGCCCTGCCGGTCAGCCGCAGCAGCCCGAGGGCGCGAGCTGCCCGGCCCTGCCGGTCAGCCGCAGCAGCCCGATTGCGCGAGCTGCCCGGCCCTGCCGGTCAGCCGCGCGTGCGCTCGTTGTGCTTCTTGTTGTAGATCTTGGCGGACTGGTTGTTCTGGCGGGCGTTGATGCGTGCCTGCTCGGCGGCGCTCACATGGCCGTCGGCGCCGGCGCGGGCCTGGGCGCCATCCACACGGGCCTGGCCGCGCTCCAGATGGGCCACTTCCTTGTTGGTCAGGGAGCCGTTCTTCACGCCGTTGGCAATGCGCTGCTCCTGATTGGCGTCGCGCTGCACGGTTTGCTGCATGCGCTGGCTGGCTGCGCTGTTGGGGTTGCCGGTCTGGGCGTCATGCTTCTGTTTGTAGATGTTGGCGCTGACCTTGTCCTGGGCGTTGTCGATGCGGGCGCGCTCGGCCGCGCTCAGCTTGCCATCCTTCAGGGCGTTGGCCTGCATGCGGTCCACTTTGGCCTCCTGCTTTTCGAGGCGGGCGGCTTCCTGGGTGTTGAGCTGGCCGGACTTCAGGCCGTTCTCGATGCGATGCTGCTGGTTGGCATCGCGCTGGGCCATGGTGGCGGTGTTGGTCTGCGCCATGGCACCGGCACTCAGGGCGGCGGTGATCATCAGGGCGAGAAGCTTGGGAGTGGACATGCAGTTCTCCGTTTCGGCTGAGATTGAATCGTTTGAATTCGTGATTGCGGCGCGCACAGCCCCACAACGCCGCATGCCCCGCCGCAGGCCGACCGGCAGCTGTAACGACGCGTAATCCGCAAGCGGTCTCGACAGGCAGCCGCAAGCTTGGCGCGCGCTAGCGAAAGCGCGGCCCGATCAGATCCAGCCGGTCGGTGCAGAGCGCGTCCACGCCCCAGGCCATGAGATCGCGGGCGCGGCGCGGGTCATTCACGGTATAGGCCAGCAAGCCATAGCCAGCCTGCTTGACGGCCGCACAGCGCGCCTCGTCGAGATGGTCGTGCCGCACATGGGCGGCCACACAGCCTGCGACGGCCAGCTGCGCGGCCCAGTCCGGTGGCAGCTCGCGCCAGAGGCGCGCGCGCGGCAGGTGCGGCGCAGCCAGCGCAGCGGCCGCAAGCGCCTCGGCGCTGAACGAGCTGAGCAAGGGCAAGTCGATGCTGGCGCGATTCGAGTCCTGGGGGAAGTAGCGCGCGCACAACGTCGCTGCAAGTTCGCCGGTGCGCGCATCGCGCCCTGGCGCGGGCTTGATCTCGACGTTCATGTGCATGTTGCGGGCGCTGCAGAAGGACAGCGCATGATCGAGGTGCGGCACGCGGGCGCCGGCATATCGGGGGTCCTTGAACCAGGCGCCGGCGTTCTTGCGCTGCAGGTCCGCCCAGCGGGTCTCGTTCATCTGGCCAGCGCCGAAGACGGTACGACCGAACTCGGCGTCGTGCATCAGCACGGGCTCGTCGTCTGCCGTGAGCATGACGTCGAATTCGACACCGGCAAAGCCCATGTGGTGCGCGAGCTGCAGCGCCTGCACGGTGTTCTCCGGGGCAAGCGTGCCGCCACCGCGGTGGGCATAGATGCGGGTGAAGTAGCTGTAGCTCATTGCTTGATCAGGGATGGAGAAGGCGGGCGCAACGCCGGATGGGGAAACTTCCCACGGCCGCGTGCGGCGATCAATCGCATACTTGCAGCATGCCGGAACTTCATGTGATCGTCTCAGGCCGTGTGCAGGGCGTCGGATTTCGCGACGCGACCCTCGACCTGGGCCAGCAGCTCGGCCTGGCGGGCTGGGTGCGCAACCGCCGCGACGGCACAGTGCAGGTCTATGCGCGCGGCGAGCCGCCCCGGCTGGGTGCGCTGCGCGCCTGGCTGGCCGGGGGGCCGCCGCTGGCCCGTGTGGACGGGGTGCTGGATCTGCCGGCCAGCGGCAACGAGCGCAGCCTGTCGCCTTCGCACAGCTTTGTGCGACTGCCCACACTATAGCGGGCGACTAATCTGGCCGAATTCAACGCAATTTTCAATGGTCAATCGGCGCTTCTCGCTTGACTGGTGCGCGACAAGCCGGGATTCTTCATATAAATCAATGACGTCCGAAAAAGACTTATTTTTCCGTTGACTCCTGGCTCAGTCGGCCACGGTCCGCGCCGTGACCCAGCGGCGGATCGGCGGCGCCAGTACGAGCACGCAAGCAAAGGCGGGCATCCAGGCCAGCAGGAAGGCATGGGCCCAGCGGCCCACGAAGTCGCCCGCCAGCCCGGTGTTGATGGCCGTAACCACTGCCGTCATGATGAAGGCCATCATCGAGCTCATCAGGAACGAGAACACCAGATGGGCATGGCGCGCGCGAATCTTCACAGCAGCTCCTCAGGGTGTGGGGCCGGCCGCCAGGCGCTGATACACCTGCGGATCGTGCCGTTCCATCATGCGCTCCGGCCGGGCCAGCGGTGTGAAGCCGTAGCCGGCATAGAGCGCATGCGCATCGCGCGTGGCCA
Source organism: Burkholderiales bacterium (assembly GCA_027484405.1). Classification (GTDB taxonomy): domain Bacteria; phylum Pseudomonadota; class Gammaproteobacteria; order Burkholderiales; family Burkholderiaceae_C; genus Piscinibacterium. The sequence continues at coordinate 3,031 of JAIXTA010000170.1, forward strand.
GCATGAAGCGGCGCAGGTCCTGCAGACCCGGCAGCGCGAACAGCGCTGCGAGCATGCCGCGCGCCAGACCGCGCCCGCGATGCTCGGGCAGCACATACACATCGGCCAGATACGCAAAGGTCGCCTCGTCCGTGATGGCGCGGGCAAAGGCCACCTGCCGGCCCTCAGTCGTCACGCCCACGCACAGCGAATGCCGCACCGCACGCTCGACCACCTCGAACGGAATGCCCTCGGACCAGTAGGTCTGCGTCAGGAAGGCATGCACGGCGGGGATGTCCATCTGCTCGGCGCCCACGCGAAGTACATAGCCCCGCGGGAGCACATCGCCCTGCTGCAGCACATCGTCCTGCGGGGGCACATCACCCTCGGGCAGCGTCGTCATGCTCATGCGGCCAGCCACTGGCGGCGCAGCTTGCGCTTTTCGGCCGCGGCCTTGTCCGAGGCAATCAGCTTCACGCTGGTGACGGGCGGCGCCGCCAGCTTGACGCGAGTCTCGATCAGCTCGTCGCGCCGGAAGGCGTGCACGGTCACGGTGTCGCCGGCGCGGTAGCGAGCAAGCAGCCCGTCCAGATTGGCCGGTGTCGCGCGCAGACCGTCGATGGCCATGATCACGTCATTGGCCGACAGCCCCGCCGCATGCGCCGGCTCGCCGTTGAAGGCGGTGGCGATTACGCAGTCGCCGCCCTGCGCCTTGGTGCGTACGCCCAGGCTGGGGGTGTTGCCCTCGGCGCGTTGGCTGTAGCTGATGCCCAGGGCCGCGAACAGCGGCTCCAGCGGCAGGTCCTGCGTGGTCCCCGTGGCCAAGTGCAGCTCGCGCGAAAGATCCAGGCCCGTGGCCTGCTTCATCAGGCCCACGATCTCCTCGGGCGCCACGCCCTGCGGCTTGCCCTGATAGAAGTCGCGGCCAAAGCGCGTCCAGAGCAGGCGCATGAAGTCGTCCAGGCTCCTGCGGCCGCGCGTCTGCGTGCGGATCGTCAGGTCGAGGTAGAGCGCCACCAGCGAGCCCTTGGTGTAGTAGCTCACGATGGCATTGGGGCTGTTCTCGTCCTGGCGGTAGTACTTGGTCCAGGCGTCGAAGCTGCTCTGCGCCACGCTCTGCTTGAATCGCCCGGGGCCGCGCAACACGCCGCTGACGGTTTTGGCCAGGGCCTTGAGGTACTGGTCTTCAGTCATCAGCCCGGTACGCGCCAGGATCAGGTCGTCGTAGTAGCTCGTGAAGCCCTCGAACAGCCAGAGCAGCGGGGTGTGCGTCTCGCGGCTGAGGTCGTAGGGGGCGAAGACCGCCGGCTTGATGCGCTTGACGTTCCAGGTGTGGAAGTACTCGTGGCTCACCAGCCCCAGGAAGTTGCGGTAGCCCTCGCTGCTCTCGGCGCTGCCGAGCTGCGGCAGATCGCTGCGGTTGCAGACCAGCGCCGTGGAGGCCCGGTGCTCCAGCCCGCCATAGCCATCGCCCACCGCCATGGTCATGAAGACATAGCGGTCGCTGCTGTCCAGGAAGGGCGCCAGAGAGGTCTTGGGCTCGAAGAGCTTGATCTGCGCCTCGCAGATCTTCTTGAAGTCGGCCTCAAGCCGCGCCATGTCCAGCCCCGGTACGCGGCCGGTGATGGCGATGTCGTGCCGCGCGCCGCAGGCCTCGAAGCTGCCGGCCGCAAACGTGCCCATCTCCACCGGATGATCCACTAGCGCGTCATAGTCCGGCGCCACATACAGGCCGAAGGCCTGGGGCTTAGTGGCGCTCTTTCCACTGCCCGCGCGCGGCAGGCTGGTGGCCACCTTCCAATTCCGCACACCCTTCGGTGCGCGCAGCTCCACCTCGTGCGGCAGATGCTCGGCACCATGCACGCGCAGAAACACGCTGGTGCCGTTGAAAAAGCCGTGGTGCTGATCCAGATGCGCCGTGCGCACCGAGAGATCCCAGGCATAGACCTGCATGGTGACCGCAAGCGGCCCCTTGCAGGGCGCGGCGCGCCAGGTGTCCTTGTCGAGCTTGGTAAGTGCCACCGGCTTGTTGCCGCTGGCCGCCGCGATGCTGACGATGTTCTTGGCGAACTCGCGGATCATGTAGCTGCCGGCAATCCAGGCCGGCAGGCTCAGCACCTGGCCGTCGGCGGCGGGCTGGGCAATGCGGAGGGTGATCTCGAAAAGATGGGCCGCCGGATCAGCGGGGATGATGCTGTAGGAAATCTTCTGCACGGTCGCGGTCTGCGGGGGTATCGATGTCGAGCAGGATACCGGCGTCATCGCACTCCATGGTCCGGAGCAGATGGCTGTCCAGCACGCTGCGCGCGCCCGCATCGCCCCGCAGCGCCAGCAGCGAGGCCTGGCAGCGCACGCTGAAGGCCACCGGATGCCCGCGCAGCCCGCCATGCGCGGGGGCCACGCAGTCGGCCTTGCCCAGGCGCAGCTGTCGCGCCACCTCGCGGATGGTGCCTGGGGCCACGCAGGGCATGTCGGCGGGCAGCACCAGCCAGCCGGCGGGCGACTGCCAGGTGGCCACGGCCTGGGAGATCACGTCGCCCATGCCGCCGCTGCACATCTGGTGCGGAATGTCCTCGCGCCGCGCAATCTCCAGGATCGAGGGCGGCGTGTGGCTGCTGACGCACAGCCCGATCGGCAGGCCCGCCGCCTGCACATGCCTGAGCGTGAGCGAGAACACGCTCGCGTCCGCCAGCTCGGCCGTGAGCTTGTGCGTGTCCGGCTGCTCTTCGCGCCAGCGGGTGGCCTGGCCGGCGGCCAGCAGCAGGACAATCGGGCTCAGGGTCAGCATGATTCAGCGCTCGGTCTCTTGATGCAGTGTTTTCGGCAGCTCGGCGGCCAAGCTGAGTTCCACCACGAAGCCGCGGTTGGCCACCGGCAGCGTCACGCGGCCGCCGTGGGCCTGCGCCACCAGATCGGCCAGCGCCAGGCCCAGGCCGATGTCGGTGGCGGGGGTGCCGCCTTCAAGCGCCAGGCGCAGGTCCTGCCAGCGCAGGGCATCCACGCCCGGGCCGTTGTCGCTCAGGCGTACTACGCCGGGCCGCGGCGTTTCCACCTGCAGTTCGCTGGCGCCATGGCGTACCGCATTGTCCAGCAGGTTGATCAGCGCCGCGGCGAGCAGGTCGGGGTCGGCATTGACCGGCAGCGCGTCCTCGGCCACGCGCACCTCCAGGCCCTGCACCGGGATGCGGCGCATCAGCTCGCCCAGGCTCACGGCCTGGCGCTTGAGATCGACCCCGCTGCGAAACAGGGTGAGGATGGCCGTGACTACGTGCGACAAGCGGCCCGCGGCCTGGCGCACCTGCTGCAGACGCTCGGTCAGTTCGGGCGGGCTGGTCTTGAGCGCCACGGCCAGCTGAGCGTCCATGCCGGCCAGCGGTGTGCGCAGGGCATGGGCGGCGTGGGCCGCAAAGGCACGCTCCTGCGCCACGCGGCGCGCCAGCCGCGCGGTCAGTTCGTCCACGGCATCATGCACCGCTTGCAGTTCTGCCCGTTCGGCGCTGCCCAGTGTGGCACGGGCATCGAGCGGGTCGTGCTGCGCGAGCCGCGCGGACAATCGCTGCAGGGGCTGCAGTTCGCGACGCACCACCACCCGAAGCCACACCAGCGCCAGCAGCACCATGGTCACCGCGGCCAGCCCGGTGTTCAGGGCAATGTCGGTCTGGGCCTCGACCCGCTCGGCATGGGTCTGCGCCACATAGAGCATCCGACCCTCGTGACCCAGCGGGCTGCCGTAGATGCGCCATCGCCCGGCATCGAAGAACCCGGCCGTGGAGGCTGCGCGATAGGGGTCGTGCGGTGCCGCGCTCGAGTGCGCGAGCACCCGGACGGTGTCGCTGCCAACGTACTCCACCACCTGCCAGGCGAATCGCCCACTCTCACCCATGCCATCGGCCGCGCGGTCCAGGCGCAGCTGCAAGGCAGGGTCCTCGAGCGTGCGCTCATCGGCCAGCAGCACCGCAAGCACGCGGCTGGATGACTGCAGCGAATCATCCATCAGCTCATGCACCTCGCCCTGCACCGCCAGCCACACGGCCAGGCCCACCGTGACGCTCACCAGCAGCGCGTGCAGGCCCAGCATGCGGCTGAAGGCGCGGCGGATCGACAGCGGCTTCACGCCTGGGCCTCCAGGCTGATCCGGTAGCCCAGGCCGCGCACGGTCTGCACCAGATCACGCCCCAGCTTGCGGCGCAGGCTCGATACATGGACCTCCAGCGCATTGCTGGACACTTCACCCGCGCCGCCCAACGCCAGCTGCTCAAGCTCGTCCTTGGACACGATGCGCCCGGGCCGCAGCGCCAGGGCCTCGAGCACCGCCCATTCGCGCGCCGTCAATTCCACCGGCTGCCCGTTCACGCGCACGCGGCGGCCCGCCGGATCGATCAGCACGTCGCCGCAGCGCAGTCCGGTCTCGGACACGCCCGACTGGCGTCGCATCACCGCACGCAGCCGAGCGCTCAGCTCCTCGGGCGCAAAGGGCTTGACGAGGTAGTCATCGGCGCCTGCATCCAGTCCGCTGATCCGGTCGGCCAGCAGATCGCGGGCCGTGAGCATGAGTGCGGCCGTGCGATCGCCCCGTGCACGGCGGCGCACCAGCCAGTCCAACCCGGAGCCATCCGGCAGCGACCAGTCCACCAGATAGGCGTCAAAGCTTTCTGCCGAGGGCGCGTTGGCCTCGGCAATGCGCTGCGCCCAGATCACCGCATGCCCCTCGGCACGCAGGAAGTCGCGCAGCCCCGATCCCAGCAGCGGATCGTCTTCTATCAACAGCAGTCGCATGCGTGGGTGGTGTCGGTTTCCGGCGTTCACTCGCGGCCGATCGCCGCAGCGCAGGCCTTCAGTTTCGCTTCAGCTTCGCTGGGCATGCTCGGGTCATGGAAAACCCGAGTATCGACCCGAAGACACCGTCCACCCAATCCGGCCCGGGCGCATGGCGCCTGCAGGTGTCCGTCGAACTCGTCATTGTGGCCCTGTGCCTGTTCTGGCTGCTGTCGGCCAACGGCGCCTTTCTGTCCGGCGCACTGAAGACCCGCGCGTGGAACGAGCCCGGCACCTGGGCGATGCTCGCTGCCATGGTGGGTCTGGTGGTGGCCCTGCACGCCGCCATTCTCGGCGTGCTGCTGAACCGCTGGACGCTCAAGCCCCTGTCTGCGGTGCTGCTGGTCGGCACGGCACTGGCAACGTTCTACATGCAACGCTACAGCGTTGTGCTCGACCCGTCGATGCTGCGCAACGTGCTGCGCACCGACTTCCATGAGGCGCGGGAGCTCCTGTCCTGGCCGATGCTGCTGCATGTGCTGCTCTATGCCGGCCTGCCGATGCTGCTGCTGCTGCGCGTGCAGGTCATCCACAAGCCCCTGCCGCGCGCGGTGCTGCGCCGCGTGGTCTTCCTGATTGGCGCCGTGGTGCTCGGCGTGGCCTGCGTGCTGGCCGCCTTCCAGCCCCTGGCCTCGCTGATGCGCAATCAGAAGGAGCTGCGGTACCAGCTCACGCCGGCGAACTATCTCTATTCCGTGGGCAGCGTCGTGGCAGGTGACCTGCGCGGCGCCGCGCGGCCGCGCGAGCCCATCGGCCTGGATGCCAAGCCGGGCCCGGGCTGGGCGCAGGCCGAGCGGCCACGCTTGATCGTGCTGGTGGTGGGCGAGACGGCGCGCGCGGCCAACTGGGGCCTGTCCGGCTACGCGCGGCAGACCACGCCCGAGCTGGCCAAGCTGCCGGTCATCAACTTCGCGCAGGTCACCAGCTGCGGCACGAACACCGAGGTCTCCGTGCCCTGCATGTTCGCTCCGGTGGGCCGGCGCGACTACGACGAAAGCCGCATCAAGGGTCAGGAAAGCCTGCTGCATGTGCTGGCCCGCGCCGGCGTGCAGGTGCGCTGGGTGGACAACCAGTCAGGCTGCAAGGGCGTGTGCGACGGCCTGCCCACCGACTTCGTGACCTCGCTCAACCCGCCGGGCCTGTGCGCTGACGGCCGCTGCCTCGACGAAGGCCTGCTGCCCAGTGTCGATTCCGCCCTGCAGCGCGCAGCTGCCGCGCAGAAGCCGGGCGTGGAAGTGCTCGTGCTGCATCAACTCGGCAACCACGGCCCGGCCTACTTCCGACGCTACCCGCCGGCCTTTGCCCGCTTCACCCCGGCCTGCCGCGATGACGACCTGCAGCGCTGCAGTCTCGAAGAGATCCGCAACGCCTACGACAACGCCCTGCTCTACACCGACCATCTGCTGGGCAGCATCGTGGCGCGCCTGCAGGCCGCCGGCCCGCAGATCGAAACCGCGCTCTACTACGTTTCGGACCACGGGGAATCCCTCGGCGAGAACCGCATCTTCCTGCATGGCTTGCCCTATGCGATTGCTCCGGATGTGCAGAAGCGCGTGCCGATGGTCATGTGGTTCTCGGACACCTTCAGCAAGCGCTCGGGCCTGAACGAGGCCTGTGTACGACAGCGCGCCCAGGCCGAGCCCTTCAGCCACGACCACCTCTTCCACACCCTGCTGGGCATGGCCGATGTGCAGACCGCCCTGTACGAACGCGAGTTCGATGCGCTGGCGCCCTGCCGCGGAGCAGGCAAGTGAGCGCCGTACTGGGCCCAGTGGTGCACCGCGTCGATCCGGTACGGCAGCGCCTGCGACTTGACCTGCTGATCGCGGCCGCTGCACTGCTGCTGCTTGCGGCCTGGGACTTCAGCGCCGCAGACCTGCGCGTGAGCCATCTGTTTGCAGACGCTCAGGGCTTTGCCTGGCGCGACCAGTTCGTGCTGGCCAAGGTGCTGCATGACGGCGGCCGCATGCTCGGCTGGGTGCTGCTGGGCGCGATGCTGCTGATTGCCCTGCGCAGCCCTGCGGCGGGCACGCCGGCCAGCCCCCCGCGCAAGCTGCAGCTGCAGTGGATCGGTGTGATGCTGCTGTGCGTGACGCTGGTCGGGTTGATCAAGCGCTTCAGCCTGAGCAGCTGCCCCTGGGAGCTGGCCGAATTCGGCGGCGTGGCGCCCTTTGTGTCGCACTGGCTGCCCGGCGTGCGCGACGGCGGCCCCGGCGGCTGCTTTCCGTCCGGCCACGCCGTGACGGCCTTTGCCTTTTTTGGCGCCTGGCAGCTCTGGCGGCCCTGGCGGCCGGCGCTGGCGCGCTGGCTTCTGCTGAGCGTGCTCGTCCTGGGCGCGCTGTTCGGTGCGGTGCAACTGGTGCGCGGCGCCCATTACGTCAGCCACACGCTCTGGACGGCCTGGATCTGCTGGACGCTGTGCGCCCTGGCCGCCGCCTGGCTGCACCGCCACCTGAACGCTTCTGATCGGAGATCCACATGAATGCATCAACCCGCTGGCTGCTGGCCTGCCTGGGCAGCAGTCTGGCTGCAGCTGGCGCCCACGCACAGGTGAGCTCGCCGGACATGCCTGCGCTCAGCCCGAGCGGCAGCGTCACCGCTGCCGCCGCCGCGGCCGAAGCCGAGAACGACGCCGCGCGCGAAACGCAGCGCATGCGCATGGCCATCAGCAACGCCCGCCGCGACCCCGCCGCCCTGCTGGACCTGCCGCCCAGCCGCGTGGACGCGGAGTCCACGCCCAGCAACTTCAGCTGGCTGCTGGGCCCGGCCCTCCTGAACACGCCGGCCTATTCCGGCGCCGGCACCCGCAAGTGGAAGGGCCGCATCCTGGCCTCGGTCCGCTGGGGCCGCTTCAGCTTCAACGGCCCGCGTGCCGGCATTGCGCGCAGCTTCTCGGATGGCGGCTCGGAGGTGGCGGGGGCCAGTGCCTCGCTGATCGAGCGGCCCACCTTCAAGCTCAACCTGGGCCTGCGCCTGGATTCGGGCCGCAAGTCGGGCGACGACCCGGCGCTGGCGGGCCTGCCGAACATCAAGCGGCGCGCCACCTACACCCTGGGTGGCACCCTGAACCTCACGGAGTACTGGTCGGCCAGCGCCACCGTCTCCAGTGACGTCAAGAGCACCGAGACCGGCACCGTGTTCTCGCTGGGCACCGGCACCTCGCGCCGCATTGCGCCCAACTGGATCATCGGCCTGAACAGCTCCGTGTCCTATGCCGACAACCACTTCATGCAGATCTACTACGGCGTGCCGCAGAACCTGCCGCCGGGCTCCACGCTCAGGCCTTACTCGCCAGGCGCAGGCTTGCGCGACATTGGTGTGAGTGCATCGATTCGCCACCAGCTCGGCCGGCATTGGGTGGGCTTTGGCCAGGTCGGCGTGGGTTACCTGATCGGGCCGGCCGCAGACAGCCCGCTTACGCAGCAGCGCCGCCAGGTGTCCTACATGATGGGCGTGGCCTACAACTCCAACGCCATCACCCTGCGCTGATCGGCCGGGCCGGATTGCCCGAACGGCAACTGGCCTGCTGCCCGCACCCGCTTAGGCCCGGCTCGCCATGCTGCGGCTGCACCAGGGCTGCGGCCTACACTTTGCGACTTCCCGATCACCGCCTCACAAGGGCCTGCCATGTCTGAAGCTGCACCGCTGGGCAACCCCCTGCTCGCCACTTGGTCCACCCCCTACGGCCTGCCGCCGTTCGAGCAACTGGCGCCCGAGCAGTTTGTGCCGGCCTTCGAGGCTGCCTTTGCCGAGCACCGCGCCGAGCTGGACGCCATTGCGGCAAGCGCGGCCCCTGCGAGCTTCGAGAACACCCTCCTTGCGCTGGAACGCAGCGGCAAGACACTGAAGCGCGTACACGCCACCTTCTCCAACCTCGTGGCGTCTGAAGCCCCCGCTGCCCTGCAGGCCGTGGAGCGCGAAGTGGCCCCGCGCATGGCCGCGCACAGCAATTTCAAGTACCTGAACGCCGCGCTGTTTGCGCGCATCGATGCCCTGCAGCAGCAGCGCGACACGCTCGGTCTGGATGCCGAAAGCCTGCGCCTGCTGAGCCGTGTGCACATGGACTTCGTCATGGCCGGCGCCAAGCTGCCGGCTGACAAGCGCGCACGCTATGCCGCAGTGACTGAGACCCTGGCCAAGCTCACGACTGAATTCAGCCAGAACGTGCTGGCCGACGAGCAGGACTACAAGCTCGTGCTCGAGACTGAGGCCGACCTGGCCGGCCTGCCCGGCTGGGTGATTGATGCCGCCAAAAGCGCCGGCGAGCAGCGCGGCCTGCCCGGCAAGGCCGTGATTGCCCTGAACCGTGCCCTGTACGTGGGCTTTCTCACCTTCTCCACCCGGCGCGACCTGCGCGAGCAGCTCTTCAAGGCCTGGACCTCCCGCGGTGCCGGGGCGCGCGACAACGCTGCGCTCATCAAGCAGATCATGACCCTGCGCCAGGAGCAGGCCACCCTGCACGGCTACCCCAGCTACGCCGCCTACGTGCAGGCCGACATGATGGCCGGCAGCACTGATGCCGTGATGGACCTGCTGCACCGCGTCTGGACGCCGGCCAAGGCCGCCGCCGCGCGCGACCAGACGCAACTGGAGGCGCTCGCGCGCGCCGACGGCATCACGGAGCTGGCGCCCTGGGACTGGCGCTTCTATGCCGAGAAGGTGCGCGTGCGCGACTACGACCTCGACGACGCCGAGATCAAGCCCTACTTCTCGCTCGACCGCATGATCGAAGCCATGTTCGACTGCGCCCAGCGCCTGTTCGGCCTGCGCTTTGTCGAAGTGCAAGGCGTGAAGCTGTACCACCCCGACGTGCGCCTCTGGGAAGTGCGCGACGCCAAGAGCAACGACCTGCGCGCCATCTTCCTGGGCGACAACTTTGCCCGCCCCACCAAGCGCGGCGGCGCCTGGATGAGCCTGTACCGCCACCAGCGCAAGCTCGACGGCGCCGTGCTGCCCATCGTCGTGAACAACAACAACTTCGCCAAGGCCCCCGCCGGCCAGCCCACGCTGCTGTCCTTTGACGACGTGCGTACCCTGTTCCATGAGTTTGGCCACGGCCTGCACGGCCTGCTGAGCGACGTGACCTACGAGCGCCTGTCCTGCACCCAGGTGTTGCGCGACTTTGTCGAGCTGCCCAGCCAGCTCATGGAGCACTGGGCGCTGGAGCCGCAGGTGCTCAAGGCCCATGCCCGCCACGTGGAGACCGGCGAGCCGATCAGCGACGCGCTGATTGCCAAGCTCAAGCGCGCCCGCCGCTTCAACCAGGCCTATGACTCTGTGCAGTACACCGCCAGTGCGCTCGTGGACATGGCCCTGCACATGCAGACCGACTTCAGCCAGCTCGATGCCAAGGCGTACCAATCCGCCGAACTCGCCCGCCTGGGCATGCCCGCGGCGATTGGCAGCCCCATGCACCACCTCGTGCACTTCCGCCACCTGTTTGCCGGCTACAGCTACGCCGCCGGCTACTACGTGTACCTGTGGGCCGAAGTGCTGGACGCAGACGCGTTTGACGCGTTTGTGGAAACCGGCGACATCTTCGACGTGAGCACCGCCCAGCGCCTGCTGGCCAATATCTACAGCGCCGGCAACCGCCAGGCCCCGCGCGAGGCCTACCGCGCCTTCCGTGGCCGCGATGCCAAGGTGGAGCCGATGCTGGCGAAGAAGGGGTTGTTGGAGGTGGTTTGACGGGCGGCTGCTGAGCGCCGCTCAAGCCAGGCGCCCAGCGTCACCGACGCTAACGTCAGGTACTCGTACACGCGGTAGCCGTGCCGTGCGCCGACTCGCCAGATGGCGTGATGGATGGGCATGGTGGAGGAACCTTGACGTCGGAAAAGCTTGGAAGGTCTACGGTGCCTAGCCAAACACCTGTGCGCACACCACTTCCGACCCGACCTTGCGGATGCACGCCTCGGCAACCGACGAAAGCTCAGTCTCGTAGGCCACGCGCTTCTTCAGGTCCATGACGATGAGCGCACGCTGGAGCCGCTTCATTGCCAGAGGCTCACCTGCAGCAGCGTCATAGCTCGCCAGCTTTTCGCGGCACTCCTCCCAAACGTCGGCGCGCTTGCTGTTGAGCCTGTCTAGGCGATTGAGGCCGATAACCTCGATCGTCGTAAGGACCCGATCCCTGTCCTCCTCGTCGGCACCGCCACTTGGCACAGCACGGCACCCGTCCTCATCCATCTCGAAGCTGATGAGTCGAGCATCGTCAGTGGTCGGATCCAATATGGCAGGTGCTTCCAGGCGCAGGCTGACAGCGACATCAGGTGTCGCTCGGTGACCACTGACCAGCGGGAACACGTCATTCTTCTTGACATTTATGAGCTGCCCGCAGATTCGGTAGTTCTGCCATCGGAAGGCAAGCCACCAATAGCCAGGCTCGGGATGAACGCGCCCAACGTCCGTTACCCGACCTTTGGGACGGTAGTGGTCGACGTGGTAGGCAGACACGGCCTCCTGGGCCTCGCTGTACCAGCACTTGTTGTGAAACAGGCCGAGTAGCCAGTCACGGATGCGCTCGTCGCGCCAGAGTTTCTGCTTAGCCTCGACGATGGCGTCGCGCTCAGCGTCGGTATTTGCGTCGGCAAGTTCAAGGCACGCGGCCTCCGCTTCAGCGAGCCAATCCGCCGGCGGCAACTGATCATCGGGAATGAGAACCTTGCGCATCGGTCACGCCCCCCCTTGCCGCAACTGGCGCGCCAGTTCGGCCAGCTCATCTTTCCGCTCCGACGCGACCAGCTCTTTGATGATTGACTCGGCCAAGGCTTCTTGCTCCGCAAGCTCTTCCGGCGTCAGCAACTTGTTGATGGGCTGAGACTTGGCCTTGTACATCTTCTCGACGAAAAGCTGATACATCGGGTCACGGTACTCACGAGAGAAGCCAAGCTCTTCAAGGTAGCGCCGCAGTCGCTGCAACTCGCCTTCTTCTTCCGCAGTCAACCCTTCGCTAGCCTTCTTGGCGATCAGCTCATTGCGCCGTTGCAGATCATCCAAAGTCTGAGGATCCAACGTCGACGGCAGACCAAACAGCTCGCTCTTCAAGAGGCCCGCGACGCCCATGCCTTGAGGGTGTTCGTACGGCGACTCGACCACAGTGACGTCGCCCTCGCGACGCAGAATGTGAACTTGCTCGCGCCTAAGGCTTCCCACCATCATCGGATCGTGGGTGGTGATGAGGATTTGCGATTGGCCCTGGTCCAGCTGACCAGGCTCGGCGCCCAACACGCCCTCGATGTCGTCGAAATAGCGCAGCTTCCAGATCGGGTTCAGGTGGGTGTCTGGCTCGTCGAGCAGGAACAAGCAATGGTCTTCGCGGGTGATGCGCATCAGCCCAAGCACCGTCAACATCTGCAGCTCGCCCTCGGACAACTGCGTGAAGCTCACCGCGCCGCCGTGTTCGTCCCGCTTCTTGACGGTGATTCGCACTTCCTCGATCAAGTCGCCGATGTAGGCACCCTCGGCGTAGCGGAAGAAGCTGTCGGTGCCGCCGACCAGACGACCCAGTTCCTGCAGCTTGATCTGATTGGGCACGTACAGGTACATCTGGCGCTGCCTCTCGGTCCGCCCGCGGAAGTCGATCTGCTGGGTAACCTCCTGCTCGATGGGTGCCCAGGCCACTTGCCACAGGCTGTCCAGGAACTCGCTCACCACGCTGCCACGTGCGTACCAAAAGCGCGGGTCACCCTCGTTCAGCTCCACTTCGTCGAACCTGCTGTTGCGGCGCTTCTCGCGCAGCCGGTACGGTTCCTTCAACACAAACAGGGCCGACTCCAGCGACTCGATGTGCAGGTTCCTGAGCACCTTCTGGAACACCGGGTCTTCCGACAGCAAACAGGCCAGCAGCACCAGCTGGCTGTGCCCGCCCCGGCAGTAGAACAAGCGGCGAAGGCGGTCATCGCCGGCCTGCTTCATCCGCGCCTCGCGTCGCTGTTTGGCCTCTTCAATGGCGCGGATGTCGGCCTCCGTGCCCTTGAAGTCTGTCAGAACCTGTTCCGGCAAGACCTCGTCGGTGGTGATCTCCTGCAGCCGGTTGAAGCGCTTCTGGTGGTCCTGGAAAAGCGACTCAATGCGCTCGTTTCGGCCTGAGTAGTAGGCGAACACGTGCGAGGGCAGCAGGCGTGGGCCACGGCGCTCGTCACGCGGCGTCTTGTCGGGCGGGTCGTTCTTGTTCAAGTACTCCTGGCTAACCCGGTCGCCATCGACCCACACGAATGGACGGCGCTGCTTAGCCAGCTCGGCCTGGATGCGAACCACGTGCCCGCGGATCTCGTACTCCAGCGTGTAGTCGAACGCGGCGTCCCGGTCCAGGTCTACGTCGCGGAAGATGGTGATCAGTGCCTCGATCAGGTTGGACTTTCCCGTCCCGTTCTGGCCAATCAGCGCGTGGCTGCGGATGGCCTTGGGGGCTGCCGCGCTCTCGGCGCCAGGCCGGGGTTCGAGATGGGTGGCGAAGTCGATGGCCAGGCCACGAAGGTTCCGGAAGTTGGGGATCGCGAGGTGCCGCAACTGCATGCTCAGGCCCCTGCTGCTTCTGCCGGTTTCGCGCGTACTTCGGCGACCGCAGGCTCGGCAATCCAGCCGTGTGCCACCTCGGTCTTGAGCTGGGCATAAAAGGCGTCAATCTCGCCGCCGAAGCGCTGCCACAAGTCGCGCGCTGCCATCTCACCTTGGTGCCGGGCCAGGATAGTGGCCAGCGGTGCCTGGTCCTTCACGTCGGGCGGCGTTGCCAAGCACAGTGGGGCAATGAGATCGGTTTGCGGGGCTTTCACGATGGCGTCCTCATCCTGTTCGATAGCAATGCCAGTGAAGGCGGCGACTGAAGCATCGGCTAGACGCTTAGCTGTTCTTTCCGCGTCGCGGAGCTGGGTCTCCATGTCGTCGCAGATCCGCATGAGTTGATCCACTCTTGCAACGATACGGGCTTGCTCGGATGGAGGCGGAACGGGAATTTCGAGCTGCTTTAGCTTCGAGGCCTTGATGCCCTTCGCTGTCATCCCACTTGAGTTCTTGTCCAGCAGCGTCTGGAAGATCGGCGACATCATGAAGTACATCGCGCATCGCGAATTCAGGTCCGCGAACGGCTGCAAGTCAATGACACGTTGCGCAAGAGCGAAGTTGGGCGGAGCTTCTATCAGCGCCACATTGCCGAGTGGAGCCTCCGTCGTGAAAAGGATGTCGCCAACCTTGGGAAAGCCACGGGTCATCCACTCTGAGTACGACTTCTCTGAGATGTACTCAATCGGGTCACGCTCAAGTCGACCGGGCCGGACGTTCTTCGCCGTCACTAGGACAACACCGCTGTCGGTCTTAGTGGGTGTCTTGCCGCGGTAGTCGATGAACTGGAACAGTTCATCAAGCGGCACCTTGGCCCAATGCTCTGGCAGTTCAACCTCCAACTGCACAACGTCCGTCGCTGCTGACGCCTTGCGCTTCATCTCGCCAGTTGCGAGCCGCTTGGCCTTCGCTTCTCGAGTTCGCCGCAGAAAGTGCTCTACCGGCTCATCGCCTGCTTGCGCGCTGCTGAGTCTGGCTGCAAACGCCAAATCCAGAATCATTGCGCGCAGATCCTTGACATCCTCGACGTGCTGGAACAAGCGTCCGGCGCTCACTTGCAGACGTTGCCAGCCCGTCTTCAGCTCGTGAGGACTTTGGGCGCCGGCGAGGGCTTGCAGGGTGGCCTGCCGCAGCGCGTTCTGCAGCTTGCGGCGTTCTTGCTGCTGCCGCTCCAGCTGATCGCACATGTCAATCAGCTCATCTACTTTGGCGACGATACGATCCTGCTCAGCAAGCGGCGGCAGCGGAAACGGAATCATCGCAAGCGCCTTGCTCGACATGTTTGAGATGCCGATGCCCTTACGATGCTCATTGATCTCTCCGGTCATGTTCAGCTTCTCGAAGAACCGATAGGCATAGAACGGGTTGATCCGGCCGAGGAACCTCGCTCGATGAACATGGTTCTGAAAGCAGACCTCTTCATCAGAGACCCAAACGGCAGCTCTGCCAGCCTCACCGCCTTCGCAGATAAGCAGATCACCGTTACGTGCGGTGCACTTCTCAAGCTCCTCATCGCGGATGAGCATTTGCCGGACATTTGTCAGGTCGAAGCGGCCCCAGTAGAGATTCGACGTCGTGATGTATCGACGAGGACGACCACTATTGCGAACCGAGTCCAGAGTCTTCCCGGAGTTGTGTAGAGCAATCTCACCGAAACGAGTCCAGCACCAGTTCGCAGGCACTGCGTGCGGGCGATCCTTCTCGGTGATGGCCGGCAGAGGCTTCGGAGAACGAAGTACGCCGGAGACAATAAGGGACTGCCGCTCTTTGCCAATTGTCTCCAGCACTTCTGCAGCATCCTCGCCAGGCTGCTGTTGCAGGAGGCGCCCTTGCACGGCCAGCACGAGAACCAGCTCTCGCAACTTTTCGATGCCGTTCGGCGCGTGTGCGATGTACCCAAACTCCGCCAGAAACTGTTGCGCCTCCATCAAGCGTCCTCGCTGACAAAGTGGTGGGCCAGCGCCGCAGCCAGTTCGCTCTTCAGGCGGTTCTCGGTCTCCTCGATCTGGCCCAGGAGCGTCTTGTACTTGTCCAGCAACACGTCAGGGTCGTGGCTCTCCTCCTCGGGAGAGTTGGGGTTCTTCAGGTCCAGGTTGTAGATCGGCCAATACAGCCGGTCCCCAGCCGCTTGAGCATCGCGAGCCTGTAGGCGCAAGCTGTCGGCGCGTGCGCGCAGCGCGTCGATCTCGGCCTCCACCGGCTGGCGCAGCTTGGCATCGATCACGCCCTTGATGGATTCGCGCAAGTCGCGGATGCGGTTGTCCAGCGCGCTGGCCTCGTTGCCCAGTTGCTCGAAACGATCCCAATGCGGCTTGGCCAGACTTACGGCCTGCTCGCGCCTGGTCTTGAAGTCCACCTTCCAGGCGCACTCGTTCTCCGCCCGATCGGCAAAATCGTTGGCCTCGCTGCCCCACCAATCCTGCTCGGCCTTGAACTCCTCAAAGCGGATGGGCTTGGTCTTGCTGTAGCTCTTGTAGCCCGGCGGGTACCGGTGCTCGTAGTACCAAATAGTGTCGGTGTGGAAGTGCTCGGTGCCATCGTCCACCGCGGCGCCCTTGGTGAAGAACAGCAGGTTGGTCTTGATGCTGGTGTACGGGGCAAACACGCCCTTTGGCAGGCGCACGATGGTGTGCAGCTTGCAGTCGCGCAGCAACAGCTTCTTCAGCGTGGCCTTGATGCCGTCGCCGAAGAGAAAGCCGTCAGGTAGCACCACAGCGGCTCGGCCGTTCTCCTTCAGCAGCTTCTTGACGATCAGCGCCATGAACATGTCGGCGGTTTCGCGCGTCCGCAGGTCGGCCGGGTAGTCGCCGCCCACGCCGTCATCCTCATAGCCGCCGAACGGTGGATTGGTGATGACGCAGTCCACCTTGTCGTTGGCGCTCCACTCGTTCCAGCTAACGCCGAGCGTGTTGCGGTGCTCGATCTGGCTCGGCACGTCGATGCCGTGCAGCAGCATGTTCGTGGTGCACAGCAAGTGCGGCAGCTGCTTCTTCTCGATGCCGCGAATCAGGCCCTCGATGGCGGCCTTGTCGGCCGCGCTGGACTTGGCCGTCAACTGGTTGCGCAGGTGGTCGATGACAGCGGTCAGGAAGCCGCCGGTGCCGCATGCCGGATCCATCACCGTCTCACGCTTGGCGAGACTCGGATTCAGCCGGTCAGCCATGAACTGGGTGATGGCGCGCGGGGTGTAGAACTCGCCGGCATTGCCGGCGCCGCGCAGGTCGTTAAGCAACTGCTCGTACACGTCGCCGAGGCTGGCGCGGGTCTTGAAGTCGTGGAAGTTGATGGCCTCTTCCAACTTTTCAATCACGGCCAGCAGCTGCGTGCCGCTCTTCATGTAGTTGTTGGCGTCCTCGAAGACGCTGCGGATCACCTTGTGCTGCGCACTGGCGTTGGCGTCTAGGTCCTTCAGCGTGGGGAACAGCTCGTTGTTGACGAAGCTGATGATGGCGCTGCCGGCGATCTGCGGCTTCTTCTTCCCGTCGGGCCCAGCCACATAGGCGGCCCAGTTGCGCCAGCGCATGGCCTCCGGCAACGGCGACTTGTACTTCGGGTTGTCGTCTTCCCACTCCTCCTCGCGCTGGTCGAAGACCTTGAGGAATAGCATCCAAGTAAGCTGGCCCAGGCGCTGGGCGTCGCCGTCGACGCCGTCGTCCTTGCGCATGATGTCCTGGATGGACTTGATGGTGCTGCTGAGGTTCATCTCGTTGTTCTCGGATCAAGCCGCCCGCCACCGGGTCAGGCCTGCTTCTTGTCGTTCTCTTCGTAGAGGGCTTGTTCCAGGGCCTGCACGGCCTGGGTGAATTGGTCCACGCCGCCAAAGATGCCGCGCCGGATCTGCGTCTTGCTGCCGAATTGGTCGAAGGGCGGCAGCTCAAGCACCTTGGCGTCTTCGATGTTCTGCACACCGTGATCGGCGAACTTGTCGAGCAAGGCTTCCAGCACCGCTCGGGCCTGCTCTCCGTACTTGCCGAACACGTCGCGCTTCTTCACGTTGTTGGCGCGCTCGCGCCGGGTCAGCGGCTTTTGGTCGAAGGCGACATGGGCCACGAGGTCAAATGCGTCCAGCTCGGCACCGTTTGGCACGGCTTGCTGCAAGACCTCCAACGGCACGCCATGGTCCGCCAGTTCTTCAAGGACCGCTTGCTTTCGCTCGGCGCTGTTCCAGCGGCGCAGGAAGTCGGTCATGCTGCCGAACTCGGCCTGGAGCGCCTTCTTGATGTCGTCCTTTAGCAGGACTCGGTAGTCCTCGGTGATCAGCTTACCGTCGGCATCCAGGTACTGTGACCGCTCGACGGCGACGCGCACGTTGACATCGTCGATGACGTACTTGACGCGGCCCTCGCCATTGCCGCCCGTCGTCAGTCCGGGCGGTGTCACGTCACCGCCCGTTGTGCCAGGGCCGGGCCCCGGGGATGGTGGATCCGGCTCGCCGGTACCTGGCGGCAGCTCGGGCGGCACCACTGGGTCGTCATCCTTGGGCTCGTAGATCACCACGGGCTCGCCATCGAAGTCCGGATCGGCGAACAGACGCGTGGCGCCCTTGAAGTCCATGATGGTGAAGTACAGCTTCTGGTAGTCCTCGCGCAGGCGGGTACCACGACCGATGATCTGCTTGAACTCGGTCATCGAGTTGATGTTCTGGTCCAGCACGATCAGCTTGCAGGTCTTGGCGTCCACGCCAGTGGTCAGCAGCTTCGACGTGGTGGCGATGACGGGGTATGGCTCGTCGTTGTCGATGAAGTACGACAGCTGAGCCTTGCCCTCGTTGTCATCGCCGGTGATGCGCATGACGTAACGCCGGTTGCTGGCGGCGGCAGGGATGATCTTGACCAGCTCCTGGCGCATGCGCTCGGCATGGTCCTGGTCATCGCAGAACACGATGGTCTTGGCCATCGGGTCCGTGGCCTTGAGGTACTCCCACACCTTGCGTGCCACCAGCCGGGTGCGCTTCTCCAGCACTAGGTTGCGGTCGAAGTCCTTGGTGGTGTACTGCCGTTGCTCCACCTCCCGGCCGAGCTTGTCGACCTTGCCCTTCTCTGGCGTGTAGCCCACGGCATCGACGTCGGTCGCGATGCGGATCACCTTGTAGGGCGCGAGGAAGCCGTCCTCGATGCCCTGCTTCAGCGAGTAGGTGTAGACCGGATCACCGAAGTAGGTGAGGTTGCTGACCTCCTTGGTCTCCTTCGGGGTCGCGGTCAAGCCAAGGTGGGTGGCGGTGCTGAAATAGTCCAGCACGTCCCGCCAGGCCGAGTCATCTGCCGCGCTGCCGCGGTGGCACTCGTCGATGACGACCAAATCGAAGAAGTCGGCCGGGAACTGCCGGTAGATCTGCTTCCACTCTTCCCGCCCGGTCACGGCCTGGTACAGCGCCAGGTAGACCTCATAGTTCTTCTTGACTTCGCGGTTGGTGACCTTGTGCATCACCTCGCCGAAAGGGGCGAAGTCTTGCTGCATCGTCTGGTCGACCAGGATGTTGCGGTCGGCCAGGAACAGGATCCGCTTCTTGGCCTTGGCCTTCCACAGTCGCCAGATGATCTGGAAGGCCGTGTAGGTCTTGCCGGTGCCGGTGGCCATAACCAGCAGCACGCGTTGCTGGCCCTTGGCAATCGCCTCAATGGCACGGTTGATGGCGACACGTTGGTAGTACCTGGGCTCCCGGCCGCTGCCATCCGTGTAGAAGGGCTGTTCGACGAGCGCTACAGCCTTAGGCTCGGTCAATCCCTTCCACTGCTGGAACAGCGTCCACAGCTCGGCGTGCGTCGGAAAGGCGTCTAGGGGAACTTCACGCTCCGCCGGTGAAGTGAGACCCGTTCGGTCGTGCAACAAGAGCGCGGTCCCGTTACTGCTGATCGCGAAGGGGGCGTCGAGCATCTCCGCATAGGCCAGCGCCTGCTGCATGCCGTGCCCCACCGGAAATCGGGCTTGCTTCGCCTCAACGACGGCGAGCGGAACACTTGGCTTGGCATAGAGCACGTAGTCGGCGCGCTTAGGTCCGCCCTTTGCTTCTGGGTTCCGTACGCGCGCGGCCAGCTTGCCGCGCACCATCACCCTCCCGGCCGTGAGGCTGACCTCTTCCCGGAACTGCGCCTGCTGCCATCCAGCGGCCTGGATGGCAGGAGTGATGAACTTGGTACAGATGTCCCGTTCACTGAGGTCGTGCTTGTCCACCTAAGTCCGCTCTCCGCTGTACTCGCCTTTCTTCTGGGGGCTGTACCGCCCCCGCACCCACCCCTATTTGCGGGAGTCTACTTGTGGCGCCTCGTTTGTTGGGACTAGGACAAGTGATTCAGCGTGGAAGCACCCGATGTTGAAGGTTCTCGAGCGCACATGCAGCCGCCTGCGCGCGGGCTTTGTCACGGCCCGAATCGTGAAGTTGTGCAGACCCAACCGCCCCTGTGCCGCGACTCCTAGCACGCTCAGGAACGCTCAGCCCGTACGGCTAAAGCCTTCGCGCTTAGTGCCTCCAACCCGATCGGTAGTGGGTCGTAGCGAGCGTCCCGGGGCCTGCAGCAGCACCAATATGGACCCCAAATCTGGCAAGGAGCAATTCGAGTAGCCCATCGAGGTATCAATCCGTGGCAGCCCCGCCCACTCCCGTAGCACCACACCAGCAGGCCGCACCTGATTGCCCTGGCGGATTTCGTAGGGCTTGCCGGTGGTGCTGGATTGGGTCGCACATTGGTCGATGAACTGCTCGACCGTCTGCACAGCGGCGCACTGGGCGGGCCATTTGCGGCGCAGGAACTCGGCCGCCTGGGCGGCGCTGTAGCTGCGGCCGTTGCGGATGAAGCGCAGGTCTTGCTGGGTTTCGATGCGCTTGATCAGTGCCTCGATCTGCGCGCGCTGCGCGGCCTGCGCACTGGCGGCGGGTGCGGGGCTGGCGGCTTGTGCGGCGACCGCGCCCTATGACACCGCTGCCGCCGCAGCCACCAGAAGCGCTGAAGTCAGCCTGGATCTGAAAAGCCTTTCCGCTTGTCCCATGCGGCTCTCCAGCCATTTTGGCCTGAAGAACCTCGCCAAATGGACATCTAGCGTTTCAAGTCCGGGCATCAGCCGCCTGCGCCGGCGCTCAAACCGTCTTGACGGTGAGGCTCACGTCCACGTTGTTGCGCGTGGCGTTGCTGTAGGGGCAGACCTGGTGCGCGGTGTGGATGAGCTTTTCGGCGTCTTCCTGGGACAGACCGCCGACGGTGGCGACCATGTCCACTTTCAGGCCGAAGCCGCCGGCGTCGGTGGTGCCGATGCCCACGGCGCAGTCGATGGCGATGCTGCTGGGGTTGAGCTTGAGCATGCTCTTGGCGACGAACTCGGCCGCGCTGCCGAAGCAGGCCGCGTAGCCCGCAGCGAACAGGTCTTCAGGCGTGGTGGTGCCGGGCTTGCCGGGGCCGCCCATGGCCTTGGGGATGGAGAGGTCCACGCTGACGATGCCGTCGCTGGATTGGGTGTGGCCGTTGCGTCCGCCGGTGGCGTGGGCGTAGGCGGTGTAGAGAACCTTGAGTGCCATGGTGCGTCTCCTCCTCGATGAATCGGTTCAGCGGGCGGCTGCCCGCTGCAGTGCGAACCACATGGCCCGACGCCTCCGGCTGCACCGGAGTGCCGCCCGTTAGCGTCTCGGCCTGCGGCCTTACGCAATCTTCTCCGGGAACGGCATGTTGCGCAGGCGCTTGCCGGTCAGGCGGGCAATGGCGTTGGCAAAGGCCGGGGCCAGCGGGGGCAGGCCGGGCTCGCCGATGCCGGTGGGCGGGTCGGCGCTGGGCACGATGGCCACGTCCACCTCGGGCATGTCGGTGATGCGCGGCACGGCATAGGCGCCGTAGTTGCCCTGCTCCACCACGCCGTCCTTGAGCGTGATCTGCTCGCCGGGCATGCAGGTGCCCAGGCCCATGAGCGCGGCGCCCTGGATCTGCGCCTCAATGCTGCGCGGGTTGATGGCGAGGTTGCAGTGCACGCCGGCCCAGACCTTGTGCAGCCTGGGCACGCCGTTGCTCACACTCGCCTCGACGATGAAGGCCACGGCGGTGTTGAAGCTCTCGTGCACGGCCACGCCCCAGGCGCGCCCGGCGGGCAGCTGGCGGGTGCCGTAGCCGCTCTTCTGCACGGCCAGGTCAAGCGCGGCGTTGCAGCGTGCGCCCTTCTTGGCATCCAACAGCTTCCTGCGGTAGGCCACCGGGTCCTGCCGGGTGGCCATGGCAATCTCGTCGAGCAGGGTTTCCATGACGTAGGCGGTGTGCGTGG
>JAIXTA010000033.1 GCA_027484405.1 Burkholderiales bacterium
AGCTCCTCTTCCTTGCGGAAGCGCACTTGGGTGGAGATGTCCGGCCGCGTGACGGCCAGGGTGCCCGACTCGCCGCAGCAGCGCTCACTCTTGAGCACGGTGTCACCCACCAGCGCCTTGACGGTCTTCATTGGGTCCTGCTGCTTCATCGGGCTGTGGCAGGGGTCGTGATAGAGGTACTGCCCGCCGTTCTCGAGCTTCACGCCCTTTTCGAGCAGGTATTCGTGGATGTCGATGATCCGGCAGCCGGGGAAGATCTTGTCGAATTCGTAGCCCTGGAGCTGGTCGTAGCAGGTGCCGCAGCTCACCACCACGGTCTTGATGTCGAGGTAGTTCAGCGTATTGGCCACGCGGTGGAACAGCACCCGGTTGTCGGTAATGATCTTGTCCGCGCGGTCGAACTGGCCGCTGCCGCGCTGCGGATAGCCGCAGCACAGATAGCCCGGTGGCAGCACCGTCTGCACGCCCACATGCCAGAGCATGGCCTGCGTGGCCAGCCCCACCTGGCTGAACAGGCGTTCGCTGCCGCAGCCCGGGAAATAGAACACCGCCTCGCTCTCGCTGGTGGTGGCCTTGGGGTCGCGGATGATCGGCACGTAGTTCGCGTCTTCGATGTCCAGCAGCTTGCGCGCAGCCTGCTTGGGCAGCCCGCCGGGCATCTTCTTGTTCACGAAGTGGACCACCTGCTCCTTGATGGGCGCGCGGCCCACCGTGGCCGGCGGCTTGGCGGTCTGCTTGCGGCCGAGGGTCTTGAACAGGTCGGTGGCCAGGCGCTGCGCCTTGTAGCCCACGCCCACCATGCCCGCACGCACGGCATTGATGGTGGTCGGGTCGGTGGCGTTGAGGAAGAACATGGCCGCGGCGTTGCCCGGGTTGAAGCGCTTCTTGCCCATCTTGCGCAGCAGGTTGCGCATGTTCATCGAGACATCGCCGAAGTCGATGTCCACCGGGCAGGGGTTCACGCACTTGTGGCAGACCGTGCAGTGGTCGGCCACGTCCTCGAACTCCTCCCAATGCTTCAGGCTCACGCCGCGGCGGGTCTGCTCCTCGTACAGGAAAGCCTCGATCAGGAGCGAGGTGGCGAGGATCTTGTTGCGCGGCGAATAGAGCAGGTTGGCGCGCGGCACATGCGTGGCGCACACGGGCTTGCACTTGCCGCAGCGCAGGCAGTCCTTGACGCTGTGGGCAATGGCGCCGATCTCGCTCTTCTGCATGATGAGCGACTCATGTCCCATCAGCCCGAAGCTGGGCGTGTAGGCATGACGCAGATCGCTGGCCAGGCCATCGGCCGCCGGCATGAGCTTGCCCTTGTTGAAGCGACCCTCCGGATCCACGCGGCGCTTGTAGTCGTGGAAGGGGCGGGTTTCCTCGTCGGTCAGGAACTCGTACTTCGTGATGCCGATGCCGTGCTCGCCGCTGATGACGCCATTGAGGCTGCGGGCAATCTGCATGATGCGGGCCACCGTCTCGTTGGCCTCCTGCAGCATCTCGTAGTGGTCCGAATTCACCGGCAGGTTGGTGTGCACATTGCCGTCACCGGCATGCATGTGCAGGGCCACGAACACGCGGCCGCGCAGCACTTCCTTGTGCCGCTTGTCGAGTTCCGCCACGATCGGCGCGAAGGCGCTGCCGGCAAAGATGCCCGCCAGCCGCGCCTTGAGCTCGCGCTTGTAGCTCACGCGGATGGTGCGGTCCTGCAGCACGCTGAACAGGGTGGTGGCCGGTACGGTGGCCGCGCGCACGGCGCATTCCCGCACTGCCTCCGGGTCCACGCCCAGGCGGGCCAGTTCGTCGAGCACGTCGGCGAGGCGCTCGTCCATGTGCGTGAGCAGGTAGCTCCAGCGATCCGTCACCTGATCGAGCAGGCCCAGCGCCTGGCCGACGCGGTCGCCCAGCACTTCATCGCGCGGCAGGCGGTCGAGCTCGGCGTCGCCGCCCTTGCCCAGGGGCAGCAGATCGGGTTCGTCGAACAGGCGTGCGAAGGCATCCACCAGACGCAGCTTGTTCTTGATGGAGAGCTCGATGTTCAGCCGCTCGATCGCCTCGGTGTACTCGCCCATGCGATCCAGCGGGATCACCACGTCTTCATTGATCTTGAAGGCGTTGGTGTGCTTGGCAATCGCCGCAGTGCGCGCGCGCTCCAGCCAGAACTTCTTGCGCGCTTCGGCACTGACGGCCACGAAGCCCTCGCCCACGCGGGCATTGGCCATGCGCACCACCTCACTGGCGGCGCGGGCCACGGCGTCGTCATCGTCGCCGACGAGGTCGCCGATCAGCACCATCTTGGGCACGCCGTTGCCAGCCATGGCTCGCTTGCTCTTGGTGCTGTAACCCACGGCACGCAAATAGCGTTCGTCGAGGTGCTCCAGCCCGGCCAGGATCGCGCCGCCTGCGCGGGCCTGGGCATCCATGTAATCCTTGATCTCGACGATCGAGGGCACCGCGTCCTTGGCCTGACCGAAGAACTCCAGGCACACCGTCCGGATGTGCTTGGGCATGCGGTGCAGCACCCAGACGGCGCTCGTGATCAGGCCGTCGCAGCCTTCCTTCTGGATGCCCGGCAGACCAGCGAGGAACTTGTCCGTCACGTCCTTGCCCAGACCGACCTTGCGGAAGCGGTGGCCCTCGACCACGAGAGTTTCGCGCTTGAGTTCGCGGGCCTTGGCAAAGGGCTTGGCGCCATCCTTCCAGACCAGCTCGAAGCTGGCCAGCGGTGCGTCATGGATCTTGCCCAGGTTGTGGTCGATGCGCGTGACTTCGAGCCAGTTGCCCTGCGGATCCACCATCCGCCAGGAGAGCAGATTGTCCAGCGCCGTGCCCCAGAGCACGGCCTTCTTGCCGCCGGCATTCATGGCGATGTTGCCGCCGATGCAGGAGGCCTCGGCGCTGGTCGGGTCCACCGCGAAGACATAGCCGTTGGCATCGGCAATGTCCGATACGCGCTTGGTGACCACGCCGGCACCCGAGAACACGGTGGCGAAGTCGCGGGGCGCATCCTCAAGCTGACCATTGCCGGCCGGCAGCTGCGGGCGCTTGCTGACCTGGCCAAGCTCCTCGAGCTTCTCGGTGTTGATGACAGCACTCGTCCACACCAGTGGAATCGCACCGCCCGTGTAGCCCGTGCCACCGCCGCGCGGAATGATCGTCAGGCCGAGCTCGATGCAGCCACGCACCAGGCCGGGGATCTCGTCCTCGCTGTCCGGCGTGAGCACCACGAAGGGGTATTCGACGCGCCAGTCGGTGGCGTCGGTCACGTGGCTGACCCGCGAGAGGCCGTCGAACTTGATGTTGTCCTTGGCCGTCACCCGGCCTAGCACACGCTTGGTCTTCTCGCGCAGGTCCCAGGTGGCGCGAAAGCGCTCCTCGAAGCGGTGCACCGCTTCGCGCGCGGCCTTGAGTAGCACTTCCACCTTGCGCGAGCGGTCCTGGCTCACGGCATCGAAATGCTCGCGCGCATCAGCCGCGCGGCGCTTCTCGATCTCGTTCAGGCGATGGTGCAGCGCCTCGATCAGCAGGGCGCGGCGCTTGCGGTTGTCCAGCAGGTCGTCCTGCAGGTAGGGGTTGCGCTCCAGTACCCAGATGTCGCCAAGTACTTCGTAGAGCATGCGCGCCGACCGGCCGGTGCGGCGCTCGGCGCGCAGTTCATCCAGTACCCGCCACGCATCCTCGCCCAGCAGGCGGATCACGATCTCGCGATCCGAGAAGCTCGTGTAGTTGTACGGAATCTCGCGCAGACGCACGGGGTCCGTGGTCTGCGGCAACAGGTTCGACAGCGCGGTGGGGGCGTTCATGGGTGGTGTCTGGGTCGGAGGGCGATGGTCCGCGCCGGTCTGGCGTGGTTGACGCCAGCCTGCGGGTACTGGGGCGCGCCTCCTGATGCAAGGACGTCCCTTGGGAACAGGAGTTTATTCCCTGCTTGCACCGTTTGTTGCGGCGCAGCGCCGCGCAAACCCGCATGGGGCGTGGGGTTGCTGGCACAGGTCGACTTGGCTGCGACTTCTGCAAAGAGCTTATGCCGGCCAATTCGTGGAGATCGGAATAACCAATCGCAGATCCGTGCACATGCCAGTCTGCCCGGCTCTCCATACTGCACTGCACAAGCCCGAACAATTCGCGGGCGGAAGCCGGTTCGTGGTGGGCCGGCCAGAACACAGGAGTTTTCACGGTGTTTTCATTCAATCAGATCGACCGCACGCGTCGCGTGCTTCTGGGCTTGGCCGTTGCAGTGTTTGCGACCGGTGGTGCCGCACATGCCCAGCAGGACGTCACCTTGCTCAATGTCAGCTATGACCCGACACGTGAGCTCTACAAGGAGATCAACGAAGCCTTCGCCAAGGACTGGAAGGCCAGAACCGGGCAGACGCTCAACATCAAGCAGTCGCACGGAGGCAGCGGCCGCCAGGCACGGTCGATCATCGACGGCATCGAAGCCGACGTCGCCACGCTTGCACTGGCCTATGACGTCGATGCCCTGCATGAACGGGGCAAGCTGATCCCGGCCGACTGGCAGAAGCGTCTGCCGCAGAACAGCGCGCCCTACACCTCGACGATCGTGTTTCTGGTTCGCAAGGGCAATCCCAAGCGCATCACGGACTGGTCAGACTTGATCCGCTCGGGCGTCAACGTGGTCACGCCCAACCCCAAAACCAGTGGCGGGGCCCGATGGAACTACCTGGCTGCCTGGGGCTATGCCGTGCGCAAGAACAAGGCCAACGACGCCCAGGCGCGAGACTTCGTGCGTGCCCTGTTCCGCAACGTCTCGGTGCTGGACAGCGGCGCTCGCGGTTCCTTGACCACGTTCGCCGAGCGCGGCGTGGGCGATGTATTCATCAGCTGGGAGAACGAGGCCTTCCTGGCGCTCAAGGAATTCGGCGCTGACAAGTTCGAGATCGTGACGCCGTCGATCAGCATCCTCGCTGAGCCCCCGGTCACAGTGGTCGACAAGGTGGTGGACAAGCGCGGCACGCGCAAGGTGGCCGAGGCCTACCTCCAGTTCCTCTACACGCCGGCCGCGCAGGACATCATCGGCCGCAATTTCTACCGCCCGCGGGATGCGAAGGCCGCCGCCAAGTACGCCAGCCAATTCACGAAGGTGGATCTGTTCACCATCGATGACCTCTTCGGCGGCTGGCAAAAGGCACAGAAGACCCATTTCGAGGACGGTGGCGTCTTCGACCAGATCTTCCGCAAGTAGTCACAGGTCCAACCGGAAACTTCAATCATGAGCATCGTCTTGCTGTCTGGAAGTCCTTCTTCGCCCTCGCGGTCAGCAAGACTGCTTGAACTCGTTGGCCGTCGCTTGAATGAACGCGGTCATGACACTGAACTGCTGACATTGCGCGACCTGCCTGCGCAGGCGCTGCTGCGAGCAGACACACACGACCGCGTCATTGCGGAGGCCGTCGAGAAGGTCGTTCGCAGCAAGGCTTTGGTGATCGCTACCCCGGTCTACAAGGCCGCGTACTCGGGCCTGGTCAAGACTTTCCTGGATCTGCTGGCGCAGGACGGGCTGCTTGGCAAGGTGGTCCTCCCGCTCGCGACTGCCGGCAGTCCCGCCCATGTACTGGCACTCGACTATGCGCTGCGTCCGGTCCTTCAGTCACTGGGTCCGGCACAGATCCTCGGCGGCGTGTACGCGACGGACCGCCAGGTCCGCTGGGACGATTCCACAGGTCTGTCGGTGGATGAGGACATCGAGTGGCGCATCTCGCTTGCTGTGGACCAGCTCGACGAGAGCCTGCATTTGCGTGCGCAGTCGCACCGACTGCGCAGGGCAGGTAGCGAGGCAGGTGAAGGGCTGGTTGCGCAGCGATGTTGACCCTGGCGAAGCGCTGAGCGAATCGGCGCATTGAGCAGCGCGGTGCGCTGCAAAGAAGAACCCGCAAGCCAATGGACTCCCCGTGCACAGCGCCCGGGGCTGGATGGCGCTCACCCTGACGAAATGTGCCATCTCAACCGAGGATCGATGACATGAGCAGAGAACTGAACATCCCAGAACTGAACACCCCGCCAACCGCACAGCCCTTCGCCACGCCGTTCGCTGTTCAGGCGATCGCTGCAAAGCTTGGCGAGGAGAAAGCCGATCAGGTCGCTGGAGCGGCTGGCGCTTCGCAGCGTGCTGCAGGCAGCGCGGCCACTGCCGCGAATTCATCACCAACGCTCGCATGGCGACTGCGCAGGTTCATAAGGCGCTTTGCGGTCTCTCTTGGTCTGGGGCTGGTCGCCCTGTCTGCTTTGGTCGGCGCGAGCCTGCTGTTCCTGCCCAATGCCAAGGCGCAGACCGCGCCGACGAAGCCTGCCGAAGTGTTGCGCATTGGCTTCCAGAAGTCCGCCAGCCTGTTCGTGCTGCAGAAGGCCCAGGGCAGTCTCGAGAAGAAACTCGCTCCACTGAACGTCGAGGTTCGGTGGGTCGAGTTTCCCGCGGGGCCGCAACTGCTTGAAGGCTTGAACGTGGGCAGCGTGGATGTCGGCTTCGTCGGGGAAGCGCCACCAATCTTCGCGCAGGCCGCTGGCGCGAACTTTGTCTATCTGGGTCACGACCCGGCCGCGCCGGAGGCCGAGGCATTGGTCGTACCCAAGGATTCGCCGATTCGCGCGGTGGGAGACCTGAGAGGGAAGAAGATTGCGCTGAACAAGGGTTCGAATGTGCACTACCTGCTCGTCAAACTGCTTGAAGCGCATGGCTTGAAGTATGGCGACGTACAGCCGGTCTTTCTGCCGCCTGCCGATGCCCGCGCGGCGTTCGAACGGGGCAGTGTCGACGCATGGGTGATCTGGGATCCGTTTACTGCGGCAGCTCAGCAGCAGATCGGTGCTCGGATTCTGGCCGACGCAAAAGGCGTGGCCAACAACTTTGCCTACTACCTCGGCGCTCGCAGCTTTGTCGAGCGCCGCCCGGACGTGATCGCTGCATTGTTTGAGGACACCCAGCAGCAAGCGCAGTGGCTCAAGCAGAACATCAAGCAAGCGGCCGCGATCATTGCACCGCTGCAGGGGCTATCCACCGAGATCGTGGAAGCCAGCCTGCGCCGCTATCAGTTTGGCGTCCGTCCCTTGAGTGACCAAGTAATCCGTGAGCAGCAGAAGATCGCCGACACGTTTGCGGAGCTCAAGCTGATTCCACGCAGCATCGACGTGCGCCAGGCCGCATGGACCCCGCCCGCGACCGTAGCCGCACGGCTCGCGGCCGTTCGCTGAGCGACTAGGAGGACGACATGGCCTTGCCCATGAAGCGCAGAGAATGGCTCCGCCTCGCCGCTGGCGCGGCAGCCGGACTGAGCGCTGCCGCCACACCCGGTTGGGGGCTCGCACAGACCCCGACTGGACCCGAGCAGCTGCGAATCGGCTTCCAGAAATCCGCCGTCAACCTCGTCATCATCAAGGAGCAGCGTGTACTTGAGCGCCGCTTGCCCGGCACCCGGATCAGCTGGGTCGAGTTCCCAGCTGGGCCCCAGCTGCTGGAAGCGCTCGCTGTGGGTAGTCTGGACTTCGGCCTGACGGGGGACGCGCCGCCGGTGTTTGCGCAGGCTGCAGGCAAGGATCTGCTGTATGTCGGTGCCGAACCGGCAAAGCCGGAGAGCTCAGCCATCCTCGTTCCTTCGGGCTCGCCGCTGCAGAAGCTGTCGGACTTACGGGGCAAGCGGATAGCGCTCCAGAAGGGCTCGAGTTCACACTACCTGCTGGTTCGGGCGGTCGAGCAGGCGGGCTTGGAGTGGAAAGACATCAACCCGGTCTACCTGCCGCCAGCTGAGGCGCGCGCGGCCTTCGAACGGGGCAGCGTGGATGCGTGGGTGATCTGGGATCCGTTCTATGCCGCAACCGAAATCGCGATTCGCCCCAAGGTCCTTGCTACGGGACGCGGCCTGAGCGGCAACAACTCGTTCTACCTCGCTTCGCGCCCGTTTGCGACCCAGTACCCCCAGCTGCTGAGCATCCTGTTCGAGGAGCTCACCCGCGCCGATCGCTTCGTGCAGGACAACCGGCGGGAAGCGGTGCGCCTGATTGCGGAATTCAGCGGCCTGCCGCTGGAGACCGTGCAGCTGTTCATTTCGCGTCGGCCAGCATCGCCTGTGGGTCCTTTGTCTCCCACCACGGTGTTGGATCAACAGCGCGTGGCCGACGCCTTTCACAAGCTCGATCTGATCCCGCGCCGCATCGAGGTTGCCCAGATTGTCTGGCAGCCTGGCGCGACCCGGCTTGCGGCTGGCCAGGGCACGGGCGCGAGTGGCGCCACTAGTCGCTAGACCTCACCACCTTTCGGACTCGCGTAATGAGCATCGACAACATTTTCTGGTTTCTTCCGACCCACGGCGATAGCCGCTACTTGGGCACCTCGACAGGTGCCCGCCCTGTGGACCATGCCTACCTCAAGCAGATCGCTCAGGCTGCCGATCGCCTGGGTTACGACGGTGTACTGATTCCGACCGGCCGGTCCTGCGAAGATCCGTGGGTGGGCGCTTCCAGCCTCATCGACGCGACGACACGCCTGAAGTTTCTGGTCGCCCTGCGCCCTGGTCTGACCACGCCCACACTAGCCGCGCGCATGTCGGCGACCTTTGACAGACTGTCGGGCGGCCGGCTCCTGGTGAACTTGGTGACCGGAGGCGATGCCGGCGAATTGGAAGGCGACGGGCTGTTCCTAGATCATGCTCAGCGCTACGAGGCATCAGCCGAGTTCATTCGCGTCTGGCGCGAGGTACTGAGCGCCAGTCACGAATTGCAGCCAGTCAGCTATTCCGGCAAGCACATCAAGGTCCGGGATGCGAAGGTACTGTTCCCGCGAGTCCAGCAGCCCTATCCCCCCGTCTGGTTTGGAGGCTCCTCGGAGGCCGCCCATGAACTGGCGGCCGAGCAAGTGGATACCTATCTGACTTGGGGCGAGCCGCCGGCAGCGGTTGCCGAGAAGATCAATGCGGTGCGTCGCTTGGCCGACAAGCACGGGCGGACCTTGCGCTTTGGCATTCGCCTGCACGTCATCGTGCGCGAGACGGAGGAGGAGGCCTGGGCCGAGGCGGATCGCCTGATCAGCCACCTCACCGACGAGACTGTGGCGCGCGCCCAGGCTGCATTCGCCCGCATGGACTCCGTGGGCCAGCAACGCATGGCGGCACTGCACGGCAACGGCAAGGGACGAAGCCGCAGCGATCTCGAGATCGCTCCCAATCTCTGGGCTGGTGTCGGCCTGGTCCGGGGCGGGGCTGGCACGGCACTTGTGGGCAGTCCCGAGCAGGTTGCTGCTCGTATCAATGAATACGCGCAGCTCGGGGTGGGCTCCTTCATCTTCTCGGGCTATCCCCATCTTGAGGAGAGCTACCGCTTCGCCGAGCTGGTCTTCCCTCTGCTCAACCGTACGCAGTCGCACGTCCCGCAGACCCTGCCCGGGGCAAGTCTCTCGGGGCCGTTTGGCGAAGTCATTGCCAACGGCATCGTCCCCCGCGTGTCACAGAGTTGACGTCCATGACCGTGCAGCGACTTCACCACGTGCAGCTTTCAGTGCCGAGCGTACTGATCGACGCGCAGCGACAGTTCTATGGCGAGCTGATTGGTCTGACCGTTCACCAGGAGACCGCGCCGGGACACCGGTTGCGAATTGGCACCGAGGGCGGGCGGATTGACTTGGTGGCCGCGGATACGAGCCCCCCGCTGGGACCGGATGCGCACATCGCCCTTGAGGTTGATGACTTTCGGTCCGTGCGACAGAGGCTGACTGGTGCTGGATTCGCGATCGATGAAGAGCGCCCGCTGCCCGGTTACCTGCGCCTGTATGTCGTGGACCCAGCCGGTCATCGGATTGAGATCCTGCAAGCCCTTCCCGGTTCGGAGCTCTCACCATGAGTACTACACAGTCACCGGCCAACGCCAGTGATCGCCCGATTGGCGAATTGGTCGGGGAAGCCTTGAACTGGCCCGGTGCGTCTGGTGCCGTGCGGACCCTCAGGGTCTGGAGCCATCGCCTTGTGCCATGGATCGTGCCGGTGCTGCTGGTCCTTGCGTGGCAAGTCGCGTCGCAGTCCGGATGGCTGTCAAGCCGCGTGCTGCCTGCGCCAGTCGACGTGCTTGCGGCGTTCTGGAACCTTGCAAGCTCGGGCGAACTGTTCAAGCACGTCAAGGTCAGCGCTGCCCGGGCGTTTGCCGGCCTGGTGATCGGCGGCGGCCTCGGCCTCGTTGCCGGCCTGCTGACGGGCACGTTCCGTTCGGTTGAAGCCCTGCTGGACTCAACCATTCAGATGGTGCGCAACATTCCTGCGCTTGCCCTGATTCCCCTGGTGATTCTTTGGTTCGGTATTGATGAAGGCGCGAAGCTGTTCCTCATTGCAGTGGCAACCTTCTTTCCGGTCTACATCAATACTCACCATGGCATCCGCAACGTGGACGCCGGCTTGATCGAGATGGCCAAGAGCTACGGCCTGCGCGGCTGGTCCCTGTACCGTGAGGTCGTTCTACCCGGAGCGCTGCCATCCATCCTTGTCGGGCTGCGGTTCTCGCTCGGGTTGATGTGGGTGATTCTGATCGTCGCCGAGACCATCTCGGCGCAGGCAGGCATCGGCTACATGACCATGAATGCGCGCGAGTTTCTCCAGACGGACGTCGTTCTCGTGGGCATCCTGCTCTACGCGCTCTTGGGCAAGCTCGCAGATGTGCTCGCCAAGGCCCTGGAGAGGCGCTGGCTGAGCTGGCACCCCGGGTATCAGGGCGCTGGCCCGGTCGTCCCCTAGGCAAGGCAATCGGTACCGACTCGGAGTCATTCAATGGCAGCCATTCAAGATGCACAGGGTCTGAAGATCCGGATTCGCGGTCTGAGCAAGCGCTTCGGCGCTCGGGAGGTGCTTCGTGATGTCGATCTCGATGTGTCCCCCGGCGAGTTTGTCGCGATCGTGGGTCGAAGCGGCTGCGGCAAGAGCACGCTGCTTCGCCTTCTTGCAGGGCTCGACCAACCCAGCGCAGGTTCGATCGAGACCACTGCACCCAGCGGGAGCGATGATGCCCCCGAGGTTCGCATCATGTTTCAGGATGCACGTCTTCTGCCGTGGCGCAGTGTGGTCGACAACATCGCCATCGGCCTGCAGCGGGCTGAGCATCGCAGCGATGTCGAGCAGCTGCTTGCGCAGGTTGGTCTCGCCGACCGTGGCGGTGACTGGCCGAGCAAGCTTTCGGGCGGGCAACGGCAGCGCGTCTCATTGGCTCGGGCTTTGGTGCACCGCCCCCAGCTGCTGCTGCTGGACGAGCCCTTGGGGGCACTCGATGCCCTCACCCGCATCGAGATGCAGGCGCTGATCGAAGAGATCTGGCTGCTAAGCGGCTTTACAGCCGTTCTGGTCACTCACGACATTTCCGAAGCAGTCAGCCTGGCAGATCGCGTGATACTCATCGAAGACGGGCGCGTTGCGGCGGACTGGAGCATTCCTATCCCACGGCCCAGAGCGCGCGGGCACGCGGACCTGGCAAGACTGGAGGCCGAGGTGCTCCAGCGAGTCCTGGGCGCAAAGCATCAAGCTGACACCCGAGCGCTGCGTGTGCAGCAGGAACCCCCGGAACTTGCAGATCTGATCGGCGTTGGTGGATAACTCACCGACGCCCCATGGAATTCAGCCCTCGATGCATGCTTGCCGGCCGCGCGGCTACTGCCCCTCATGAGATCGCTTGCCACCGCATCTTCGACCCCGATTGAAGCGGGCCATTCCGCTCTCGCGGGCGTTCAGGCGTTCATTGAAAAGCTTGGACAGGCAGAAGATCCTTCCCTGCAGCTGGACCCGGCTGGGCGTGTTGTCAGTCGCTTCTTCAACTGCGAGATCGCGACTGCGTTTCAGGGCATTTCCCCCGTTCGGGGCGGACCTGAGGTCGCCTGGCAGGCATTTGCCCGAGTTCGTGGCGCAGACGACAGTCACGATCTTTCGCCTTGGCGGCTCTTTGCCCGGGCGGCCAGTGACGAGGACCTGGTGGCGATGGACCGCCGCTGCCGGCTGGTTCATGCGCTGAACTTCTTCCGTCTGCGCGGGGCAGCGCAGACAGGCGAACTGCATCTTTGTGTTCATGATCGGCTGCTGTCGGCAGTCAGCACTGACCATGGCCGCGCGTATCGCCGGGTACTGGACAGCCTTGGCGTCGATCACCGCCGGATCGTGATCGAACTGCCCGCGCTTCCGGTGGGCAATGAATACGTGCTTGCCCAGGTGGCAGCGAGCTATCGGCTCAATGGATTCCGGATCGCACTCAATCCATTGATCGATGCGCAGCTGGGCAGCCTGCTCAACCGCATCCGGGTTGATGCGATCAAGGTCAACGCCCAGGATCTTGAGCAGTGGCGCGGTGCAGGCATCGACGCGGCGCGCAGCGCGGTCTCTGATGGGGTCCGTCTGATTGCCAAGCGGGTGGAAACTGAACACCACCGGCAGCGCGCGATCGAATCGGGCGCTACCCATCTGCAGGGCTACCTGCTGGGCCTGCCAGGGCCGAACATTCCCAATTCCTGAATATGCATGTGCACGCCGGCCTAGATAGGCCGGTGGTGATTTGGCAAACATTCGTGCTTGTCCCCGTTTCAGGCCAAGCCATGACGCCCCTTGCATTCCGCCGCACGTTCGCCGCCGCAGTTGTAGCGTTCGGCTGTGCCGCATTTGCTCCCCTTGCCGCTGCCCAGACCACCCTGTTGAACGTCAGCTACGACGTGATGCGCGACTTCTACAAGGATCTGAATCCGGCATTTGCCAAACACTGGAAAGACAAGACGGGCGAGACAGTCATCATCAATACCAGCCACGGAGGTTCCAGCAGACAGGCACGTGCCGTGGCTGACGGGCTGGAGGCGGATGTGATCTCGATGAACCAGTCCACAGACATTGACCTGCTCGCGCAGCGCGGAGGCTTGGTGCCGGCGGACTGGGCGAAGCGACTGCCCAATGGCTCGGTCCCCTTTACAGGCGCCACGGTGCTTTTGGTACGAAAGGGAAATCCCAAGGGGATTCGCGACTGGAATGATCTGGTCAGGCCGGGCGTGCAAGTCATCGTGCCGAATCCCAAGACCTCGGGCAACGGCCGGTACACCTACCTGAGCGCCTGGCTGTATGCGCAGCGACAGCCAGGCGGCAATGACGCCAAGGCAAAGGACTTTGTAGCCGCCTTGTTCAAGAACGTTCCGGTCCTTGATACCGGGGGGCGCGGCGCTACAAGCACCTTCATTCAGCGCAACATTGGCGATGTACTCGTGACCTTCGAGCAGGAGGCCGAGCTGATCGCGCGCGAATTCGGTCGGGGTGGCTACGAGGTGGTCTACCCATCCATCGCTGTTGCTGTGGAGCCGCCGGTTGCAATCGTGGACAAGGTCGTCGACAAGAAGGGGACCCGCAAGCAGGCGCAGGCCTACCTCGAGTTCCTCTACAGCGCGCAAGGCCAGGAGATTGCAGCGCAGAACTACCTGCGGCCCCGCGATCCTGCGCTGCTAAAGAAGTATGAGAAGCAGTTCCCGCCTGTAAATCTGGTGAGCGTACAGACGGCCTTCGGTGGCTGGGATGCGGCCCAGAAGACGCACTTCAATGATGGTGCGCTCTTCGACCAGATCTACAGCGGCGCACGCTGAGGCCCCTCTGTCATGAGCGCCC
Source organism: Burkholderiales bacterium (assembly GCA_027484405.1). Lineage (GTDB taxonomy): Bacteria > Pseudomonadota > Gammaproteobacteria > Burkholderiales > Burkholderiaceae_C > Piscinibacterium. The sequence goes on from JAIXTA010000033.1 coordinate 13,596, forward strand.
TCGCACTTCCAGCGGATCGTCCGGTGCCCGGTCGCAGCGCCAAGCGGGTGTTGCCTGGCTTCGGTCTCTCCTTTGGCTACACGCTGTTCTATCTGGGCCTGATCGTTCTGATTCCGCTGTCTGCGCTCCTGTTCAAGACCCTGAGTCTCAATTGGGCGCAGTTCTGGGACGTCATCACCGCGCCGCAGGTTCTCGCGAGTTACCGGCTCACATTCGGTGCAAGCTTTCTTGCAGCGAGCGTGAATGCCGTTTTCGGCCTGATCATCGCTTGGGTGCTGGTGCGCTACGAGGTTCCGGCCAAGAAGGTGGTCGACGCTTTGGTGGATCTGCCTTTTGCCTTGCCCACGGCTGTCGCCGGCATCTCGTTGGCCGCCCTGTGGGCACCCAATGGCTGGTTGGGGCAGTGGTTCGACTTCAAGATCGCATTCACGCCGATTGGCGTGGTGATCGCGCTGATCTTCATTGGCCTGCCCTTCGTGGTGCGCACCGTCCAGCCTGTGCTTGAGGAGGCAGAGAAGGAGCTTGAGGAGGCCGCTGCGAGTCTGGGCGCAGACCGTCTGCAGACCTTCGTGCGGGTCATCCTGCCCGCGATCCTGCCCGCGCTGCTCACAGGTTTCACGCTTGCGTTTGCGCGTGCGATCGGCGAGTACGGCAGCGTGATCTTCATTGCTGGCAACATGCCCTTTGTCTCCGAGATCACACCGCTGCTGATCATCACCAAGCTGGAGCAGTACGACTACGCCGGGGCCACGGCCATTGCCATCAGCATGCTGGTGATTTCCTTTGTGCTGATTCTCGCCATCAATTTGCTGCAGGCCTGGCAGCGCCGCCGCAACGGGCAGGTCAAATGAGTAGCGTCGCCTTGAATCGGAAGCTCAGCGAGCCGCGCTGGGTGCGCTACACGCTGATCGGCATTGCGCTGGGTTTCCTGGCCCTGTTTCTGGTCATGCCGCTGGTGATCGTCTTCTACGAGGCGCTGGCCAAGGGGGCAGACGTCTTTGTCGCGTCACTCACCGAGCCCGATGCAGCGCATGCGATCAAGCTCACGCTCACCGTGGCGGCGATCGCTGTGCCCTTGAATCTCGTGTTCGGTCTGGCGGCTGCGTGGGCCATCACCAAGTTCGAGTTTCGGGGAAAGCAGTTCCTGATCACGCTGATCGATCTGCCATTCTCGGTCTCGCCTGTGGTGGCGGGTCTTATCTATGTGCTGGTGTTCGGCCGTCAGGGCTGGTTCGGTCCTTGGCTGGCCGAGCATGACCTGAAGATCATCTTTGCCGTACCGGGCATGGTGCTGGCCACCGTGTTCGTGACCTTCCCCTTCGTCGCCCGTGAGCTGATTCCGCTCATGCAGACACAGGGTACCGAGGAGGAGCAGGCCGCGTTGGTGCTCGGTGCCAACGGCTGGCAGATCTTCTGGCGCGTGACCCTGCCCAATGTGAAGTGGGCGCTGTTGTACGGAGTCATTCTGTGCAATGCCCGCGCCATGGGCGAGTTCGGTGCGGTGAGTGTGGTGTCTGGGCACATCCGAGGGCAGACCAACACCATCCCGCTGCATGTAGAGATTCTCTACAACGAGTACCAGTTCACGGCGTCCTTTGCGGTCGCTTCGCTGCTGGCCTTGCTGGCCATTGTCACGCTGGTGCTCAAGAGCATCGTCGAGTGGCGTGCGGAACGTGAGCGGCAAGCCGCAGACCTCCCGTTGGAGCGGCCCAATGCAACTGACGCGCCCAACGCGCCCGCCCCCACAGCGCTGCGTGCCGCAGCTGCGGAGTAAGCCATGAGTATCACCGTCAAAGATGTTTCCAAGCGCTTCGGCGACTTTCACGCCCTGAGGGATGTGAACCTCGAGATTCAATCGGGCGAACTGGTCGCTCTTCTCGGTCCTTCCGGGTGCGGCAAGACCACCTTGCTGCGGATCATCGCCGGGTTGGAGGGTGCAGACGCTGGCAGCATTCTGTTTGCGGGAGAAGACGCCACCGACCTGCACGTCAGAGAGCGCAACGTCGGCTTCGTGTTTCAGCACTACGCCCTGTTTCGGCACATGACCGTGTTCGAGAACGTGGCCTTCGGGCTGCGCGTCAAGCCGCGTGGCAAGCGCCCGAGCGAGTCGCAGATCAAGGATAAGGTGCACGATCTGCTCAGGCTCGTGCAGCTCGACTGGCTGGCCGACCGTTTCCCGGCGCAGCTCTCCGGCGGGCAGCGCCAGCGCATTGCTCTGGCCCGGGCGCTCGCCGTTGAGCCCAAGGTATTGCTTCTTGACGAACCCTTTGGAGCGCTTGATGCGAAGGTGCGCAAGGAGCTGCGTCGCTGGCTGCGTCGGCTGCATGATGAGCTGCACCTGACAAGTGTCTTCGTCACCCACGACCAGGACGAGGCGCTGGAGGTTGCTGATCGCGTGGTGTTGATGAATGCCGGCCGCATCGAGCAGGTCGGTACCCCGGCAGAGGTGTGGTCTGCGCCTGCCAATCCCTTCGTCTACGGCTTCCTTGGCGATGTGAATCGTCTGCCAGTGGAGCAGGGACCCCAAGGTGCCACGGTGCTCGGTCTGGCCGTCCCGGTGGCCGCTGAGGGCCACGGACATGCGGTGTCTTCCGTGGCCTTTGTCCGGCCCCACGAACTCTCGGTTCAGGCGCATGAGCCGGGCGGCGTGGGGCTGCCAGTGACGCTGGCGCGCGCCAGGCAGACCGGGGCGCTGGTCGCTCTCGAGCTGGTCGCCGTCCAGGGGGGCGATCATCTCGAAGCGCAGCTTGGCATCGACGAATTCCAGCGTCTCAATCCCCAGCCCGGACAGCTGCTTCTGGCCCGTCCGAGGCAGGCTCGTGTGTTCAGCGAGACCGCATGACGCAGATGAAGACGCCGCAGGGCAATGATGCAGTTGCGCCCAGTCAAAGCGAGATGCCCGTGATGGAGGCGCTGGATGCACACGCAGCCAGCCTGTTTGCCCGGGCGGCCGAGCGGCGCACCCAGCTTGAGCTGCAGTATGCGGGAGCGGTCACGCCGCCCGAGGC
>JAIXTA010000169.1 GCA_027484405.1 Burkholderiales bacterium
GAATTTGTGGACATCGCCGAGCAGCTGGCCATTGAGCGCATCAAGCAGCTGTTTGGTGCAGACGCCGCCAACGTGCAGCCGCACGGCGGCGCCAGTGCCAACCAGGCCGTGTTCCTGGCCTTCCTGAAGCCCGGCGACACCATCATGGGCATGAGCCTGGCCGAAGGCGGCCACCTCACGCACGGCATGCCGCTGAACATGAGCGGCAAGTGGTTCAACGTCGTCTCCTACGGCCTGAACGCCAAGGAAGAGATCGACTACGACGCCATGGAAAAGAAGGCGCACGAGTCCAAGCCCAAGCTCATCATCGCCGGCGCCAGCGCCTACAGCCTGCACATCGACTTTGCCCGCTTTGCCAAGGTGGCCAAGGACGTGGGCGCCATCTTCATGGTGGACATGGCGCACTACGCCGGCCTGATTGCCGCGGGCGTCTACCCCAACCCCGTGCCGCATGCCGACGTGGTCACCTCCACCACCCACAAGAGCCTGCGCGGCCCGCGCGGCGGCATCATCCTCATGAAGGCCGAGCACGAAAAGGCCATCAACAGCGCCGTGTTCCCCGGCCTGCAGGGCGGCCCGCTCATGCACGTGATCGCCGGCAAGGCCGTGGCCTTCAAGGAAGCGCTCACGCCAGAGTTCAAGCTCTATCAGCAGCAGGTCATCAAGAACGCCGATGTGATGGCCCGCACCCTCGTGCAGCGCGGCCTGCGCATCGTCTCTGGCGGCACGCAGAGCCACGTCATGCTCGTGGACCTGCGTCCCAAGGGCATCACGGGCAAGGAAGCCGAAAAGGTGCTGGGCGAGGCCCACATCACCGTCAACAAGAACGGCATCCCGAACGACCCCGAAAAGGCCATGATCACCAGCGGCATCCGCCTCGGCAGCCCGGCCATGACCACCCGCGGCTTCAAGGAAGAAGAAGCCGCACTCACCGCCAACCTGGTGGCCGACGTGCTGGAAGACCGCTCCGAGGCCAACATTGCGGCGGTGCGCGCCAAGGTCAACGCCCTGACCGCCCGCTTCCCGGTGTACGGCTGATCGATTCAGGCGCTGCGAAAGCAAAAGGGCCGCAGATTCTGCGGCCCTTTTTCATTCGATCCGACCACGCGGATCGAGTGTTCATGCGGGTCTTGGGGGAAAGTGGCTGGAGAGGCGCGCCAGACAAGCGGAAAGCTATTTCGGATCTCGCGAAACGCAGAATCTTGAGCCGACTTGGGAAGGGGCAAAAGGCAAGACCTGACCCCAAACACCCTGAAGTCAGGCGTGCCCTTCAACCCCAATCACGTTGGGCATAAGCTTGACTTTCAAGACGGTATCTGACCCTATTTCGAGTTGCTATTTCGAGTTGTCTCAGCGTTGGAAGCGATGCTTCTTGTGCTTCTGCTCGAGGCTCAAGTGATACTTGTGGAAGTCTTCCGAGTCCTCCGTTCGGTCGATCCGTCCGAAGTCATAGCTCAGTCCCCGACGTCTTGGTCCAAACAGCCGGGCAAACTCTCCCTTGAAAGCATGGAAGGTCTCCCACTCTCTATCGCTCCTGACTTTGTCATCGTAGTCCTTGTGCCAGGGTTTACGTCCGTAGGCGTCAAAGAAGTCGGCGGATCCCTTCTCGTAGCCGATGATGATCTCGCCTGAAAACGATACAGATCGTGGGTCGGGCATTAACAGGTAGGACTTGCCAAAGTGGTCCCAGCGTTGCTTAACGTAGCGCTCTGGATAGAGCCAGTCCTTGTCACTCGCCGCAATGTACCGATAGGCCCTCTGCTTGATGATTAGATTGATCTGGTGCACTTCTGCAGCTGACAAGGATCGGCCGGTTTGGATCTGGGTGAAATTGAACATAGCCGGTCGGAACGGGTCTGGGTGAGGGCGCTCTTTGACCGGATTACCGTAGGGATGACGAACCCAGGAGAGATTGGTGAGGATGAGCAGCTTGTCAATTGAGAGTGGAAAGAGAGTGTGAGTGCCGGAGAGCCAAATGTCGGGGTCTCTGAACTCGCCGCACCACCGGGAGGCAGGGAAGCAGCCCTGGTTGTAGACGGTGACGGGATGGTCTGACACGAGAAATCCGACACCCGCACTAGAAGCATCAGCAATGCTCCACACACACTCCGTCCAAATCGCGCAGTAAAGCTGTTGGAGCCTCTGCAGCTGACGGAGAATCCGGTTCTTGTCAGTCTGTCGGGTCAACTCCGAAAGCATGCGTAGCCCTTTCGGGGTCCTTAGCTTCTGAATGCTCATGTAGAGCACCAGTATTTGGAACAACTTGCCTTCTGCACTTGGATGCTGAAAGGTGGAGAAGTAGTCGAGGGACTCGCGCGCTGTGGCGTCAAGCGGACCAAAGAATTTCTCTTCGATCTCAGTTGAGATCCACGAACCAAACTTGGTCGTGTAGAGGTCGTACTCGCAGAAGCACTTCTGCGGGCCCCAGCGGAGAAGACTTTTTCGCGTGTACCGTCGCCCGTTCGACATAAGCGTTTCCGGCTTCATATCGAGGTAGTAGTACTTGCGTTCCTTTGATGCGTTCGGGATGAAGCGTTCCTGGAACCAGATCGGTACGTAGTGATTGTCGCGATACTTGGTCATCGAAGGTATTTGGCTCGAATCGCCAGCCAGTGCCGCGTTTGTGACGCCCAACTAGATATAGACCACAAATCTGCGACATAAAACGGCGCTTGCGGTCTATATCAAGGCCGTCGCAGCCCGCTGACTGATGATCGGAGCCGCTTCGCGCCCCGCGGCTGTGCTTCTGAATAGTATGAATGAGAACCACAAACCCGGCAGGCTGCCGAAGTCTATCTGGCGGCTTGACGGAGTGCGAGAGCAGCGCCGCAAAAGCAAAAGGGCCGCAGATTCTGCGGCCCTTTTTCATTCGATCCAATCACGCAGATCAAGCATCCATGCGGGTTTTGAAGGCAAAGTGGCTGAAGAAGCGCGGCAGACAAGCGAATTCGTGCCGCAGGGGCTTCGCGCTTGCAAGCGCTCAGTCTTCCGGCGGTGACAAGCAGCGCTCGCCGAAACCCCGCCTGCAGCGGCAGACAAGCGGGAAGCCTTTCGCCGCGGCACCCGGTGAGCCCCCTTCAGATGCCGAAAACCACCTTCACCAGTGCCACCGGGCCGGCGGCGGCCAGCAGCGCCACTTCAAGCAGCGCAAAGAGATCGAACGCCTTTCGCTTACGTAGGGAATCTTCCGGGCCGACGCCGAAGTCATTGAGAAAGACCAGCTTGGCGAAATCGCCACTAAGCCGCTCAGAGAAGTAGTTGATGGCGATGATCTGGAAGAACCCGAGCATGAAGAGCATGAACAAGTGCTCTGCGGATCGGTCCGGGTTCAGCGCGAAGGCTGCGATGCCCGTCGTCAAGGCGATGAAGAGCCCCAGCTTGCTGAACCAATGCGCGCCACGCAGGAACGCCATCCATTGCTTTTCGCTGATCTGCTCGGGCACTTCGGCGCAGTGCGCACAGGCCATGTCGGCCGCAACGAGCTTGGCGCCGCAGAACTCACACTGCGCCACGGCAGGGCCTTATTGCTTGCCCACCCGCATTGCGCGAATGAAGCCCTTGCGCTCCAGCCAGGCGCTGGTCCAGTCGTCTTCGTCGGTGGCAATCGCCACGGCCTTGAGGCCCAGCTTCTTGGCGTGGGCGTCGATGGCCAGCAGGATCTGGTTGGCGAAGCCCTGCTTGCGGAATTCGGGCACTACGTCCAGATCGACCATGCGGCCGTACCAAGCGCCGCCGCTGGCCAGGGTCATCATGCCGACCATGCCCACGGGCGTCTCGCCGTTCATGGCGAAGTACCACTTGATGGGCAGGCTGCGCTGCTGCTCGTGCATAGCGCGTACCTTGCCCTCGGCGTCGGCGCGCATCTTGTTGACGGCCAGCTCGACCTTCTCGCGCAGGTCGGTGTAGAGCGCCCAGGCCTCGGGGCCGGCGATCTGCTTGAGCGTAAGGCTGCTGGCCTCGGGCGCGTCGGGCAGTGCGCGGATCATGAGCCAGTTGCCCCCGCCCAGGGGCGGCGCGCGGCGCGGGGCGCCGAAGAGCATCGCTTCCGAGGTGGTGGCTGCTTCGAGCAGCGCGGGGGAAAGTTTGTCTGGCGAATTCATACAGACCGCAAGCTTATGCGTTTTCAGCACATTGCTGCGCCGCCGCGCCGCGATTTCGTGTGAAACAGCCAGCAAGGGCGCGGGTTTTCACAGCATGCGCGCATGAACACCGCGCCAAGGCGGCGGCGAGCACGGTGCTGGCCGCGCACTGCTGGCCTCCCGCTCCAAAAAGCGAGATCCGCTCTGGGAGCCCTTCTCCAGACCAAAATGGCTGGAAAGCCGCGCCAAGCAAGCGAACAGTGGCGCAACGAGGCTCGCGCTGGCAGGCGCCAGGAGTCTCGCCCCTGCATGGGCTCGCCGTTCCGCCGGTGGCGAGCAGTGCTCGCCCAAGACCCGGCTCCACCTCTGCTGGCGGCGACGGGCCAGTCCGTCGAACCCCCGTCTCCAGCGCCAGACCCGCGCGAGCCGCTTTGGCCCGCACCGAATTCACCCGGCCGCTCAAGCCAGCAGCGCATTCAGCGCCACGCCCAGCACGGCCGCCGCGCCAATCACCTCAATCACGCCGCGCTTGAACACAAACAGCGCCAGCGCGGCCGCTGCGGCCATGCCCACAGTCACGGCGTAACGCGCATCGGCAGCCGCCGGCGCCCAGAGCACCGCGCCGGCAAAGAACACGGCCAGCTTGGCAATGCCGCCCACCACGGCGGCAGACACGGCGGCCAGCGGCGCGGCCAGGCGGCTGTGCTGCCGGCCGCTTTCCACCAGCGGCCCGCCGATCAGGATGAACAGAAAGCTCGGCAAAAACGTGAAAAAGGTCACCACGCTGGCCGCCAGCGCGCCCGCCGCCCAGGGGCTGAGCGCCAAACCCTCGGCCGCGCCCCAGCCGCCCACATAGCCTACAAAAGCCACCACCATGATCAGCGGGCCGGGCGTGGTTTCGCCCAGGGCCAGGCCGTCGATCATCTGCGTGGCTGTGAGCCAGCCGTAGTGGTCCACCGCGCCCTGATAGACATAGGGCAGCACGGCATAGGCGCCGCCAAAGGTGAGCAGCGCCACCTTGGTGAAGAACCAGCCCATCTGCGTGAGCGCGCCTTGCCAGCCATACAACGCGGTCAGCACGGCCATGGGCAGCAGCCAGAGCGCCGCGCCCACCGCCAGCAGCAGCGCAACGTGCCGCGGCGCAAAGCGGGCGTGGGCGGGGGGTGGGGTGTGGTCGTCAATCACAGGGGACGTGGCGTTCTGCGTGCCGTCCGTGGCCGCAGGCGCATGCGCCACCGGCTGCCAGTGCCGCGCCGTGAGCACACCCACCAGGGCCGCGGCGGCAATCACCCACGGGAAGGCCACGCCTGTCAGCAGCGCCACAAAGCTCGCCAGCGCCAGGCCCCAGGCCAGCGGCGCGCGCAGCACCTTGCTGCCCAGGCGCCAGCCGGCAAAGGCAATCACCGCCACCACGGCCGGCTTGATGCCCCAGAACAGGCCCTGCACCCAGCCCAGATTGCCGTGCGCCATGTACAGCCACGACAGGCCGATGAGGATGAACAGCGACGGCAGCACGAACAGCCCACCCGCGACGATGCCGCCCCAGGTGCGGTGCATCAGCCAGCCGATGTAGGTGGCCAGCTGCTGCGCCTCCGGCCCGGGCAGCACCATGCAGTAGTTCAGGGCGTGCAGGAAGCGCCGCTCGCTGATCCAGCGGCGGCGCTGCACGCGCTCGCTGTGCATGATGGCGATCTGCCCGGCCGGCCCGCCGAAGCTGATGAAACCGAGCTTGAGCCAGAAGCGCAGGGCCTCGCCAAATGCGACGGTGGGCGCGGATTGAGCGGGCTCGGGGCGAGCAGCGGCGTGGGGCGCATCAGACATGTGGCCGATCTTAGGCAGGGCAGATGACGCGCCGGATCGCGGTGCAGGCACAAGCAATGCAAAAATCCCGCGATGCGCTGCCCCTTCTGCAGTCACGACGACACCGCCGTGCTTGAAACCCGTGCCTCGGATGACGGCACCGTCCTGCGCCGCCGCCGGCAATGCCCGGCCTGCGAGAAGCGCTTCACCACCTATGAACGGGCCGAGCTGAGCTTTCCGCTGGTGGTCAAGAAGAACGGCAGCCGGGTGGAATACGACCAGTCCAAGCTGCGCGCCTCGCTGGGCTTGTCGCTGCGCAAGCGGCCAGTGACCGCGGAAAGCCTGGAAGCCGCCATCGGCCGCATCGAGTCCAAGCTCATGAGCTCGGCCGAGAAGGAGATTCCGTCCGAGCGCCTGGGCGAACTCGTGATGCGCGAGCTCAAGAAGCTCGACAAGGTGGCCTACATCCGCTTTGCCAGCGTCTACAAGAGCTTCGAGGACGTGGACGAGTTTGCCGACGCCGTGCTCGAACTCAAGCCGCGCAAGGATAAGCCGAGCGCTTGAGGTTCGGGCTGAATGTCGGGCTGAATGTCGGACTGCGGCTCAGGCTGCTGCTCCGGCAACTCCACGGCACGGAATACCGCCTGCGCATCCCGCGGCCCGCCGCACGCTCATCCCTGCGGCTTGCCCGGCGCACAAAAGCTCGGCAAATCGGGGCACTTTGCGCTGCATCAAGGGCGTGCTGTTCCCCGGCGTCCTGAGTGCCGCGTCCGCGCCGCCCCCTCTTGGAAAACCGCCGCCCGCCCCTAGCTTGGGTGCATGGACGCGCCGCGTGCCGTCCGCCCCCGAAAGACCACTTGGTCTGCAAACCCACAGGAGCTTGCCGCATGAACGCCATCATCACCCGCCGCAATGTGCGCGACCCTTTCGCGCTGTTTGATTCCGTCCTCGACGACTTCTTTGCCCGCCCGGGCGCCGTGTCCGCCCCGCTGGCCCGCGAAGGCCAGTCGCTCGTGGCCAAGGCCCGCATCGAAGTGGTCGAGAAGCCCGAGGCCTACGAGGTCCGCGCCGATCTGCCCGGCGTGAGCAAGGACGACATCGAGGTTGACGTGCACGAAGCCACCGTCTCGATCCGCGCCACCCGCAAGAGCGCCAATGAACAGAAGGACAGCGAGAAGATCCTCTTCTCCGAGCGCAGCTACGAAAGCTACGCCCGCACCTTCGAGCTGCCCCAGGCCGTGGATTCCGCTGCGGCGCAAGCCAAGTTCGAGAACGGCGTGCTGACCCTCACCCTGCCCCGCGTGAACGCGCCGCAGGTCAAGCGCGTGTCTGTGCAGTAAGGCTGACTGCTTCAGCGCAAAGGCCCGCTTCGGCGGGCCTTTTGCATGGCCGACCTGCGCGGCAAGGCGCACGCGGCTAAAGTCGGACCCCATGTTTTCCCCCGACGACGAACGCTTCATGCGCATGGCCCTGGCGCAGGCCGAGGCGGCGCTGTATCTGACGAGCCCGAATCCGCGGGTGGGCTGTGTGCTGGTCAAAGACGGCGCGGTGATCGGCGCCGGGCACACGCAGCGCGCAGGCGGGCCGCATGCCGAGGTAATGGCGCTGCGTGCGGCGCGCGAGGCGGGCCATGACATATCAGGCGCCACGGCCTATGTGACGCTGGAGCCCTGCAATCACTTCGGCCGCACGCCGCCCTGCAGCATGGCGTTGCTGGAGGCTGGCGTGGCGCGTGTGATTGCGGCGGTGGAAGACCCGCACCCGGCCGCACAGGGTGGCTTGGCCCGCCTGCGCGATGCCGGGGTGGAGGTGCGCTGCGGCCTGCTGCGCGATGAAGCCACCGAGATCAACCGCGGGTTTCTGCGCCGATCCCAAGGCGGCCTGCCCTGGGTGCGCGTGAAGGCCGCGGTGAGTCTGGACGGCCGCACGGCCCTGGCCAATGGCGTGAGCCAGTGGATCACGGGCAAGGCGGCGCGCGCCGACGGGCACCACTGGCGGGCGCGGGCCTGCGCGGTGCTCTCGGGCATCGGCACCATCCGCAAGGATGACGCCCAACTCAATGTGCGGGCCGTGGACACGCCGCGCCAGCCACGCCGCATTCTGGTGGACAGTCGGCTGGAGGTCTCGCTGGACGCCAAGCTGCTGCATTCGCATGGCGGGCCGGTGACGGTGCTGCATGTGAGCCGCGATGCCGAAAAGGAAGCCGAGCTGCGCGACCGCGGAGTGCAGCTCATCCAGGTGCCCGAGGCTGAAAACAAGCCCGGCAAGGTGGACCTGCGCGCCGCCATCCAGGCGCTGGCGGATGAAGGCCTGAACGAGATCCACGTCGAAGGTGGTGGCAAGCTCAATGGCTCATTGATTGCGGCGGGCGTGGTGGATGAGCTGCTGGTGTATGTGGCGCCGCGCCTGCTGGGCGAGGGCCCGGGCATTGCGGAGCAGCCGGCCTATGCCCTGCTGGGTGATGCGCCGCAGCTGCAGCTGCATTCGGCACAGGTGATTGGCGAGGACGTGCGCATACTCGCGCGCTTCCGGCCGCAGCAGGGCTGAACCCCCATGCGCACGCGCTGGCTCACGTTCTGGTGGGTGCTGCTGCTGGGCGCGGTGCTGGCCGGCCTGTATTGGGGGCGACCGATCATGGACACGATCGGTGCGCACCTGTTTGTCATCTTGATGGCCGGGTTCGGTATCGGGCTGGGGGTGCTGACGGTGATCAGCGCGCCGCGCGTGTATCACGCCATCAAGGTGGCGGCGCTCAAGGATTTCTCCAGCCGCTATGTGGACTTCCAGGGCGATGTACTGCGACTGCATGACGATGGCGAGGCGCCCTGGCTGGATGCGCGCGATGTGCACCGGGTACTGGGGCTGAGGGTGGACCGCATGCCGCGCGGCTGGCCGGAGGACTGCTTTCGCGCCTTCAATGCCAAGGAGGCCGGCTATTCGCTTCTGGGCTTGCAGCGATTGACCGCGCCACTGTCCAACCGCACCGGGGCGGCGCTGCTGCGCTGGTTCGAGTATGAGGTGCAGCGCCCCTGGATCAAGCAGCACCGGGTGCGCATCGAGGAGCCCATCCACCACAAGCCGCCGCGCCCGGGCGAGTGGAGCTGAACGGGCTGAACAAGCCCACCGGGACTGGCACGCGGCAGCCTGCATCTCCAGCCCGCCTGCTCCCCTGTTTTGGGTGAGATGGCGTCACACACCCCTCCATATACTGCCTCGCAGATCGGGAGGGATCCAAGGTGTTTCAAATCAACAAGCTGCTGGCCGGCGCAGGCATTGCGCTGGCCCTGTTCTCGTCTGCGCTTTCGTCTGCCCAGGCGGCGACCATCACCCGCTTCACGCCGCAGGGCGAGATCATCGAAGTGCGCCAGGTGGTGGCCAAGTTCTCGGAGTCCATGGTGCGCTTTGGCGACCCCAAGGCGGCAGACCCCTTCAATGTGGACTGCGCGGCGCCCGGCGCCGGGCGCTGGATTGACGACACCACCTGGTCGTACGACTTCACCGACGACCTGCCCCCGGGCCTGCGCTGCAGCTTTGCGCTCAAGGCAGACGCCAAGACCCTTGCCGGCAATGCCTTCACCGGCACCACCCGCTTTTCGTTCGACACGGGCGGCCCGTACCTGCGAACCAGCCGGCCCTATCGCGAGGCTGGCAGCATTGACGAGCACCAGGTCTTTCTGCTGACCCTGTCCGGCCCGGCCGTGCCGGAGTCGATCACCGCATCGGCCTACTGCCAGATCGAGGGCGTGGCGGACCGCGTGCCGTTGAAGCTCTTCACGGGCAAGCAGCGCGATGAATACCTGGACGCCGCCTACTGGTGGCGCCGCAGCAAGGACAAGCCCGCCAAGGAAGAGGCCACACGGCGCCAGCGCGACGAGGCGCGCACGGTGGTGGCGCAGTGCGCACAGGCCGCAGGCCCCAAGGCCAAGGTCTCGGTGGTCTGGGGCCCCGGTGTGAAGACCGCGTCCGGCGTGGCCACGACCAAGACTCAGGTCTACAGCTTCACGGTGCGCGAACCCTTCAGCGCCAGCATGACCTGCACGCGCGAGAACGCGCAGGCGCCGTGTACGCCGATCCTGCCGATCACCGTGCAATTCAGCGCCGGCGTGCCACGCGAGGTGGCCGAGAAGTTCCGCCTCAAGACGCCGGACGGCAGCCGCAAGCCCGACCTGCCCAAGGAAGACCGTGGCGCCATCAACCAGATCAACTTCCTGCCGCCCCTGCCGGAAGCGGCAGAACTGGTGATCGAGGCGCCCGGCGAGGTCAAGGACGAATCGGGCCGCGCGCTCGCCAACGCCAGCTTCTTTCCGTTGAAGACCCGCACCGCCGAAGCACCGCCGCTGGCCAAGTTCGCAAGCGGCGTGTTTGGCGTACTGGAGTTCAACAACGCCCCGGCCCTGCCGGTGACGGTGCGCCGGATCGAGCTCCCCAAGGGAGCCGCCAGCCCCTACGTGCGGCGCATGAAGGTCGATGACGACGCCAAGATTCTTGAATGGCTGGCCACCCTGCGCCGGTACGACCGGACGGACGCACCCTACAACGCCGACAGCCGCGACCAATCCATGCTTAAGGGCCAGGGCGCCGAGGTGATCCCGCTGCCGGCCCCGAAAACGGAGCCCAAGGCCGACGCCTATCCCTTCGAGGTGGTGGGTGTGCCCTTCAAGGACCCGGGCTTCTATGTGGTGGAGCTGGAAAGCCTGAAGCTCGGTGAGTCGTTGCTCGCGCGCAAGCAGCCGATGTTCGTGCGCACCTCGAGCTTGGTCACGAACATGGCGGTGCACTTCCGGCTCGGGCACGAGAACGCCGCGGTGTGGGTGACCTCGCTGGACAAGGCGCAGGCCGTGGCCGATGCCGAGGTGCGCATCACCGATTGCAATGGCAAGCGCGTGTGGCAGGGCGCCACCGACAAGGACGGCATCGCACGCGTGCCGCTGGCGCTGGAGAACCCGCGCTGCAGCCGCAACAACGACTACGACGCACCGCGCTATCTCGTCAGTGCGCGCAAGAAGCTGCCGGACGGGCGCACGGACATGGCCTTCGTGCTTTCGACCTGGAACCAGGGCATCGAGACCTGGCGCTTCAACGTACCCACCGGCTGGGAACGCACCGGCAAGCTGCGCGCCCACGCGGTGCTGGACCGCGATCTGCTGCGCGCCGGCGAGACGGTTTCGCTCAAGACCTATCTGCGCACCGAGAACAGCCGCGGCCTGAATTTGCTGCCGCTCGAACGCCTGCCCAAGACCGTGAAGATCACGCATGAGGGCTCGCAGCAGGAATTTGTGCTGCCGCTGGCCTGGACCGGCTCGCGCTTTGCCACGGCCAGCTGGGCCGTGCCCAAGGACGCCAAGCTCGGCAGCTATTCCATGACGGTGCAGGTGCCGCCGGCCAACCCGGCCCCAGGCGCCAAGCGAGCGCGCAATGCCGAGCTGGATGACGACGATGAATCCGGCCCCGGCGTACGCACCCTGAGCCTGGGCATGCTGCGGGTGGAGGAGTTCCGCCTGCCGACCATGACCGGCCGGGTGCGGCCTGCGGCCAAGGATGCCAAGACCCCGGCACCTGCGGTGCTGGTGAACCCGCGCGAGCTGCCGGTGGCCGTGAACCTGGACTACCTCTCCGGCGGCCCGGCGGCCAATCACCCCGTGCGCGTATCCGCCATGCTGCGTGACGCCAGCGTGGACTTTGCGGACTACGACGGCTTTGCCTTTGCGCAGGAACGCCGCCGCAGTGATGAAGAAGGCGAGCAAGCGCCGCCGCAGCGCATCGTGGCCAACAAGCTGCCGCTCACGCTCAACAAGGGCGGCACGGGCACGGTCACGCTCAAGGACCTGCCTGCCGTCAAGCGCGCCAGCGACCTGGTGCTTGAAGCCACCTATGCCGATGCCAATGGCGAAGTGCAGACCCTGAGCCACACCGCCCGCGTCTGGCCGGCCGGTGTGGTCGTGGGCATCAAGGTGGGCGGCTGGGTCAGCGTGGGCTCGGCGCTGGCCGGGCAGGTGCTGGTGCTCGATACCGCGGGCAAGCCGGTGGCGGGCAAGGCCATCGAGGTGGAAGCCACCCTGCGCAACACGCAGAGCTACCGCAAGCGCCTGGTGGGCGGCTTCTATGCCTACGACAACACCGAGAACAACAAGAGCCTGGGCACCGTGTGCAAGGGCAAGACCGATGCGCGCGGCCTGGTGCTCTGCGAGATTGACCTCAAGGAAGCCGGCAACATCGAACTCACGGCCAGCAGCCGCGACGACGCCGGCAACACCGCCAGCAGCTCGACGTCTGTGTGGGTGACCCGCCGCGGCGAGCTCTGGTTCGACAACGACAACCACGACCGCATGGACCTGCTGCCGGAGAAGCGCCGCTACAAGCCGGGCGAGACGGCCAAGTTCCAGGTGCGCATGCCCTTCCGCTTTGCCACGGCGCTGGTGTCGGTGGAGCGTGAAGGCCTGATCGAGACCCGCGTGGTGCGCATCAACGGCCGCGACCCGACCGTGGAAGTGCCCATCAAGCCCGAGTACGGCCCCAACGTCTACGTGAGCGTGCTAGCCGTGCGTGAGCGCCTGCGCGAGGTGCCCTGGTACAGCTTCTTCCAGTGGGGCTGGAAGGCGCCGGTGGAGTGGTGGCATGAATGGCGCGAGTACCGCAACACGCCGCAGCCTGACGCCCTCGTGGACCTGACCAAGCCGGCCTTCAAGCTGGGCATTGCCGAGATCAGCGTGGGCCTGTCGGCCAATGAACTGAAGGTGGCCGTCACGCCGGACAAGGACACCTACGCCGTGCGCGGCCAGGCCCGCGTCAAGGTGAAGGTGAGCGACCCGAACGGCAAGCCCCTGCCGGCAGGCACCACGGTGGCCTTTGCGGCCGTGGATCAGGCCCTGCTGGAACTGTCCCCGAACACGAGCTGGAAGCTGCTGGACGCGATGATGGCGCGGCGCGACTACGGCATGGAGACCTTCACCGCGCAGATGTATGTGGTGGGCAAGCGGCACTTCGGCAAGAAGGCGGCGCCTCCGGGCGGCGGCGGTGGCCAGGGCCAGACGCGCGAGCTGTTCGACACGCTGCTGCTCTGGAACCCGGCCGTGGTGCTCGATGCCAACAGCGAGGCCACGCTCACCGTGCCGCTCAATGACAGCCTGACGAGCTTTGCGCTGGTGGCCATTGCCGACGGCGATGCCACGGGCAACTACGCGCTGTTCGGCACCGGGCGCAGCAGCATCCGCGTCACGCAGGACCTCCAGATCGTCTCGGGCCTGCCGCCGCTGGCGCGCGAGGGCGACACCTACAACGCCGGCATCACCCTGCGGAACACCACCAAGCGCGAGATGACGGTGGAAGTGACCGGCAAGGCCGGCGACGCTGCGCTGGAACGCAAGCAGCTCAAGCTCGCGCCCGAAAGCGCGCAGGAGATCAGCTGGCCGCACACGCCGGGCACGGTGGACCGCGTGGACTGGGAGATTGCCGCGCACGAGCTGGGTGCGCCGGCCGGGACCAACGCCGCTACAGACCGCATCAAGCTGGCCCAGCGCATCGTGCCGGCCGTGCCCTACACCGTGCAGCAGGCCACCCTGCTGCGCGTGGACGGCGCCATCAGCCTGCCGGCCACGCCGCCCGCAGACGCGCTGCCGGGCAAGGCGCGCATTGATGTGAGCCTGGTCGATTCCCTGGCCAAGCCCATGCCGGGCGTGCGCCGCTTCTTCGAGGACTACCCCTTCATCTGCCTGGAGCAGAAGACCAGCAAGTCCATCGGCCTGCGCGACACCAAGCTCTGGGACGGCATCATGGCCCAGCTGCCGCTGTACCTGGATGGCGATGGGCTGGCGGCCTATTTCCCCGGCGGCCGTGGCTATGACGTGCTCACCAGCTACCTGCTGGCCGCCAGCCACGAGGTAGGCTGGGCGATCCCGGCCGAGAGCCTGTCGCGCATGCAGCAGGGTCTGATCCAGTTCGTGGACGGCAAGCTGGAGCGGCCCTTCTGGTCGCCGCGCAGTGATCTGGAAGCGCGCAAGATCGCCGCGATCGAGGCCCTCTCGCGCCGCGGCGCGGCACGGCCCGAGATGCTCGACAGCATCCGCCTGAACAGCAACCTCTGGCCCACGCACCAGGTGATCGACTTCGTCAGCATCCTGCGCCGCATGCCGAATGTGAAGGACCGCGACGCAAAACTGGCCGAGGCCTACCAGGTGCTGCGCAGCCGCCTGAATACTCAGGGCACGCGCCTGGGCTTTTCCACCGAGAAGGACGACTACTGGTGGTGGCTCATGATCAACGGCGACGCCAACATGGCCCGCCTGCTGCTCGCCATCATGACCGACCCGGCCTGGAAGGACGACGTCGGCCGCATCGTGCAAGGCACCCTGCAGCGCCAGCAGCGCGGCGCCTGGCTCACCACCACGGCCAACCTCTGGGGCGGCCTGGCCATCGAGAAATTCGGCCGCACGTTCGAGTCCGCCCGCGTGGAAGGCACGACCAGTGCCCAGCTCGGCAGCGCGCCGGCGCAGAGCGTGGCCTGGCGGCAGGACTGGGTGGCGCCGATGCGCTTTGCCTGGGGAGAGAAGCCCGACCCGAACGCACAGATCAAGGTGACACACACCGGCCCCGGCGCGCCCTGGGCCACGGTGGCGAGCGTGGCCGCGGTGGAACTGAAGAAGCCCTTCACCAGCGGCTACCGCATCACCAAGACGGTCACGCCACAGGATCCGAAAGTGCCCGGCAGCTTGAGCAAGGGCGACGTGCTGCGCGTGAAGATCGAGATCGACGCGCAGACCGACATGACCTGGGTGGTGGTGCAGGACCCGATCCCCACCGGCGCCACCATCCTGGGCAGCGGCCTGGGCCGCGACAGCGCGATCGAATCGCAGGAGAGCAGCGAGACCCAGGAGCAGACCTGGCGCTGGGACGGCCCGATGCTGGCCTATGTGGAGCGCCTGTTCGAGGGCTACCGGGCGTATTACGAGTTTGTCCCCAAGGGCAAGTTCACCGTGGAGTACACGGTGCGCCTGAACAGCACGGGCACCTTTGCGCTGCCACCCACGCGGGTGGAGGCGATGTATGCGCCGGAGATGTTTGGGGAGAGTCCGAATGCGAAGGTGGTGGTGAAGTGAGGGGTGGGGCGGCGACGCATCGCGGCGCGAGAACAGCGTCGTGCACTCGTTCGTTGCCTTTAGGGACTGATTTCGTGCGCACCACGTCCGCAGGTGCTGCGCCCTGCACCCGCCCTACTTTCTTTGCTTCGCCAAAGAAAGTAGGCAAAGAAAGGCGAGCCCACGAAAGCGCCCTGCTGCGCAGGGTTCCCGCGTTCAGCACGCAGCCAACCGGAAGCGCAGAGGGAGCCACCGCGCTTGCAAGCGCGGTGTCGTTCCGGCGGCGGCAAGCATGCTTGCCGGAACCCCGCCTGCACCTCGCCCTCTTTTGGCCCACGCTCCGCGCGGGCCAAAAGCCGGAGCTTGAACAACTGCGCTTCTTAATCGGTTGGCTACGCGCTGAATGCGGCGCTTCCGGAGGGCGGGCAACGGCAACACCCCTACCCCACCCTAGCCCTCCCCTGTGCACAGGGGAGGGAACTAGATGTTGCAGCGCGTGCGTTTGTGGAAACGCTGGCGCGCAAGCGCCTCACGTTTGGAACGAGCGCACCCAGAAGATCCCCTCCCCTGAAACCAGGGGAGGGTTAGGGTGGGGTTCAGCTCTTCGCCTTTCTTCGCCCTTCAGCCGTGCCGAGTTGCCGCACCGCAAGGCGGATAAAGAAGCGCAGTTGTCCGAGCCCCGGCTTTTCGGGTGCGCCGCAGGCGTATCCGAAAAGAGGGCGAGTTCTGCGGTTCCCGCCTTGCGGTGCGGCAACTCGGGAATCGGCCGCAGGCCGACGCGGTTGGGGCCCCGCCTTTCTTTGGTTCCTTTCTTTGGCGGAGCAAAGAAAGGAACCCTGGTCGAGGGCGGAGCGCCTCGTCGGGGTGCAGGGGCGAAGCGCCCTGCGAACGCCTCAACAGCCAGCGCCGCGCGAGGAAACGAAACGTGAGCGTCCCAAGACCCTTCTCGCTTGTCTGGCGCGCCTCTCCAGCCACTTTCGCCCGAAGAACCGCATGGATGCTCGTTCTAGCTACGAGCCTCCTGGCTCCAGCCCACGCCACCCCCACCTACCAGCAAGCCAGACAAGCCCACCAACCCAGCGACAAACCCGTGCTCGCCCGCGACGGCACACCGATTGGCAGCGTGCGTGTGGACGCGACCGCACGCCGCGGCCCCTGGCTCACGCTGGACCAATTCTCGCCAGCGCTCGTCGACACCGTCATCGCTGCCGAAGACGCGCGCTTCTTTGAACACGGCGGGGTGGACTGGAAAGCGGTGGGTGCAGGCGCCAAGCAGACCCTGAGCGGCTCGCGCCGCGGTGCGTCCACGCTCACCATGCAGCTCGTGGGTTTGATGGACGAGGATCTCAAGGCCAGACCCGGCGGGCGCACCGTGCTGCAGAAGGCCGAGCAGGCGCGGCAGGCCCTGCTGCTGGAGCGGCGCTGGACCAAGGGGCAGATCCTGGAGGCCTATCTCAACAAGGTGCCGATGCCTGGCGAGATCCTCGGCATCCCGATGGCCAGCCAACTGATGTTCGGCAAGGCGCCGCATGGCCTGAACCGCAACGAGGCGGCGATCCTCACGGCGCTCATCCGCGCGCCCAATGCCCACGAGAAGCTCGTGGCGCAGCGCGCCTGCCGCATCGTGCATGGCGCGCAGGTGTCTGGCGGGCAAACGCAGGCCGCGCTGTGTGCGCCCTTCGAAGGCATGACCCAGATTGCGCTGGCGCAGGCGGTGCAGAAGGGCGCGCTGCCCGGCGCACGCTCGCCGCTGGCGGCCCATCTGGCGCGGCGGGCCGGCAAGGCGCAGGTCTGGCAGACCACGATCGATGCGCGCCTGCAGGCTGTGGCGCGCGAGAGCCTGCGCCGCCATGTGGCCGAGCTCGCCACGCGCAATGTGGAAGACGGCGCCGTGCTGGTGCTGGACAACGCCACGGGCGAGGTGCTGGTGTGGGTGGGTTCGTCCGGCGCGTTGTCGGACGCGGCGCAGCTGGACTTCGTGACCGCCCGGCGCCAAGCCGGCTCCACGCTCAAGCCCTTTGTATACGCCCAGGCGCTGACTGAAAAGAAGCTCACTGCGGCGAGCCTGATCGACGATGCGCCGCTCGCGGTGCCCACGCAGTCTGGCATCTACGCGCCGCAGAACTACGACCGCGGCTATGCCGGCCCGGTGTCGGTGCGCACGGCGCTGGCGTCCTCGCTGAACATTCCGGCCGTGAAGGCGGCCATGATGGTCACGCCCGAGGCGCTGTTCCGCCAGCTGCAGGCCCTGGGCTTTGCCCTGCGCGAAAGCGGTGACTACTTCGGCCCCGGTCTGGCGCTGGGTGCGGCCGAAGTGAGCCTGTACGAACTCACCAATGCCTACCGCACGCTGGCCAACCAGGGCATGGCGAGCGAGCCGCGCTTCGCACTCAAGCCCACCACGTCACCCGCAGCGCCCCGGCGCGCACTGAGCGCTGAGGTCAGCGGGATCGTGGCCGACATGCTGGCCGACCGCGAAGCCCGCGCCCGCACCTTCGGCCTGACCAGCCCGCTGGCCACGCGCGGCTGGGCGGCGGTGAAGACCGGCACCTCGAAGGACATGCGCGACAACTGGTGCATCGGCTTCTCGGACCGCTACACCGTGGGCGTGTGGGTGGGCAATGCCAGCGGCGCGCCGATGTGGAACGTCTCCGGCGTGAGCGGCGCGGCACCCGTGTGGGCCGAGGTCATGCGCGCCCTGCATGCGGGCCGGCCCTCGCAGGCGCCTGCCCTGCCCGCCGCGCTGGTGAAGCAGGCCGTGGACTTCGGCGGCGTGGAGCCAGCGCGCGAGGAGCTGTTTCTGGCGGGTACGGAGCGCAGCACGGTGGTGCTGGCCCAGCGCATCGTCAGCGCGCGCATCACGGCGCCAGCCGCGGGCACCATCGTCGCGCTGGACCCGGACATTCCGCCTGCGCAGCAGCGCGTGCAGCTGGTGGCCGACGTGCCGCCCGGGCAGCCGGTGCGCTGGCTGGTGAACGACCGGCCGCTGGCCCAGGGTGCCAGGACCAGCTGGCTGCCGCCGCCGGGCAAATACCGCATTGCGCTGGTGGATGCGCAGGGCAAGGCGCTGGATGCGGTGGCCATCGAGGTGCGCGGCGCCTGGATGCCGGCGGTGCAGGCGGCGCGCACGCCGGCCGCCGCGCAGGGCGGCCGCCGATCTGGCGCGGCTGGGCCTGCTTCAGCCCCGCGGCCCTAGGCACATTGCCCGCGGTGGCGCGCCCGGGCTGCACCGGGCTGCGGCCCCGGCAGGCGCTCCTCAGCGCGGTGCTCGGGCACGTCCGGCGCCGCGCCTCAAGTGCGTTGCACAAAGATCTCCAGCGCAAGCATCGTGCTGGCGCGCTCGGCGCTCCGGGCAGCCACCCCTGCCTTTCCGCAGGTTGGGTGCGGCTTTCCAAGGGCACCGCCTGAAGACGCGCTTCTGGCGCGGGTTTTCAAGGCATTGCCATGAAGATCCGCACCAGGCAAGCGGAAGGCGGCACCCTGCCCCGCAGATTCGCCTCCAAACCGCCCGGTCAGCTCGCGTGTCCGAACGGCAACTCGCAGTGTCGCGCCCCTGTGCATCGTGAACCGCCGAATTGCGCCTTGATGGCCCTGCAACTCGCGCAAAAGAAGTTGCTTAGTTTGCTCAACCTCGCGCCGGCGAGGCCGATGACTCCCTCAGAACGCCGCACACCGCGGCAGGAACCTGAGCGGAGCAATCGGACATGGCGCGCACCCACACCCCCCACCCGGGCGAGGCCTGGCGCAAGGCCCTGCGCGTCGCCCTGCTGGCCCTGGCGGCGGCCGGCACCCTGTCGGCCTGCGGCGGCGGTGGGGGCGGTGGCAGCGCGCCCGCACCAGCGCCCGCCCCGGCCCCGCCGCCGCCGTCTCCGCCCCCCAGCGGCAGCACCGATCCCCAGGCCACGCTGTGCACCCAGTTCAGCAAGGACCTCGCGCGCAGCGAGGCCGGCGTGAACTACCTGAATACCGTGCGCAGCGCCGCCAACGCCCCGCTGCTCACGCACAACGCCGCCATCACCGACGTGATCCACCGGCATGTGACCTACCTGATCGTGAACAACGAGTTCACGCACTACCAGACCCAGGGCAAGCCCTGCTTCCTGGGCGCGGCGCCGGCGGACCGCTTCGTCAGCGGCAGCGTGGGCAGCTATGGCTTCGTGTCCGAGTCGCTGGCCGGTGTGAGTGGCGGCACGCAGGCCTCGGACCGCGATGCCATCGACCTGAAGCTCGACAGCATCTATCACCGCTTCGTGCTGCTGGCCGCCGAGGCGCGCGAGGCCGGCGTGTCGGGCGCCAACACCGTGTATGGCCTGAACGTGGGCGCGCGCACCGTGGACACGGCGCCCAGCACCCGCGTGGTGCTCTGGCCCTTTGCCGGCCAGGGCAATGTGCCCACCACGTTCTTCAGTGATCTCGAGCAGCCGGACCCGGTGCCCGAGCGCGGCGAGGTGGGCTACCCGATCACCGTGAACGTGGCGCCGAACATGACGCTCAATGTGGTCAATGCCCGGCTGGTGGATGGCGCAGGCAGTGTGGTCGAGACCCGGCTGCTCGCGCCGGGCCGCGAGCTGGCACGCAACCAGGCCGCGCTGGTGCCGCTCAATCCGCTGAGCGAGCAGGCCAACTACACGGTGTCCATGCGCATCCAGATCAATGGCATGACCCAGGACATCGCCTACAGCTTCCGCACCAGCAGCGAGAAGTTCCGGCTCGAGCCGCGCGGCTGAGTTCAGACCGCGGCGATCCAGCCGAACGCTCGACGGCCCGCTCGACGGCCCGCACATTGCGCGGGCCGTTTTGCGTACTGCCCCCCGGCGCGATCGGGTCGATCGCCCACGCCGCAGCAACACCCGGTCACAGGCATTGAAGCGCTGAAACGCCGGTTCACAGGCACGTGCATCCGGATGCTCTCTTGGCCACAGATTGCCCGGCCAGGACGCAGATGCGCCTGCCCCCGCACCCATAAGCTCGCGGCGCCCGTCCTTCGAGAGCCTTGCCATGCAGGTCCTGCACAGCGTCATTGCGCCCTACACCCAACTGTCTGAACACAGCGCCCCGCTGGTGCTGGCCGTGATCGGCACGCTGGCCGGCGGCTGGCTGCTGGTGCGCACGGCACGCGCGGGCTGGGGCTGGGCCGTGGGCACGGCGCTGCTCGTGCTGCCGGTGGCCGTGCCACTGGTGCGCCATTGGGGCGACCCGAACGGCAAGGACCTGCGTGCGCCGCTGCTGGCTCTGCTGGCCACGGTGGCCGTGAGCGTGCTGGTCGCGCTCAATGCCGGTCTGCCCTCGCCGCGCGATCTGCTGGGCGATGCGCCGGCCCGCCTGGCGCAGACCGCGCACTGGGTCGGCAGCGGCGCCGCGCTGCAGTGGGTGCAGGCCGAGCTGCCGCGCCGGATCGACCGCCTGCGCCCGCCGGTCACGCCCTTTGCCCCGTCACCGCTTGCGGCCGAGCGCGAGGCCGACTGTCTGCGCATCGACACCGTCTTTCATGCCAGCCTGGGCACCTGCGTGGAAGCCAGCGCGCAGGACAAGGCCGCGCGGCGCGAACTGCTGGCCGGCGGCCGCCTGAGCGTGGCGGCCTACAACACCGAGAGCCAGCTCGTGCTCTACACCGCCTACAACTGCCGGCGCTGCGACCAGGCGCGGCAGTGGCTGCGCAGCCGCGCCGTGCCGTTTGTGGAACGCAATCTCGACATCGAGCATGAATACCGGCCGGGCTTCAGCGCCATCGGCGGGCGCGCGGTGCCGCTCATGCTGCTCGGCCGCGAGTCCCGCGAGGGCTTCGACGAGGCCTGGCTGCAGCAGCGGGTGGGGGCGCAGGCGGCTGATGCGCTGCATCGTGATGCGTCGAGCTGAGGCCTGCCAAAAAACCTGGCCGAAATCGTCGCTTTCCTTGATGCCCTACCCGATCCTCGCTTGCCTGAAGCGCGAATCGAGCCATTTCCAGGCGTCAATCATCGCGGCCGAAAATGCATCACTCCATGGCGACCAAGCATCGCGGACGCTGCATGTCCAGGGCGCGAGAAGCTGCAAAGCAGGCCTGTAAGCCGGATTCTGTGCGGCGCGCTTGCGCGCGTCCGGCAGTCATTCCTCTAGGCGACACATTGCTGCGCCGCTCAAGCCTTCTACCCGCAGGCGCACCGGGCCGATGCATCGCCTGCCTATTTGAAGTTGCTCCGGGTGGGGTTTGCCGTGCCGCGCCTGTCACCAGCCGCGCGGTGCGCTCTTACCGCACCGTTTCACCCTTGCCTGTGCCGCTTGCGCGGCCATCGGCGGTCTGTTCTCTGTTGCACTGTCCGTCGGCTTCGGTGCCCGGCGCGGCGCAGATTGCTCCGCATCGCGCGTTCCCTTCACCGCCTGGCCGTTAGCCAGCACCCTGCCCTGCGGAGTCCGGACTTTCCTCCCGTGGGGCGAACCCACCGGCGACTGCCCGGCCTGCTTTGCAGTGCGCATTGTCCCACGCAAGGCGCGCGGGCCTGCGGGCGTAACATGCGCGGCCTGTACGCAAGGGACTACGCACGAGGGAGGAACACCGCGATGCAGACGACCCACCTGGTCGACGCCCTGAAGCGCGAACTCAAGGCGCGCGGCATCAACTACGCCACCGTGGCCGAAGGCATCGGCATGAGCGAGGCGACCGTCAAGCGCATGCTGTCCACGCGCAATCTCACGCTCGAGCGGCTCGACGAGATCCTGGAAGCCACCGGCATCAAGCTGCAGGACCTGCTGCGCGTGTCGCTCGCCGACGAAGACAGCAAGCTGATCAGCGAGCTGACCGACAAGCAGGAGCGCGAGATCGTTGCGAACCCGGCGCTGTTTGCCACCGCCGTGGCCTGCATGAACCTGATGCGCTTCGACGAGATCCTGGACCTGTATGCGCTGACCGAGGCGCAGCTGGTGGGCATGCTGACCAAGCTCGACAAGATGGGCCTGATCGAGCTGCTGCCGGGCAACCGCATCCGCGTGAAGGTGGCGCGCACCTTTCGCTGGATTCCGAACGGGCCGATCATGCAGTTCTTCCGGATCCAGGCGCAGGAGTACTTCAGCTCCAGCTTCCATGGCACGGGCGAGAAGCTGATCCTGGTCAACAGCATGCTCACGCGCGCGACGATCGAGAAATTCATCGAGCGCATGCACGAAGTGGCGCGCGAGTTCTCGCGCCTGCACACCGAGGACACCAAGTACCCGATCGACAAGCGGCATGCACACAGCCTGATCCTGGCGGTGCGGCCGTGGGAGCCGAGCACGCTTCGCCCGCTGCGCAGGCGACCAGATCAAGTGCGCTGACGCGCACTTGATCTGGCTCGGCTCCAGTTTCTGAACGAACGAGGCGGGGCTACCGCCCCTCCTCGAGCACCTCCCCCCTCGGGGGCTTCGCCCCCTAGCCCCCCTAAAGGCTCGCAGCTGCGAGTGTTTAGTCCCCTCCCGTGTATGCGGGGGAAAGTTGGGGTGGAGCCAACCGACAACACCAATTCGATGTTCACAATGACCCACCCATCCCGCACCGCCGCCCAATGCCTCGTCGACCAGCTTCGCATCCACGGGGTCGACACCGTCTTCTGCGTGCCTGGCGAGAGCTATCTGCAGGTGCCGGATGCGCTGCATGGCTACCAGGACTCGATCAAGCTGGTGGTGAACCGGCAGGAGAGCGGCACGACCTTCATGGCGGAGGCCTACGGCAAGCTCACGGGCAAGCCGGGCATTGCGATGGTGACGCGCGGGCCGGGGGCGACGAATGCAGCTATTGGCGTGCACACGGCCTTCCAGGACTCCACGCCGATGATCCTGTTCATCGGCCAGGTGGGCACGGACATGTTCGAGCGCGAGGCCTTCCAGGAGGTGGACTACCGCTTCATGTATGCGCGCCTGGCCAAGTGGGTGGCGCAGATCGATCGGGCCGACCGCATTCCGGAGTTCATCGCCCGCGCCTTTGCCGTGGCCACGAGCGGCCGGCCGGGGCCGGTGGTGCTGGCCCTGCCCGAGGACCTGCTCTCGCAGGCGGTTGAGGTGGCCAATGCCCAGCCCTACCACGCCGTGCAGGCTGCCCCCTCGCCGGCGCAGATGGCGCAGCTGGAAAACCTGCTCGTGCACGCGCGGCAGCCGCTGGTGCTGGCCGGCGGCCCGGGCTGGGACCGCGCGGCCTGCGCGCATCTGCGCCACTTCATCGAGACCTGGAACCTGCCGCTGGCCTGCGCCTTCCGCTTCCAGGACACCTTCGACCACCATCACCCCAACTACGTGGGCGATGTCGGCATCGGCATCAATCCGGCACTGGCGGCGCGCGTGAAGGCCGCCGACGTGCTGCTGGTGCTCGGGCCCCGACTGGGCGAGATGACGACCTCGGGCTACACCCTGCTGGATGTGCCGACGCCGCGCCAGCATCTGATCCATGTGCATCCGGACCCCAGCGAACTGAACCGCGTGTACCAGGCCGAGCTGGCGATTGCCGCGGGCAGCTTCCACATGGCCGATGCCCTGGCCCACCTGCCCCCGCCCGCCTTTGCGCCGGCCGATGCACCCTGGGCGGCGAGCGTGGCGGCCGCCCGCGCCGACTACGAGGCCTGGCAAGCCGAGCCCAAGGCCAGCCGCGAGGCCCGCTTCAACCCCTGGCAGATCGTGCAGACCCTCAAGGCCGAGCTGCCGGCCGACACGCTGATCGCCAATGGCGCCGGCAACTTCGCCACCTGGGGCCACCGCTTCTGGCGCTACGGCGGCATCGAGCACCATGGGCGCACCCAACTTGCGCCCACCAGCGGCGCGATGGGCTACGGCCTGCCCGCAGGCATTGCGGCGTCCATCCTCGATCCGCAGCGTACGGTGCTGATCACCGCAGGCGATGGCGACATCATGATGACCATCCAGGAACTGGCCACGGCCCTGCAGTACGGCGCGCGGCCGCTGATCCTGCTGTTCAACAACGGGCTCTACGGCACCATCCGCATGCACCAGGCGCGCGACTTCCCGGGCCGCATTTCGGGCACGGAACTGCGCAATCCGGACTTCGTGCAGCTGGCGCAGGCCTTCGGCGCCCACGCGCAGCGGGTCACCGAGGTGGCCCAGTTCAAGGCGGCGCTGGATGCGGCGCGCGCCGCCATCCGCGATCAAGGCGTGCCGGCGCTGATCGAGCTGATCACCGACCCCGGCCTGATCACGCCGGCGATGCGGCTGCCCGACTAGGGCCGTTGCACACGACCCAGGCGCGTGCGAACCGGCTGGAAGCGCGCCCAGGCGCCATGGCCGACGGGCAGGGTGCGCCCCAGCCCCGCTGGCCGGGATGATCGCCCTTTGGCGAAATTGCTACAAAATGTTGCGAGCGCAGCAACGCGATTGAAAGATTGGTGAATTTCGGCCAAAGACGTTCAGTTTCAAAACTACGATTCCGTCACATATTCATCTAACGAGCGCGTCTGGCAGGGTCACCCTGAGGAGAATGGCGCCAGCTCGAACACGGGATCCGTTGCTTCCATGAGTGCTATTCGATTGACCACCGCCTCGGCGGTGCTTTGCGCGCTGCTTGGCGCGCACTTCGCAGTCCACAGCCAGACCCAGCCCGCAGCCAGCGAGAGCAAGAGCCAGGAGTCCGTCTCGGACCGCACCCGGCGCCTGGCGGACAACCCGCTCAAATGGATCATGATGCAGGACGACAAGCCGCGCCGCGGCAATGCGCCTGCTGGCGCCGCGGCGGCCGGCGCGGCTCAGCGCCCGGCCACGCCCGCGGCCGCTGCGGCTGCAGCACCTGCACAAGCGGCTCCGGCAGGCACGGCCGCCGCACGGCCCGCCGCCGCGCCGGCTGCGGCAGCGGCCGCACCTGCAGCCACCGCCGCGTCGGGTGCCGCTGCGCGCCCGGCTCCTGCGACACCGGCCACACCGCCCGCCAATACGGTTGCAGCGGCTGCGGTGCCTGCAGCGGCTGCGGCCAGCACTGCGGCCCCCGCTGCTGCAGTGCAGCAGCCGGTGCCGGCGGCGGCGGCGCCGGCTGCCATTGCCGCCCCCACTGCAGCGGCCGCACCGGTGGTGGAGGAAGACCAGGAGCTCAAGCTGGTGAAGCAGGTCGCGCCAGAAATTGGCAGATCCATCCTCCAGCGTGGCATCCGCAAGGGCGACGTGCGCGTGTCTTTCACCGTGATGCCGGACGGCACCGTGACCGACGCAGCGGTTGTGACGTCCACGAACAGCGTGCTGAACGCCCCCATCCTGGCTGCGGTTCGCCAGTGGCGCTACGAGCCGATCAAGCGGCCGCAGCAACATGGCGCGCAAATTGCTTTCGACTTGGATCAGTGATTTACGCGTTTGCGTCTGTCACTGGGTAGTTTCTTCATTCTCCGACCACGGGTAGCGCGTTAAGCAACAACGCGTTTCTCCAAGGTGTTCAAACGGGGCGCGCCGAAAGGCCCGCCCCGCTTTTTTTGCTGCGGCGCACGGTGCGCGCTGCAGGAGGATGAAGCGCAGCGCAGCCCGCGCCGCACTGCGTGGCCCGACTCAGCGGTGGGCGCTGCGCCAGCCCAGGGATTCGCCCGCAGCCAGCGGCACCAGCGGCGACTCAAGGAAGGGCACCTCGTCCGGAATCACCCAGCTTTCGCGCTTGAGCACGATGCGGCCGGTATTGCGCGGCCGGCCGTAGAAGTCCGGCCCATGGAAGCTGGCGAAGGCTTCCAGCTTGTCGAGCGCTCCCGCCTGCTCGAAGGCATGGGCATACAGCTCCATGGCATGCAGGCCGGAAAAGCAGCCGGCGCAGCTGCTGGCGTGCTCCTTGAGGTGCCGGGCGTGCGGCGCGGTGTCCGTGCCCAGGAAAAACCGCGGGTTGCCCGAGGTGGCGGCCTCCACCAGCGCAATGCGGTGCGGTTCGCGCTTGAGCACGGGCAGGCAGTAGTAATGCGGCCGCAGCCCGCCCGAGAAGATGGCGTTGCGGTTGTAGAGCAGGTGCTGCGGGGTGATAGTGGCGCCCACGCGGCCCTCGGCGTCACGCACGTAATGCGCTGCCTCCCGGGTGGTGATGTGCTCGAAGACCACGCGCAGCTCGGGAAAGTCGCGGCGCAGCGGAATCATCACCTGGTCGATGAAGACAGCCTCGCGGTCGAACACATCGATGGCGGGGTCGGTCACCTCGCCATGCACCAGCAGCAGCAGGCCCTCGCGCTGCATGGCTTCC
>JAIXTA010000143.1 GCA_027484405.1 Burkholderiales bacterium
CAAAAGACCTCGATTGCTGTTGCAGCCTGCATCGCTGGTACCGCCCTGCTAATTTGGATTATGACGAGCAGCACGAGGCCGGAAAAACCGAATAGCTCTATTCCGCCGCAGCAGGCAGCCACCTTCCCAGCACCCGCCTTGCCGAGCGACCAGCTCGATTGGTCGGTGAAGCAGAGCGCTGGTCGGTCGCTGTCGCAGCTTTATCTCCAGCAAGAACTGGCAACAAATCTGCGAGCGTTTGTAGACCAGGCGAAGCGACAACCAGAGAAAGGGGGCTTCTTTCTCGCTGCCGCAACCATCCGCATTTGCAACACACTTTCTATCCACAACGGAGATTCCGCTGCGGCCCGCTGGCGCGCCGAGAGTCCGGCAGGGCCAGCCGCCATAGATGCTGCCAACAAGCTTGCACATCGCTGCGAGGGGTTTACACAGGCAGATTTAGCTGAAGCCGATCGAATGCTGCTGCGCAGCGACACACCAGATCCCATACTTAACGCATCCCGGGCGCTTAGAGAAGCGCATAAGACCATGTCAGTCGATCAGTGGAAAGTGCACCTTCAAACATTGATCGACTCCGGCATTCCGTTAAGTGGTCGCATCATGGAAGATAGTTTAATTGCGGGCTCGGCGTTGCTTAAAGCTCCAGGCCATGAAACTTTGTATTTGAACGGCCAAGCATACGGCGGCTTTCCTCGAGAGGCAATATGGATTGCCGCAGAACTAGACGCGCCACTGTATTCGGATGTCGATGCATCCAACCCACGCAATACATTGAGCTATCTCACGCGCTGCGCATTGGCACTGGAGTGTTCAGC
Source organism: Burkholderiales bacterium (assembly GCA_027484405.1). Lineage (GTDB taxonomy): Bacteria > Pseudomonadota > Gammaproteobacteria > Burkholderiales > Burkholderiaceae_C > Piscinibacterium. The sequence continues at coordinate 816 of JAIXTA010000143.1, forward strand.
CAGTGACCCCATCAATGCTGCTCTGGACGCCAACCCGCAAGTTACGCGCGATGAAGTCGTTCGAGCACGGGCGGCGTATCGGGCGGCGCTTCAACGCGACGGCGCTGCTGCACTGATGCCACCTTTAAAGCGGAGCTAGCAAAGGGTTCGAGCTACTGGGCCAGAGCTTTGTGGCTGGCGGCCAAGCCCACGCAGCGCGTCGGCGAGGTCATCCACGGACAGCGGCACCCGAGGGTGCCGTTTTCCATTCAATGAGTTTGATCGATCCTGCACAGCCCTTCCCGCTTGTGGCATGCGGGTCTTGGGGCGCTCGCAAATCGCAGAACCTCGCTGCAGCGCAACTCATGCAATCGAATTGAACAATTGGCCCGATTCGAATCTACGGTTGATGGAGTCGCGAGTAGGCCGCGCGAGAGATCAGGCCACCGCCAGCACCTGCGCCATGCGCCCCACCGCCTCCTGGATGCGCGGCAGCGCCGTGGCATAGCTGAGGCGCACGTAGCGGCCAGGGTCCGCAAACCCGAAATCCCGCCCCGGCACGATGCAGACCTTGGCCTCATTGAGGATGCGATAGGCAAAGGCCTCACTATCCGCAGCAAAGCGCGAGCAGTCGGCGTATACATAGAAGGCACCGTCCGGCATGACCGGCACGGACAAACCCAGACCCTGGAGCGCTGGGACCAGCCAGTCACGCCGCTCGCGGAAAGCCTGGCGACGTTGCTCGTAGATGGCGACGGATTCCGGCAGGAAGCAGGCCAAAGCCGCGTGTTGTGCCAGCGCACTGGGGCAGATGTAGAGGTTCTGGCCGAGCTTTTCGACCGCAGCCACCATGCCTGGCGGCAGCACCATCCAGCCCAGGCGCCAGCCGGTCATGCAGAAGTACTTGGAGAAGCTGTTGATGACGATGAGGTCGTCGCCCAACGTCAATGCACTGCGGGCGTCGTGGCCATAGACCAGACCGGCATAGATTTCGTCCACAAGCAGAAATCCGCCTCTTCTGCGCACTTCTGCATGGATCTTCGCCAATTCGGCTGGATCGATCGAGGTGCCGGTCGGATTGGCGGGGCTGGCGATCATCACGCCGCGCATGGCGGGCGTCCAGCGCGCGGCCACGTCAGCCGCCGTGAGCTGGAAGGCCTGCTCCGGCCCGCAGGGTGCGAGCACCGGCGTGGCGCCCAAGGCCGAGACAAAGTGGCGGTTGCAGGGGTAGGTCGGGTCCGGCAGCAGCACCTCGTCGCCCGGGCCGACGAGCGCAGCCAGCGCCAGCAGCATGGCGCCGGAAGCACCAGCCGTGATGACGATCCGCGCCGGATCGAGGCGCACACCCTGCACGGCATAGTGCGCCGCGATCGCCTCGCGCAGCGGCATGATGCCCAGCGCCGGGGTGTAGGCGGTCTGCCCGGCCTGCACCGCAGCCACGAGCGCCGCCTGGACCGCGGGCGGCGCCGTGAAGTCCGGCTCACCGATGCTCATGTGAATCACGTCCTCGCCCTGCGCCTGCAGCGCGGCGGCCGCCTTGACGATCTCCATGACATGAAAGGGCTCGATGGCGTCGTTGCGCGCGGCCAGCGGGAAAGGCAGATCGGCGGGTTGCATCATGCGCTTCTGGAGTTTCAGGAATTTCGGTCAAGAGGAAAACGTGCAGCACGGCACGTCCACGCCACGTGCTGAGCACCTGTCCGGCAGGCACCCAGGCCAGGCTGCAACGATAGAGCCTGCCTGCCCCGCGCCCGGCACCCGCCGCCACCAAGCCAGCCGGCGCACCAGGTCGCAGCCACCACAGCGCAAAACGCAAAAAGCCGATGGTCGAGACCATCGGCTTCCTGGTTCAGCGCGGGCTGCGACCCTGCGCCTGAATAAAAAGCAGCTTGCCGTCCGAACGCGCTGTGACCGGTCGAGGAGGGAGGAGGAGAGGCACCAGAAACAAGGCCCGCTCGGACTGGTTTGGCAAGCTGCTAAAACCAGCCTCCAGACTAGGCGACGCGGCTCGACAAGTCAAGAAATTGTCCAAGACAAGAAAGGCGAAAAGCGGCCAATTTCTTGGACAACTCATTAAATTGGTGAAATCTTTCAGCCGGTGCAGATCAGCGTAGAGCGCTGGCCCAGTCATTCAGCGCCCTTCGGCCCTCTAATTTGCATCATCTGCAGCCATCGCACCCGGTGGTGATGCTCAATTTCCCGGCGAGCAAGGAATCGCCGGGCCGCACAAAGTTCACAGTTGTCAGGACCGCCTGTCGGATGATCTGTGGTTTCACCGTAAACCAAACACAACAGACTGCGATGCTGCCTAACGGTCAGTGCTTGTGACCGTGGTCGTGGTCGTGTGAATGATCGTGGTCATGGTCATGGTCATGGCCGTGATCGTGGTCGTGCTTGTGATCATGGCTGTGCTCATGCCCATGAGAGTGCGGGTGATCATGCCCGTGGCCATGCGCATGATCGTGGGCATGGCTGCGCATGGGTGCACGCAGCGCCGGCGGGTCCAGACGGCCGCGTTGCGGCAGCACGGTGTAGCCCTGCGCGCCCAGCCAGCGCTCCAGATCCTCGATCGGTTCCAGCAGCAGGGTCGTGCCCTCGACGGCGCAGGCAAAGCCGCTCTTGCCCAGAGCAAAGGCGAGCTGCGCCATCTTTGCGGCATCCGGCTCGGTCACAGCCAGCACCACCTGCTCGGCGCCGGTGGTGCGCACCATCATGCCCTGTGCGTCCACGAGCACATCGCCCACGGCCAGGTGGGTGTGGTGCGGCAGTGCAAGCTCGGCCTGGGTGCCGTCGGACAGGGTGATCACCCCCAGGCCATCGGCCAGCTGGCTGTGCACGATCTCAAACGAAGGTGCACGCTTGAGCAGCGCGGGGGCAAGGCGGGAGGCGCTATCGAGCTTCTTGATCAGCTTACGCATGGCAGCAGGTCCGGTTCAGGCAGGAAAGCCGCGATGTTAGAGGCGCAGGCCAGCAGCGATCGCACGCAGGACGCGGCAAACAAAAAGGCGACCCCGAAGGATCGCCTTGATCTCGCGCCGGCCTGTGCAGCCGGTGCCGGGCGCGGCTTACTCGGCCGAGCGGGCCTCGGCGTGGTTTTCCTTGACCCACTGCTCCATGTACTCGTCGGACTTCTTCTGCGCGTCAGCGCCGAGCACGAACACCCAACCGAGGAAACCGAACACCATGGCGGCGGGGATGAGAATGAGAACAGCGGTGGTCATGACAGATCCTGCTTGCAGAGGTTGAGAAGAAACCAGACGCCGGAGGCGCTTACGAACCGCGCGGCGGGCGCCCTGCAAACACACTGGATCGGGCGCAAAGTCGCGCATTGTGCACCACAGCACGCGACACTGAGCGTTGAGATCGACACAAGTTCACGGAAGTTGAGTGCAAGTCCTAGGAAAGACCTTTTGTCGCACTAGGTCTTGCGCCCTGGGCCCAATGCGTGCGAACTCGGGGTCATGCCGTAAACGCATGGTCTTTTTACTTATCGGCAGCCAATGCACCGGAACCCGGCGGGATAATCGGTGCGCAATCGATCAATCCCTCCGCCACCCTGCGCGTGGCGACTCAGCACGGCGTTTCCGCGTCGCACCCATGCCCACCAAACTCGACCCCAATCTGCGCAAGGCCGCTCTCGAATATCACGAGCAGGGCCGCCCCGGAAAAATTGCCATTTCGGCCACCAAGCAGCTCACCAACCAGCGTGACCTGGCGCTGGCCTACTCGCCCGGCGTGGCGGCGGCCTGCGAGGAGATCGTGGCCGACCCGGCCAACGCCTACCGCTACACGGCCCGCGGCAACATGGTGGCCGTGATCACCAACGGCACGGCGGTGCTGGGTCTGGGCGACATCGGCCCGCTGGCCGCCAAGCCGGTGATGGAAGGCAAGGCGGTGCTGTTCAAGAAGTTTGCCGGCATCGACGTCTTCGACATCGAGGTCAACCAGAAGGACCCGGACAAGCTGATCGAGATCATCGCCGCGCTGGAGCCCACCTTCGGCGGCATCAACCTCGAGGACATCAAAGCGCCCGAGTGCTTCTATGTGGAGCGCGAACTGCGCAAGCGCATGAAGATCCCGGTCTTCCATGACGATCAGCACGGCACCGCCATCATCGTCGGCGCGGCCATCAGCAACGGCCTGTCGGTCGTGGGCAAGGACATCAAGAAGGTCAAGCTCGGCGCATCCGGCGCGGGTGCCGCGGCGCTGGCCTGTCTGGACCTGCTGGTGGACCTGGGCATGCCGCGCGAGAACATCTGGGTGACCGATCTGGCCGGCGTGGTCTACCAAGGCCGCAAGGAGCTGATGGACCCGGACAAGGAAGTGTTTGCCCAGCCCACCGACAAGCGGACGCTTGCCGAGGTGATCCAGGACGCGGACATCTTCCTGGGCCTGTCGGCCGGCGGTGTGCTCAAGGGCGACATGGTCGCCAAGATGGCGGCCAAGCCGCTGATCATGGCCCTGGCCAACCCGACGCCGGAAATCATGCCCGAGGAGGTGAAGGCGGTGCGCGACGACGCCATCATCTGCACCGGCCGTACCGACTACCCGAACCAGGTCAACAACGTTCTGTGCTTCCCCTACATCTTCCGCGGTGCGCTCGATGTGGGCGCCACCACCATCACGCGCGAGATGGAGATTGCGGCGGTGCATGCCATTGCGCAGCTCGCCCGTGCCGAAGCCAATGAAGTGGTGGCCGCGGCCTATGGGATTGCCAATCTTCAGTTCGGCCCCGAGTACCTGATGCCCAAGCCGTTTGATCCGCGCCTGATCGTGAAGATCAGCCCGGCGGTGGCGCAGGCCGCCATGGACAGCGGCGTGGCCACGCGGCCCATCACCGACATGCAGGCCTACAAGGAGAGCCTGCAGCAGTTCATGTATCACAGCGGCAGCTTCATGAAGCCGCTGTTCAGCATCGCCCGCAAGGCGCAGCGCAAGCGCATCGTCTACGCCGAGGGCGAAGAGGAGCGCGTGCTGCGTGCCGTGCAGGTGGTGCTCGATGAGGGACTGGCCGAGCCGATCCTGATCGGCCGCCCGGCGGTGATCGAGAAGCGCATCGAGAAGTTCGGCCTGCGCATGAAGCCCGGTGTGGATGTGGAGCTGATCAACCCCGAGTTCGATCCGCGCTACCGCAGCTACTGGGAGGAGTACCACCGCCTGACCATGCGCAAGGGCGTCACCAGCCACTACGCGCAGATCGAGATGCGGCGTCGCCACACGCTGATCGGCAGCATGCTGATCCACCGCGGCGAGGCCGACGGCATGATCTGCGGCACCTTCGGCACCACCGCCCTGCACCTGCACTACATCGACCAGGTGATCGGCAAGCGCGACGGCGCCGGCTGCTACGCCGCCATGAACGGCCTGATGCTGCCCAACCGCACCGTCTTCCTGCTCGACACCCATGTGAACCTGGACCCAAGCGCCGAAGAGATCGCCGCCATGACCCAGATGGCCGCGGCCGAGATGCGCCGCTTCGGTATCCAGGCCAAGGTGGCCCTGCTCTCGCACAGCAACTTCGGCTCGAGCAATGCGCCCAGCGCCGAGAAGATGCGCCAGGCCCTTGCGCTCCTGCGCGAGCAGGCACCCGAGCTCGAAGTGGACGGCGAGATGCACGGCGACGCCGCGCTCGACGAAGCGCAGCGCAAGGCCATGATCCCGGACAGCACGCTCAAGGGCGAGGCCAACCTGCTCGTGTTCCCGAACATGGACAGCGCCAACATTGCCTACAACCTGCTGAAGGTGGCGGCGGGCAACAACATCGCGCTCGGCCCCATCCTGCTGGGGGCCAATGCACCGGTGCATGTGCTCACGGCCAGCGCCACGGTGCGCCGCATCGTCAACATGACGGCGCTGACCATCCTGGACGCCAACGCCGCCCGGCCGGGGATGTGAGCACCATGCGAGCCCGCACGCTGCTTGGCCTGCTGGCGGTCTGTGTCGCGACCGCCTGCTCCACCGCCAGCCCCGAGCGCGTGGCGGATGCCGCGACCACGCCGCTCAAGGACCTGAACGTCGTCCGCGCGGACATCCCGCCGGCCCTGGCGGCCGCTCGCCGGTCACCCTATGCGCAGCCGGCCGATGCCAGCTGCACCGGCCTGCGCGCGGAGATCAAGCAGCTCGACGAACTCCTGGGCCCGGATCTGGACGCGCCGCCCAGCGACAAGCGCGACAGCCTGCTCGACCGCGGTCAGGACGCCGCCGGCAATGCGGCCGTGGGCGCGGTGCAGCGCACCGCAGAGGACGTGGTGCCCTTCCGGGGCTGGGTGCGCAAGCTCACGGGCGCCGAGCGGCATTCCCGCGAGGTCGCGGCGGCCATCACTGCCGGCGCTGTGCGCCGCGCCTTTCTGAAGGGCCTGGCACGCGCCGGCCAGTGCGGCTGAGGCCGAGCATCGCGCAACCCACCGGGTGCGCTGCGCTGACGGCGCACGCTCACTGAGCCTCAGGCAGCGGCGGTTCGAGCCACGGAGGCTCGTCGATCAGGCCATGATCGACCCTTCATCGGCCCTTCATCGGCCCCTGATTGGGTCTTGATTGGGCCCTTGAGTGCCCCGCTGCAGCCGTCGAGCCGCCCGCACGCGGCGCATCTCCGACGGTGCAAAGCCCTCGAACTCGCCTGAATGCGGTGCGGACCAACCCTTAATGATGTGCTTTGTACGCAACATTCAGCCCCGTGCGCGACGTGTTCGCCTAGGCTTGAAACTTCAGGCCAACACGAACAAGGAAGCCTCCCATGCCCGCACTCGATCTGCACCCCAAGCGCACGCGCGTTGCTTTGTCCGTCACTCGTCCCGGTGTTGTCCTGAGCGCACTGCGCAAACTGTCTGCTGCGGCCGGCCTTGCGGCTGCACTTGCCGCGCCGGCACTAGCGCAGGAGATCAAGGTGGGCGTGACCACCGCCGTGACCGGCCAGGTGGCCGCCAACGTCAAGGAGGTGCTGGACGGCGCCAACCTCTATCTGGACTGGGTCAACAGCCGCGGCGGGGTGCAGGGCCGGAAGATCGCCCTGGAGATCATGGATGACGTCTTCGACCCCAAGAAGGCCGGCGAGAACGCCCGTGTGCTGATCGAGGAACGCAATGTGGACGTGATGTTCCTGTCGCGCGGCACGCCGCACACGCAGGCCATCATTCCGCACCTGGAGAAGAACCGCGTGGCGATCGTCGGACCCTCCACGGGCGCGATGAACTTCTACACGCCGGTGAACCCCTGGGTGTTCATGACGCGCGGCACCTATCAGGCCGAGGCGGCCGAGATCGTGCGCCACTTCGCCTCCATCGGCGCGAGCCGGATTGCGGTGGTGCACGTGGACGATTCCTTCGGCAAGGACGGCATGATCGGCGCGCAGAAGGGCTTTGATGACACCAAGCTCAAGCCTGTGAGCATCCTCACCTACGACCGTGCCAAACCCGAGTTCAGCGCCGTGATACCGGCGCTGCGCGCGGCACGCGCCGACGTGGTGGTCGTGTTCGGTTCGGGCACGGCCATCGTGGACCTGCTCAAGCAGGCACGTGCGGCCGGCATCCAAGCACAGTTCGCGACCATGTCCAACAACGCATCCACCGGCTTCATCAAGGCGCTGGGCAAGGACGGCGTGGGTACCGTGGTGTCGCAGGTCTTTCCGAATGAGCGCAACGAGTCCACGGAGCTCGTGCGCGAGGCGCGGCGCCTGTCCATGGCGGCCAAGAAGGGCACGCTCACGCCGGCCATGATGGAGGGCTACGCCGCCGCCAAGGTGCTGGTGGAGGGCCTGCGCCGCGCCAAGCCGCTCACGCGCGAGGGCATCCGCAACGGACTGGAATCGATCCAGGGCTTCAACCTCGGCGGGCCGATCGTGAGCTACTCCGCCACCGACCACACCGGCGTGGAGTTTGTGGAGATGTCGATCGTCTCGCGCAGCGGCACCTTCATGCGCTGAGCTGGACGGGCGCAGCACGGTCAGTCCGCCCGGGCACGTCCAAGTCGATTTTGGCTGAATACGAAGGATGCAATTGGCCGAATTCGACTGAATATCAGGAGAATCGCCCTCCAAGCACCCCGAAAGCCGCTCAGCACAAGCGGCGTTCGGGGATGCCCAGGAGAGCGACTTTCCCGTCTGAAAACAATCGATTCAGCTGGCCGAAAATCAGCGGTTCATGCCAGCTGGCGCGTGCGCGGGGCCGGGGCCGGGGCGCAGCCGGCTTGCGGCTTCAGAAGGCGCGTTCCACGTACAGGTGGATGAAGTTCGAGCCGCCGTTCACGCTGCCCAGCAGGCGCGACATGGCGAAGATGCCCGAGCGGTGCGACACGCCGATGCCCACGAAGGTGTCGCGCCACTCGCGCTTGCCCACCAGATCGCCCAGGCTCACATCAAGCGTCGGGTCCAGGTAATTGAGCACGCGCGACACGGGGCGGTTGCGTTCGGCCTGACTGCGCACTTCGTCATAGGGCACCGGGTCGGTGACCGACAGGCCCATGCCCAGCCCCAGACGCGTCTTGACCCGGTTGCGCCACGGAAAGCCGTAGTACACGGCCTTCATGAAGGCATTCACCTCGATGCCGTTGCGCTGGTAGGGCCGGTCGTTGTGATGCACCACGCCTACCATGCCCACCATGTCCAGCGGCCAGCCCGCCAGGCCCTCGATGAAGGTCTTGCCCACATGCAGACCGGTCACCTCGGTCGGATACCGGCTGTTGAAGCGGAAGCACTGCAGGCTGATGATGCGCGCCAGGTGGCAGCCGTCGTCGCTCGCGGCACCGTGGAACACCCGCACGATCAGCGGCCCCTGCCCCCCTTCCCAGCGCGCCTCATGGCTGCCGAAGTCATAGACCGCGCCGACATAGAACGCCGGCTGGATGCGCGACTCCGCCACCGGGCTCTTGCGCACCGCCTCGCTGTGGCGTGTGGCCGTGACCCCGGCAATGCCGCGCCAGCGCTCGGACAGCGGCGTGGTGGCAAACAGGCCCGCGGTCACATCCAGCCCCCAGCCCGGCTGGTAGGCCGGCCGGTCCGGCCGCGCCTCGCTGGGCCGCACACCGAAGTAGTAGTTGTTGATGCGCGCCGAGCGGTAGGTCGCGCTGAGCACCGGCTCCAGCGTCACCGCGCCCCACTGGTGCCGCGTGTTGATGCCCACCGTGGCATCCCAGCCATCGGAGGTGCCGCTGACGTCATTGCCGGCCAGGGCGTAGAGCTGCCCGCCGGCAAAGCGCCAGCGCCAGGCCACGCCCAGGTCCAGCCCGTTGGCGCGCCGCTCCATGCCGGCCAGGGCCTGCGGCACCTCATCGGCCGGGAAGGCATCGAAGCGCCGCCGCGCAAACAGCTCCAGCGTGTGCTCCGGCGCCGCCTGGAACTTCAGGCCGACGCGGTCCGTGCGCAGAAACACGCGCTCGCCTTCGTAGAGGTAGAGCGGCGTGAGATCGCGCCGCGTGCCGCCGCCGCGGTAGGGCGAGCGATCAAACTCGGTGAGCACCCCCAGCCCCGCGCTGCCGGGCACGGCCAGCAGGTCGGACAGGGTTTCCATTGCGGCAGTCTGGGCGTGGGTGGCCGCGCCGAAGGTGCCCAGCGTTGCACAGAGCAGCATGGTTGTGCAGCGCAACGCGATCTGGCGCGTGGCGACTTGCGCGCAGCAAAAGAGGTCAATGGCGCCCAATCGATCGGGGCGCGTTCCATGCGGCATGCTGACTCCTGGTCCTCGCTCTGTGCGAAGGGCTGCCATGGTAGTGGGATTGCCCCGGCGGACCGATTGCGGACCCGCACCGGCGTGGAGACGGGCCTCCACGCCACTCGGCGCCGCTTCTGCTAGGCCTGGCGGAACGGCAGACCGAGCCGCCGGCGCAAGACCTCGTGGACCAACACCCCAGGGCCCATGGCCGCCAGCGTGACAGCGGTGCGCTGCCACAGGTCGAGCAGGGTGCCGCTCGCTTCCACTGCGCCTTGCACGGCCCCACCCGCGGCCGCTGCGCTCGCTACGGTGCCGATCATGGCCCAGTCCTGGTGGACGCCGACTCTGGCGCGACGCATTTCGAGGCTCGGCTCGGCCGACCAGATGCGCGCGGTCTGCAGCAGCAGCACTGCAGGCGCGATGAAGGCCCACCAGAACGCGCCCCAGCCCCCGGATGCACCCAGGGTCACGCGCAGCCCGTAGACATCCTTGTGCGCTGCGTACATCAAGATCAAGGTCAGCAACGCGCCGCACAGCGCCCACAGCACAGTGGCGGCTTGCCGCGTCAATTCGCGCAAGGAAGGCCATGCCAGGGTGCGATCAGGATCGAACGGGTGCTTCATGGCTCGGCAGTGTGGCTGACGCGGCAAGGCATTGGCAGCTCGGACTCACCCTGAGACGCGATCGCTGATCGACATCGAATGACCGTTTTTGATCTCTTTACACGGACCAAAAAGCGACTTTCCGCTTGTCTGAAGCTGATCTCCGGCATATTTGATCTATCAGTCAATTGCGGCCGAAATGTATCTATATCTGAACGTGCACCCTTTCGACCTAGCGCCCCACCGCACGCAGCACCGCCAGCAGCTCCCAGCCGTAGGCGTCGAGCTTGCGCGCGCCGATGCCGGGGATGGCTTCGAGCTCCTCCAGATCGGGCGGTGCGCTGCGCGCGATCTCGGCCAGCACCGCGTCATGGAAGATCACGTAGGCCGGCACGCCGTGGGCGCGGGCGGTCTCGATGCGCCACTTCTTGAGCGCGGCAAAGCGCTCGATGGCGGCCTCGTCCAGGCCGAGCGCGGCATCGGTCTTGCCGCTGCGCAGGGTCTTGGCGGACTTGGCGGCTTTCTCGGGCTTGGTATCGCGCCGCAGCTGCAGACGCAGCTCGCCACGCAGGATCGGCCGCGCGTCATCGGTGAGCAGCAAGGACTGGTACTCGCCAATGCCCACGGCACCGCCGGCAATCAGCTGCCGCAGCACGCTGCGCCAGGTCGACTCCGGCAGGTCGCGCCCAGCGCCGAAGGTCGGCAGCTTGTCGTGGCCGAACTGGCGCACCTTGTCGGTGGTCTTGCCCAGCAGGATGTCGGTGATGTGGCCGGCGCCGAAGCGCTGGCCGGTGCGGTAGATGGCCGACAGCGCCTTCTGCGCGGCCTCGGTGGCGTCCCAGGTGGCGGGCGGGTTGAGGCAGTTGTCGCAATTTCGGCATGAGTACCCCCCCACGCTCAGCCCGAACGGGCTTCGCAGCCCCCCAGGGGGGCTGCCCCCACCTTGGGACGGCCCGGAAGGATCAGCCCCCACGCTTCGCCCTTGCGGGCTTCGCTGCCCCCCGAGGGGGCTGCCCCCACCTTGGGACGGCCCGGCGGTGGGGGCGTTGGTGTTGGTGTTGGTGTTGGCGTCGGCGGCCGGGTCTTCGCCGAAATAGCGCAGCAGGTGCAAGCGGCGGCAGTCGGCCGCCTCGGCCAGCCCAAGCAAGGCATCGAGCTTGGCCCGCATGATGCGTTTGAATTCCTCGGCGCCCTCGCCCTCATCGATCATCCGGCGCTGCTGCACCACGTCATGCAGTCCGTAGGCCATCCAGGCGTCGGCGGGCAGGCCGTCGCGGCCGGCGCGGCCGGTCTCCTGGTAGTAGCCCTCGATGTTGCGCGGCAGATCGAGGTGGGCGACGAAGCGCACGTCCGGCTTGTCGATGCCCATGCCGAACGCAATCGTGGCGCACATCACGAGACCGTCCTCGTTCAGAAAGCGGTCCTGGTGCAGACGGCGGGTGTTCCCATCCATGCCAGCGTGATACGGCAGGGCCTTGATTCCATGCGCGTTCAACCAATCCGCCGTCTCCTCGACCTTCTTTCTCGACAGGCAGTACACGATGCCGGCGTCGCCCGCATGCTCGGCGCGGATCCAGGCCAGCAGCTGGTTGCGGCCGTCGTGCTTGTCCACCAGGGTGTAGCGGATGTTCGGCCGGTCGAAGCTCGCCACGTACTGCGGCGCATCGGTGAGGCTCAGGCGCTGCAGGATGTCCTCGCGCGTGTGGGCATCGGCGGTGGCGGTGAGTGCCACGCGCGGCACGTCCGGGAAGCGCTCGGTGAGTACGTTCAGGGCCACATACTCGGGCCGGAAGTCGTGCCCCCACTGACTGACGCAATGCGCCTCGTCGATGGCAATCAGGCTCAGCTTGCGGCGTGCCGCCAGGGCACCGAGCAGACCAAGGAAACGCGGCGTCGTCACACGCTCGGGCGCGGCGTACAGAAGCACAAGTTCATCGTCGCGCACGCGGCGCTCGATCTCGTCGGCCTCTTCGATCGTCAGCGTCGAGTTGAGGAAGGCGGCCGGCACGCCAAGCTCGGCCAGGGCCTGGACCTGGTCGTGCATGAGTGCAATCAGCGGGCTGATGACCAGGGCTACGCCCAGCCCGGCACGGTGCCGCGCAATCGCCGGCAGCTGATAGCACACCGACTTGCCGCCGCCCGTGGGCATGAGCACGAGCGCGTTGCCGCCGCCGGCCAGCTGCGCACAGATCTCGCCCTGGCGGCCGCGGAACTCCGGATGCCCCCAGACCTCGCGCAGCAGGGCGCGCAAGGCCGCCGGCTGGGCGATGCGCGACTGCAGATGCAGCGAGTGCTCTGCAGACGGCGCAAGAGCAGACGCCGCGCCAGAGTGCGTATCCGAAGCGGAAGACGGGAGATGCAAGGACAGGGCTTTTGGAAGCAAGGGGACAGTGAAGCAGGCGCGGGCGCCGCGGGGTTTCGGCCTGGCGCGGCGGCGCGGCGCACACGCAACGGTGCGCAAACCGGGAGTTTCGCCGATCTGGTTTTCGCCGATCTGCAACAGCCCCGCCTTGCAGCGTGCGGGATGCTGATGCACCCTGCAGGTCACAACGGATCTGCATCGGCGGCGCGGGAGGGCGCCTCCCATGAGCGAACGCGACCAACACGGCGAACAGGCCCCCGACTCCCCGCCCGCCACGCTCGGGCAGGAGGTGCCGGGCTCGGCATTGCCCCATGCGGAGAGCATCGATGCCGCCGCGCTGCGCACCCTGCGCCTGCGGGCGCCGACTGCCACGCTGGGTACGGCGCTGGTGCTCTCCGGCGGGGGTGCGCGCGGGGCCTACCAGGTGGGTGTGCTGCGCGGCATCACCGACATCCTGACCAAGGCCGGGCGGCTCAAGGCGGGGTCGCCCTCACCCTTCGGCATCCTGACCGGGACCTCGGCGGGCGCGATCAATGCCGCGGCACTGGCCGCGCAGGCAGACGACTGGGCCACCGGCATGAGCGGACTGGAGGCGATCTGGTCGAGCTTCTCGGCCGATCAGGTGTATCGCGCCGATGCGCTGGCAGTGTTCAGTTCGGGGGCGCGCTGGCTCTCTGCGCTGTCGCTGGGCTGGGCGCTGGCGCGGCGGCAGCGCTTCAAGCCGCGCTCGCTGCTGGACAACGGCCCGCTGGCCAATCTGCTTGCGCACCGCATCCGCTTCAAACGCATCCCTTCGATGATCGAGCAAGGTCATCTGCATGCGCTGTCAGTCTGCGCGTTCTCCTATTCGGCCGGGGTGCATCTGAGCTTCATGCAGGCCGCCGCACCGCTCAAGCCGATGAGCCGCAGCCAGCGCATGGCAGTGCCCGCCACGATCGGCCTGGATCATCTGCTGGCCTCCAGCGCCATCCCCTTCGTGTTTCCGGCACGCGCCGTGCAGATGAGCCACGGGCTGGAATACTGCGGCGACGGCGCCATGCGCCAGAACGCGCCGCTCTCGCCGGCCCTCCACCTGGGGGCTCAGCGCCTGCTGGTGATCGGTGCCGGGCGGATGCTTGAACCCCAGGTGGTGCCCGCGACACGGCCCGGATATCCGACCGTGGCAGCAGTGGCTGGGCATGCCCTGTCCTCCATCTTCCTGGATGCACTGCCGGCCGACGTGGAGCGTCTGCAGCGCATCAACCGCACGCTTTCGCTCTTGCCCGAACGGGACCGGGAGCGCAGCGGCTTGCGCCCGGTGCGCTGCCTGTTGATTGCGCCCAGCGAACGGCTCGATGACATTGCCCAGCGCCATGTGAGCAGTCTGCCGATCGCCGTACGCGGCCTGCTGCGCACCTTGGGCGCAGACGACGTGAAGGGCGGCATGCTGGCGAGCTATCTGCTGTTCCAGGCCGCCTATACCGCCGAGCTCATGCGCCTGGGTCTGCACGACGCACAGGCGCATGCAGGCGAGGTGCTGGCGTTCTTCAACTCCTGAAGTCCAACCCCCCTGCGGCTTGCAAGCGGCTGCGGATTCATGCATAGAATCGGCCATGCTTCAAACCGCCCAGACCGTCGAGGACATTGCCCGGACAGCCGCGCCTGCGCACAGATCTGCAGCCGTGGGGCTGCTGCGTGGCCTGCGTCGCGGGGCAGTCGCGCTACTTGCTGGCATGAGCCTGATGGCGGCAGTGCAGGCACGCGAAACGCCGGAGAAGCCGGCCGCACCCGCCGCGATACCGACGATTGCCGTGGCTGATCTGCCACGCGAAGGCCGCAAGACCCTCGATCTGATCAAGAAAGGCGGGCCCTTCCCCTACAACAAGGACGGGACCACCTTCCACAACCGCGAACGACTGCTGCCCCGGCAGCCGCGCGGCTACTACTCGGAGTACACCGTCCGCACGCCGTTCTCGCGCGATCGAGGCGCTCGGCGCATCGTGGCCGGCAAGGGCAGCACCGGCGATCCAGCCACATCCGGTGAGTACTACTACACCGCCGACCATTACCGCTCGTTCGCGCGCATCAAGGAATAAGGCTGATGACCATCGAGGACATCAAGGCAAGCATCAATGAAGGGGGCGTGATCCACAGCGTCGTCCCCGACCAGGACGATCTCTTCATGGCCGCCGCCGAGCTGGACTACTGGCGCATCGCCATCGACTGCAAGGGTGTCACCACCAAGAGCGGTCTGCTCACCCGGATCTCCGACACCCTGCAGTTCCCGGACTATTTCGGCATGAATCTGGACGCCTTGCACGACTGCCTGACCGAGCAGCTGCACGGCAGCGGCAAGCCCGGTGCGGTGGTGCTCCTGAAAGGCCTGCGCGGCAACGAGGCCGGCCCGGATGTCGAGACCATCAAGGCCACAAACCGCGCCATTCTGGGTGTGTTTGAGGACGCGGCCGACTATCTGGCCGACCGCAAGCTCAAGCTGGCGACCTTCTATTCCTGAACGCGCCTTGCGGCCTGCGGTGGCCGCACACGACGCGGGCTGAGCCACCCTGTCGGCTGTGGCGACGATTCGGCTGCCCAAAAGTTTCCGATTTGACGGGTTTCTGTCATCATGACGGGTCGTGGCCGCCTTGTTTGTTAGCGGCCACTAACTAGGGCTTGCCAACCCTGCCTTCGCCAAAGTTGCAAGGGCAGCGTTCGCAGGGTCTAAGCCAAACGCGCCAGGATCGAAGCACGTGCAGACTCGCTTTCAGAAACCAGAGCTCAAGAATCAGTCGTCGGAGTTGGTCACGTTCGAGGTCGATGGCACGCCGCTGGCGGTCAGTTCGCCCACGCCCGGCGTGTTTCGCCTCAAGTTTGGCAAGAGCCGCCAGCCCGACTACGGACTGCTGGTGCCGCAGGAGTCTGCGGAGACCATCACCGTCGAGCCGCTGCTTGACGGCAAGCCGGGCGACGTCGTGCTCAAGACGTTCTTCACCGAGCTGACGATCACCAGCAAGCCGTTTTCTGTACGCCTGACGCACCGGATGCGGCCGCGCGTCACGCTGCCGTCCTTCGGTTTCGACGCCAAGGCAGGCACGTGGATCGTGGGGCTCGGATTGGCCGATGGCGAGGCCGTCTACGGCTTGGGCGAGCAGTTCTTGGCGCTGAATCGACGGGGGCAGACGGTCAGCCCCGACGAGTTATTGGCCTATCAGGTGCCGCTGGCCTGGAGCCCGCGCGGCTGGGGTGTCTGCCCCGTGACGCCTGCGGCCGTTCACCATGACGTCGGCGCGTCGGATGAGGCGCTTTACGAGGTGCAGGTCCATGATGAATGCTTGGACATGCTGCTTTTCGGTGGTACGCCCACCGAAGTCCTGAATGCATACACCAACATGACGGGCAAGCCGTCCGTACCACCGGTGTGGAGCGTGGGCGTCTGGGTCAGCAACAGCGTGTATGGCAATGCCCAGGAAGCGGTCGAGCTCGCCCAGAAGCTGCGCGCCGAAGGGATCGGCTGCGACGTCATTGCCATCGACGGCCATGCGGCCTGGAAGGTCCAGACACGCTCCGCCTTTGAATGGGATCGCAGCTTCTTCAACGATCCCGTGCGGACGCTTGCGGCCCTCAAGGCCCTGAACATGCACGTCAGCATCCAGGAACAGCCCACCGTTCCTCTCGATGCACCCCAGTTTGACGAGTTCCTGTCTCGCGAGATGCTGCTCACGACGCCGGACGGTCAGCCGGTGCGGGTCAAGGCCGCCGACGGAAGCGACGCGGCGCTGCTCGACTTCACGCAGCAAGATGCCTACACCTTCTGGCGCGAGAAGCACGAGAGCCTCTTCAAGGATGGCGTCGGTGTCATCGATACCGGTTTCATCCATGGCTCTGTGCGCGAGGCGCAGGCCTACAACGGCGACACGGGCGAGCGCCTGCAGAGCGCCATTCCCTTCCTGCGCAATCGCTGCGTGTTTGAAGCAAGCCAGAAGTTCGTCGGCGAAGGCATCGACAAGCGTGCGACCATCTGCGCGCACATCGGCGCTATCGGCAGTCAGCGCTATCCGCTGATCTGGAGTCGCCACAAGGCACAGGGGTCCCATTGGGATCAGCTGCGCGAGCACCTGCGCGGCGCACTGAACGCCGGCATGAGCGGTCTGCCTTTCTCAGCGATCGACGTTGGTGGCGCAACGCCCGATGCCGCGATGCCCGCTGAAACCTATGTGCGTTGGCTCGCTGCAAGCGTGTTTTTCAGCCACGTCCGCTTTCCTGCGGTGGACAAGATTGGTCCCACCAGCTTTGGCGATGAGACAACCGCGCTCATCAAGCGCTGGTTGAAGTTCCGCTATCGCCTTGTGCCCTATGTCATGGGCGCGCTTGAAGAGGCCGCGCGCAACGGATTGCCTGCGATGCGGGCCATGCCGCTCGCCTTCCCGGACGACGCGGAGGCGCACCGCTGGCCGGATCAGTACCTGTTCGGCCCGGCGTTGCTTGTTGCGCCGATTCTTTCGGACAGTGGCAAGAGCGTTGTGTACTTCCCGCGCGGTGAGAAATGGCACGACCTTGCTACTGGTGTGCGCTACGACGGGGGCACTGTCTACGAGTTCGAAAAGCCGCTCGACGGCCTGCCGGTGTTCGGCCGCGAAGGGCATATCCTCTGCCTGGGTCCGGAAGCACAAGCCACACACGAGATCAACAGCATTCGCCCGGTGACCGAGGCCTGGCTGTTTGGGCTGCCCGCAGTCGACCCGTGCGTCACTGCGATCAAGGTCAAGGTCATGCAGATGCAGGGCAACGCCTACATCAAGGGTCTCGAAGGCACCAAGGTGCTTGCAGCCTATGGCTACGAGGTCAGCCGCCGCGGCGCCGAGGTCAAGGTCGTCAAGAAGCGCTAGGCGAGACTCGACCCATCTCAGCGCTCGGCTTTGCACACACTGATGGATTGGCACACGCTGTCGACCGAGGTGCCTAGCAAAGTGCCTGCTGCGCTCGGGTGTGTCGACATCACTGATCCCGCAGGGCTGTCGATCCCTCCGCAAGGCAGGCACGCTTTTTCGGCTCAAGCGCAGCAGCGACAGCGGCGTCTCAAGAAACAACAAAGGCCCCTTTGGGGGCCTTTGTTGTGTTGCAGTTCGGCTCGCTGCGCGAGCCGGGTGCGCACGCCCGCTTAGAAGCGGTGCTGGATACCGAATGCCATGCCACGGTTGTCCGTGTTGGGTGCAAAGCTCACACCGCCCAGGAAACCGTTGCCACCAGGCAGAGCCTGCGCCGTACGGCCGTTCATGAACTGAACGAACGTCGTGTACAGGCTGGTGCGCGGCGACAGCGCATAGATGTAGGCGAAACCTGCGGACTCGACATCAGCATCCGCCGGACGCTTGTCGTTGTACTTGTTGTAGGTCAGCCAAATCTTGTGCGGGCCAGTCTTGTATTCGGCACCCACGCCGTACACCACGCCATCCTGCTTGAAGGCGTTGTACGCAGCGTTGGCGGCGTTGTCACCCACGGTTGCTGCGAACGGCACCAAGGCAGCCAGCGCAGGGGTCGTGTTGATCGTGCCGATCACGCCGCTGCGAACCTGCGTGCGGAAGGCGGCGATACCGTTGGGAGCATCGTCCTTGAACTGACCCGTCACGCCAGTGAGCTTGAAGGGGCCAAACACGCCATACGCACCCAGCACTGTCGTCTTGAGCGACTTCTGACCCAGCTCGTTGGTACGCTCATTGTGGCCTGCGCCCACGCCGAAGTCCTTCGTCGTGTAGGAGGCGTTGAGGCCCCAGAGGCGGCTGGCCTTTTCCGAACCCACGGTTTCGCCCAGGCCATACATGGCTTGCGCCTTGATGCCACCGAGCTCAATCCGGTAGGAAATCGTATTGCTTTCGCGAATCTCGAGCAGCGCAGGCAGCGAAGCCAGCTGGCCGGGACCGATGTTGGACGAAGTGCCCGTCACGTCGAACGTTGCGAAAGTCTCGAACGCCGGGGTGTACTGACGACCCAACAGGAATGCGCCGACTGGCGTAATCAGACCCATGAAGGCCTGACGGTCGAACAGGCGCCCCGGGATGTTCACCCCATAGGATGCCGTGGCGAGCGCGGGATAGGCTTGGCCATAGACGCCGCACGCAACCTGCGCCGCAGCCACTTGCGCCGCCACCGGACCGCCGGGCAGCAGACGCGCGCCAATGACGGAACCATCGGTGGTGCGGCCACCGCAGTTCACATTCAGCGCTGCAGTTGCGTTGGGAGCCGGCAGAGAACCGCTGCCGCCCACCGAGAAAAAGCGCTCAGGAACTTGCGTACCAGACACCGGGCGATTGCTGACCTGCCCGTTGTCGATTTCAAAACGATTTTCCAGCAGGAAGATGGCGCGCACGCCGCCGCCCAGGTCTTCCGTACCGCGAATGCCCCAACGCGAGCCATCCAGTACGCCGCTGGATACGGCCGTCACACGCCCCTGGTCGCCGGTCGAAGTGCGCACGCCGCTCACGTTGGTGATGGCAGCATCCACGATGCCGTACAGAGTGACAGAGGTTTGTGCCGCTGCGCTGAACGATGCTGCACCCAAGGCAGCGAGAACTGCGGAGCTGATGATTGTTTTCTTCATAGGTGTCTCCAAGATGACCCAGATCCCACACTCATTCTTCAGCCTGTAAAAAAGCGGGGGGTTTGACGCCCCCGCTTCCGGCTTGCTCGATCAGATCGCCTTCGATCAGAACGCGTGGCGAACACCCACGTTCACGGCCGTCTTCTCGGTCACGTTGTCCTTGAAGTCACCGGTCGCAACAGCGAAGCCTGTGTACAGGATCGAGCGACGCGACAGGTTGTACTGGGCACCCAAGGCGAACTTGCCAACGGTGCCTTCACGCGTAGGAGCAACGGTGTTGTTCACCAGGTTCGGGTCTTCAAACTTGGCGCTGGTGTAGTTGGCCAGCAGGGTGAACGGAGCGAGCGGTACAGTCGCGCCCACCGTGTACACCGTGTGCTTGTTCAGCAGGCCCGTGGAGTCGAGCGTGGTCGGCACTTCCAGGTCACGGTTGCTCTGGATACCAGCGTGCAGTCGAGCCACACCCAGGTCGAACGAACCCACGACCATCGTCACCTTGTTACGGGTGGCGCCGGTTGCAACCGTCTTTTCCTGCTGATAGGCGGCGCCAACGCTCAGCGGGCCGCTCGTGTACGTGGTGGAGACGTTGAACATGCGGCCGCGCGACACGTTGCCGACAGTCTCACCCAGACGGTACTGGAAGTCAGCCACGAAACCGTCGAAGTTCGGCGTGCGATAGTTGACGGAGTTGTCGTTGCGGACACCGCCCAGCGAAGCCGAGTTCGTCGCAGGTGCGATGAACAGGGGCAGATCGGTGCGGCCGGTGCTGAAGCCGCCGGCAACGTTGCCAACTTGACCTTGACCAAACGGGTCAGCGATGGCCATCGTCAGCCACGTCGGGGTCTGCTGCCGGCCAAGGGTCACCTGACCGAAGCTGCCCACCACGCCCAGGAAAGCCTGGCGACCAAACAGACGACCGCCTTGTGCCGAGTTGCCGGTGTCGATGTTGAAGCCGGACTCGAGCGTGAAGATGGCGCGCGTACCGCCGCCCAGATCTTCAGACCCACGCAGGCCCCAGCGCGAACCGTTGATGCCGTTGGTGGTGCCGTCATTCATGCGGACCACGGTCGTGCCGGCGGTACCCGGAGCGGCCTTGTCGCCTGCTTCGAAGCGGGAAATGTTGGCGTCGACGATGCCGTACAGGGTCACGCTGGTTTGCGCAGCAGCGATGCCGCCGAACGTGCCGAGCACTGCGAGTGCGAGCAGAGATTTCTTCATTGAGTAGCTCTCCGAGGGTTGGTTATTCACAGGACGCAAGCGGTTTGAGTTGGAGGATGCTTGGTCACAACTTCCCAGCTTGTGGAAGCCTGAATGGATTGTCGCAGAGGCATCGCGAGCGACCAAATTGGACCCGACGCCTTGTTGCGGCAATCCCGAATCTTGTTGCCGCAGTGCAACGATCATGGCCTGACTGAACCGTACAGCCGAGCTGACAGCTTGCGGCCAACATGAGCCACGACGACAACATGCGTCGAAAATGTCAACATTGCAACGCACCTATCCCCGACGCCCCGACGCCGCGACAAAGCGCGCCAAGCGCCAAGCCCTCGCCGAGAACGACAATACGACCAAATCTGCTTCTCTTGCGTCGCCGCCGGATCGGACCATGAACCATCGCAGCCCCAGCCTCACCGACTCCTTCGTCATCGAACTCGATACCGCGCTCAGAACGCTGGCCGGCGCGCTTCCGGCGTCTCGCCCCAACCCCGGCGCCACCGGCACCGAGATGAACACGCCCGCTGCGCTGTCCGGGCAGCTGATGAGGGTGAATCACACTGGCGAAGTGTGCGCGCAGGCGCTCTATCAGGGTCACGCCCTGGGTACCGCGAACGGGGCCCTGCGCCAATTCTTCAGGGGGGCCGCCCGCGAGGAGCAGGACCACCTGGCGTGGACTGCCGAACGCCTGAAGGAATTGGGCGCACGCCCCAGCTACCTCAACCCGCTGTGGTACGCGGGCGCTTTTGCGCTGGGCTTCGTCTCTGCGCGGCTTTCCGACGGCAAGGGCCTGGGCTTGATGGCGGAGACCGAGCGTCAAGTGGAGGCGCACCTGGCGAGCCACCTCGATCGACTGCCCGCAGATGATGCAAGATCACGTCAGATCGTCGACGCAATGAAGGCCGACGAGGTGCATCACGCCCGCGAAGCAGAGCGACTGGGCGCCGAAGAGCTGCCTGACCCCGTCAGGAAGCTCATGCGCGCATCCGCAAAGGTCATGACGACGGTCGCGCATCACGTCTAACCGGGCAGCGATCAGACGATCTCGAAGCTGGTCGAAATGCTGGCCGTCTTGGCGAGCATTGCAGTCGCCGAGCAGTACTTGTCATGCGACAGCCTGATCGCCCGTTCAACCGTCGTCGGCGGCAGATCGGTGCCGCGAACGCGGAAATGCATGCGAATCGCCGTGAACACTTTGGGGTCCTCCGTGGCTCGGTCGGCATGGATGGTCACTTCGCACCCCTGAACATCAAGGCGCCCGCGCTTAAGAATCAGCACGACGTCGTACGCCGTGCAGCCCCCAGCTCCAGCGAGCAGCATCTCCATGGGCCGGGGCGCGAGGTTGTGACCGCCGCCCTCAACGGCACCGTCCATCACGGCGGTGTGGCCACTACCTGTATCGGCAATGAATTGCATGCCGTGCGGACCACTCCATCGAACTGTGCATTCCATTCAGGTCTCTCCTTGTCTGCCCTGAAGTGATCAGCGCAGCACGCTGATCACTTCACACGCCGAATCTAGCGAAAGCTTTCTAGACGGCCGCATCATTTTGCGCCGCACAACTCTTGTGCGGAACCTGCCCAGATGCGGTGCGTCCACGGCACCACAATCGCCTCTAGTGAAAAGCCTCGATTTTTGATGCCTGTTTTTCTTTTGCATCGCAGCAATTGCACTAAACTGCATGCATGTCTCCTCCACCGATCCCAAATTTGGTGGTTCCAGGCCCGGCGTCATGCGCCGGGCCTTTTTCTTTGTGCGTCGGCCATCTCTACTGAGAGCCATGCAGCCGTTCGCTTGCATCGAATGCAACGCCAAGAAAGGTTCCAAGGAATCGCTCTGACTCAGGCCAGGAAGCGCGTACAATCGAGAGTTTCCGCCGAAATCGGAGAGGCTGCACGATCAAGAACAAGCAGCACGGCGGAATACGTTCCTCAACTGATTCTTGAAAGTCATCACATGAAAACCTGGGTCGCCAAGGCTGAGACCGCTCAGCACGACTGGTTTGTGATCGATGCCACGGACAAGGTTCTCGGACGTGTGGCCAGCGAAGTCGCACGCCGCCTGCGTGGCAAGCACAAACCTGAATTCACCCCGCACGTAGATACGGGCGATTTCATCATCATCGTCAACGCAGCCAAGCTGCGCGTGACCGGCAACAAGTCGCTGGACAAGAAGTACTACCGCCACTCCGGCTATCCCGGCGGTATCTACGAAACGAACTTCCGCGACATGCAGGCCAAGCATCCTGGCCGTGCCCTGCAGAAGGCCGTCAAGGGCATGCTGCCCAAGGGCCCGCTGGGCTACGCCATGATCAAGAAGCTGAAGGTCTATGCAGACGGCACGCACCCGCATGCCGCACAGCAGCCCCAGCCCCTGGACATCTGAGGATCACGCACATGATCGGTGATTACAACTACGGTACGGGCCGCCGCAAGGACGCAGTGGCTCGCGTGTTCATCAAGAAGGGCTCGGGCGCCATCGTCGTCAATGGCAAGCCTGTTGACCAGTACTTCGCTCGCGAAACCGGCCGCATGATCGTGCGCCAGCCGCTCGTGCTGACCAATCACGTCGAGACCTTCGACATCATGGTCAACGTGAACGGCGGCGGCGAATCCGGCCAGGCTGGTGCAGTTCGTCACGGCATTACCCGCGCGCTGATCGACTACGACGCAGAACTCAAGGGCACCCTCAAGCGCGCCGGTCTGGTGACGCGCGACGCTCGCGAGGTCGAGCGCAAGAAGGTTGGCCTGCGTGGCGCTCGTCGCGCCAAGCAGTTCAGCAAGCGCTGATCGATGCTCGACTGCGTCGTCCTCCGCGGCGCAGTGCAACTTGTTTCAAAAGCCACCCTCGGGTGGCTTTTTTCTTTGGGTGGGCAGCCCTGACAATTCCGCCATGCGATTCACCCTGCTTCGCCGCCGCTTCACGATTTCCGCCCCGCGCATGGCCATCCGCGCTCATGTGCCCTGGCCCATTCGGGTATTCGGCTATGCCATCGTTCTTGGACTGGCTGCGGCGGTTGCCATGTGGGCATACGACCTGGGCAGCCGCTTCGCCGGTTTCAACAAGGGCGAGGTGAAGGAAGAGCTCGCCAAGCTGCGCAGTGAGGTCGTCAGTCTTCGCGCAGAACGCGATGCACTGAAGACCGCAAGCCTGGCGAGCCAAAGCGAGCTCACCATGGAACGGGCTTCACAATCCAAGATGGCAGACCAGGTCAAGGCGCTCGAAGCCGAAGTCGCACAGCTGAAGGAAGAAACTGCCTTCTACGAGAGCCTGATTCCTGCGACCACGGTGGGCCCTGGAGTTTCCATCCGCAACCTGCGTGCGCAGCTGGATCCGGCTTCCAACACCATGCGCTATCGGTTGCTGGTCATGCAAACAGGCCGAACCGAGGCGGAATTCCGCGGTCAGATCCGCCTCGACGTCAGCATTCAGTCTGGGGCAAAGACCGAGGTCGTGAGCATCCCTTCGAGTGGTACGGGCGCCATGCCCTCGCTTGAGCTGGCGTTTCGGCGGGTGCAGCGCGTGGAAGGCCAGCTGTCGCTGCCCAAAGGCGTGACCGTAAAATCCGTCGTCGCCAAAGTGATGCAGGGCGGTGCGGTGCGCGCGCAAGTCCAGACCGTGCCGAGCTGAGTCATCGGTCCGGGTCATTCAAGGAGGCTGCAATGTTCTCTTCCGGCAAGTCCAAGTCAGGCAAATTGCCTCCGATCGAAAGCCTGATCGGCGCGGACCTCATCGTCGAAGGCAACCTGATCTTCAAGGGAGGCCTTCGTGTGGATGGCACGATCCGCGGCAACGTGACCGCCCAGGAAGGCCAGGCAGCCATGCTGGTGGTGTCCGACCAGGCGCGCATCGAAGGCGAGGTACGCTGCCTGCACGTGGTGGTCAATGGCACGATCGTGGGGCCGGTGATCAGCACCGAACTCATCGAACTGCAGCCCAAGGCACGCATTACCGGCGATGTGACCTATGCTGCGCTTGAGATGCACCAGGGCGCGGCGGTGGATGGACGTCTGGTGCACAGCGAAGCGGCCAAGCCTGCGTTGAAACTGGCGGCCAACAACGCCTGAAGCACGTGATTTGCCGCGGTGCGCGGCTTGATGTTTCGCGCCCTGCCCCGATTTTCAAGATTCTTTTGAAGGAACCGACATGAACGCCGTTGCTGAACTGGCCCCGCAAACCGATGCAATGCCGATGCCTCTGGTCTTCACGGATGCGGCTGCCGCCAAGGTCCGATCACTGATCGACGAGGAAGGCAATCCGGACCTCAAGCTGCGCGTGTTTGTGCAGGGTGGAGGTTGCTCGGGTTTCCAGTACGGGTTCACCTTCGACGAGATCGTCAATGAGGACGACACGCCGATGGAAAAGAACGGCGTCACGCTGCTGATCGATGCGATGAGCTACCAGTACCTGGTGGGTGCGGAGATCGACTACAAGGAAGACATCGAAGGTTCGCAGTTCGTGATCAAGAATCCGAACGCCACCACCACCTGTGGTTGCGGCTCGAGCTTCTCGGTCTGAGCACTCCGCCCTGACCGTCTGGCACAGCGCTGGACACGCAGAAAGGCGCGCACGAGGTTCTCGGCGCGCCTTTTTCTTTGCTTGGCCGCTTGAGCTGCTGGCACCGGTTGCGTGAATTGCTCAGGCCGGCGTGAAGCTGCCCAGAACGCGCGGACCGGCCGCGCCGGTCACCGCCGGCACGTTGCCAGGCAGGCGCAGCATGTGCGCACGGGCAAACCAGGCCCAGGCCAGTGCCTCGACATGCTGCTCATCCACGCCGCGCGCGGATACGGCTTGAACCGGCAAGCCGATGCGGCTTTGCAGCTCGCTCATCAGCATTCGATTTCTCGTACCGCCGCCACATACCCACACACCGGCCACCTCCGGGGCGTAGCGGCGGATCGCATCGGCCACCGTCTGTGCGGTCAGGACGGCAAGGGTGGCCTGTACATCGGCGGCTTCCAAGGCCTGACTGCCGCCGAGGTGCGACTCCAGCCAGACGGCGTTGAACAGGTCACGCCCCGTGCTCTTGGGTGGAGGTAAGTGGAAGTAGCGCTCGCGCAGCAGGCGCTCGAGCAGGCTGGGGATGGGTGTTCCCGAGGCTGCAAATCGGCCGCCGTCGTCATAGCTCGCGCCGCGATGGCGCTGGGCCCACAGATCCAGCAGGCAGTTGCCCGGGCCGGTATCAAAGCCCTCCACCCGACCGTCGGCATGCAGGAGGGTGAGGTTGGCGATCCCGCCGAGGTTGAGCACCACCTGCGTCTTGCCCGGCTCGCTGAAGATCTGCGCATGGAACGCAGGCACCAGGGGCGCGCCCTGGCCACCCGCGGCAATGTCCCGGCTGCGAACATCGTGCACCACGGAGATACCGGTCCGCTCGGCGAGCAAAGCGGCATTCAGGAGCTGGATGGAAATGCCCGGCATACCATGCTCATCGGCGGAGGGCGCGTGGCGAACCGTGACGCCATGCGCGCCGACGGCGAGCACCTGCGATGCTTCCAGGCCGGCCCGGGCCAGCAAGCCATGGACGAGTTCGGCATACTCGGCTGCCACGCCGTTGGCTGCACGCGCAGCGCGGGCCAGATCGTCCGGGGTTGAGCGCTGCAGCTCTAGCAGTTCAGCGCGCAGCGCTGCTGGAAAGGCACGGTGCACGCTCGCACGCAGCTCGGGCAGCGCAGCACCGGTGTCACGCCATGAAGCCACCACCCCGTCGATGCCGTCCATGCTGGTCCCGGACATCAACCCGATGGTGATCATGGCGTCTCCCTATTCTGCTTGCGTGTACTCCCGCCCACCGGCCAGCGCGAGGCGCCGACCCATTTCGCTCGCGTGCACGCGGAAGGCCGGCATCAGGCTGGCAACGATCGGCGTGGCATCCGGCAGGATGGCGGTCTGCGGATTCACCGGAGTGCCGTTCACATGCAGCTCGTAGTGCAGGTGCGGGCCGGTGGAATTCCCGGTCGAGCCGACGAAACCGATGATATCGCCCTGGGTCACGCGCTGACCCTTCTTCAGGCCCCGGGCAAAGCCCGAGAGATGCGCGTACAGCGTGGAGTGCACACCCGCATGGCGGATGATGACCGTGTTGCCGTAGCCGCGCTGCCAGCCCGCGAACTCGATGGTGCCATCGGACGCGGCGCGCACGCCGGTGCCGCTGGGCGCTGCGAAGTCGATGCCAGTGTGGCGGTGGCTGTAGCCGAAGATCGGGTGGTTGCGATTGCCGAAGCCCGAGGAGATGCGGGTGAACTCCACCGGCGTCTTCAGGAAGGCCTTCTTCAGGCTGCGGCCGTCAAAGGCGTAGAACGCACCCTTCTGGCCATCGGTGCCATCGGCGTCGAACCACAGGGCCTGATGCTTGCGGCCGGCGTTGATGAAGCGGATGGCCAGCAGCTGACCAGACCGGACCACTTCCCCCGTGGGCAGGGCAAGCTGCTCGTAGACCACCTCGAAGCTGTCGCCACGGCGCAGGTCGTTGTAGAAGTCGATGTCGCCCGAGAGCAGATCGACCATCTGCTGGGTGATGGCATCAGGAATCTGCGCGGCATCCGCAGCGGCGAACAGCGAGCTCTGGATGCTGGCGCTGCGCATCACGACGCGACGCTCATAGGCCTCGACCACCTGGCGGGCCTGCAGGCTGCCGTCGTCACGGCGCTCGATGAACAGCATGCGTGCGTTGGGCTCGTCGGCCGACAGCATGGCGCGCAGCCACAGCAGCTCGCCGTCTTCGTCGGTGCTGGCCGACACGGTCTTGCCGGGACGCAGCTTGATGAGCTCGCGCGCGACCGGGTCGCGGCTGGTGAAGGCCACGGCCGCCGGATCGTGGATGCCGAGACGTTCCATCAGCGAGGCGATGGTGTCACCCTTGGCCATGCGCACTTCCTGGATGTAGGACGTCGGCGCGGCTTCCTCGTGCTCGGCCAGTTCCGGCAGCACGATCGCCTGGGTCACGCGGGTGACCGGCTGATCGGCAATGTCCGGCGCAAACGGCGCCACGCCGAACGCGGCCACGGCCGCCAGCGCGGCGACGCCACCGACGATCAAGCGAATGCGATGCAGTCGATCAGCCGCCGTCAGACCGCGGCCCGAAAACAGGCGCCGGTCGGGGTCACGGCCTTCAGGCCGATCGAGAGACCAGAATTTCCTCATGCGCGGCGTCTCCAGTAGTCGCGTCATGCGGGGCAGCGCCCCGTCCCAACACAGTGAATCCCTGATGCCCGGTGCAATAATCCGGAGCTCTTTGCGGCTCCTGTCACAGGCGGTGCGGACTGGTGTCCGGGTTTGACTGTGATGCTCCCCAGCAGATTTCGCGCCAGCGCGAAATTGCAGGAGAGGGAGTGTACCGGCGTGCCGGGCGCGGCCAGACCGGGAAAGCCCGTGCTCGGTTGCGTCGAGTGCATCCGGCAGCGCCGGAGCAGCGTCCGCTGGCGGCTCCGAGCGCCGCAGGATGTCCGCTGAGGCGGGCGCGCAGCAAGATAGACCGGCTCGCCGCCCTGGATCCCGCGCGGCAACCTGAACCCCAACCCTGCCTGGTCCGGTCCGTCAGGCACAGATTTGTCTGCCCACCATGTCGAACACACCGGCGCCCGCCG
>JAIXTA010000108.1 GCA_027484405.1 Burkholderiales bacterium
CGGCCACCGACAGGCAGCAGTCGATAGCCGCAGGCGTGGTGCCCCAGTCCTCGTGCAGCTTCAGGCCAATGGCACCGGCATCGATCTGCTCGGTGAGCCCCGCGGGCAGCGAGGCGTTGCCCTTGCCCAGGAAGCCCAGGTTCATCGGGAAGGCCTCGGCCGCCTGCAGCATGCGCGCCATGTGCCAGGGGCCGGACGTGCAGGTGGTGGCGAAGGTGCCGGTGGCCGGGCCGGTGCCGCCGCCAATCATGGTGGTCACGCCGCTGGCCAGGGCCTCGTCGATCTGCTGCGGGCAGATGAAGTGGATGTGCGTGTCGATGCCCCCTGCCGTGACGATCATCCCCTCGCCGGCAATGATCTCCGTGCCCGGGCCGATGATGATGCTGACGCCCGGCTGGATGTCCGGATTGCCGGCCTTGCCGATGGCGGCGATGCGCCCGTTCTTCAAACCGATGTCGGCCTTCACGATGCCGGCGATGGCGTCGATGATGAGCGCGTTGGTGATGACGGTATCTGCGCAGTCCTTGCTTGCGCGCTGGCTCTGGCCCATGCCGTCGCGGATCACCTTGCCGCCGCCGAACTTCACTTCCTCGCCGTAGATCGTGTGGTCGTGCTCGACCATGGCGATCAGGTTCGTGTCGGCCAGACGGATGCGATCACCCGTCGTGGGGCCGAACATCTCTGCATAGGCCTGCCGGCTGATGCGGGTCATGGCTTGGCCTTTCGCGCAGTCTTCTTCGCGGCTGTCTTTACGGGGGCTTTCCGCTTGTCTGACAAGGCTTTCGAGGCACTTTGGCCTGAAGAGCCGCGCCCAGAGCCGGTCTTGCCTGTCTTTCCCGGGCGGCGCGGTGCGCCATCGAGGGCACCCATCACCGCGCCCACAAAGCCGTACACCACGCGGTCGCCGGCCAGTGCCACCAGTTCCACCGTGCGGCGCTGGCCGGGTTCGAAGCGCACGGCGGTGCCGGCGGTGATGTTCAGGCGCATGCCGCGTGCGGCGGCGCGGTCGAAGTCCAGCGCGGCATTGGTCTCGGCAAAGTGGTAGTGGCTGCCGACCTGGATGGGCCGGTCGCCGGTGTTGGCCACGACCACGGTGCGCGTGGCGCGGCCCACGTTCAGTTCAATGTCGCCCGGGGCGACCAGCAGCTGCCCCGGAATCATGCGAGCCACCCGCCAGCCAGCATGGCCGCACCCAGCGTGGCGAGGGCGGCGCCCGCCAGTTGGGGCGCCTGCACGCTCATGCGCAGGGCGGCGGCGCCCCGTTCGGACTCCAGCCGCATCTGGCGCAGCGCCAGGCCGATCCACAAGCCGGCGGCATGCAGCAGCGCGGTGGCCAGCACCATGCCGATCCAGGCGGCTGCGCCAGCCAGTTCGCTGCCGTGCGCCAGACCGTGGAACAGCGCAAAGCCACCGACCAAGGCGGCCCCCAGTCCGGCCGACAGACTCAGGCGGGCCGCCAGCAGCAGGCCGAACACCAGCAGGGACGCGGCAATCATCGGCTCCACGGCGGCACCCAGCCCCGCGACGGCCCCCGCGGCCGCGAGCAGTGCACCGACCAGCAGCAGACTGGCAAAGGACAGCGGCGCGAGCCAGGGCCGCGGCGTGTGCAGCGCGCTCCACAGACCCACGGCCAGCATGGCGGCCAGGTGGTCAATGCCCGTGAAGGGGTGGGCGAAGCCGGCGGCAAAGCCGCTGTGGGTGTGATCACCGGCCTCACCATGCGCCAACGCGAGCGCAGGCAGCAGGGCGGTGGCACAGAGCACGGCAGAGCGGGGCAGGGCAGAGCGGAGCAGGGCAGGGCGCATGGTCAGTCTCCAGCGGGGCGGGGTGGGCGGCGGAACGTGTTGCGGCGGTTCAGCGGATGGGTTGGTGCACGGTGACGAGCTTGGTGCCGTCGGGGAAGGTGGCTTCCACCTGGATGTCCGGAATCATCTCGGGCACGCCGTCCATCACGTCGGCACGGGTGAGCACGGTGGCGCCCTCGCTCATGAGCTCGGCCACGCTCTTGCCGTCGCGCGCGCCTTCCATGACGGCGGCGGTGATCAGCGCAATGGCTTCGGGGTGGTTGAGCTTCAGGCCGCGCGCGCGGCGGCGCTCGGCCAGCAGCGCGGCGGTGAAGATCAGCAGCTTGTCTTTCTCGCGGGGGGTGAGATCCATGGTGGGCTTTCGGTGAGCTGATTCAGATGAAGGTCATGGGGCCATCAGGTGGCCCACAGGCGCGGCGGTGTGGCCGGGCGCTGCAGGGCAGGCGGACGCAGATCGCGCCAGAGGGCGCGCAGGGCCTGCATCAGGGCTTCGGGTTCGGGGGCCAGCGCGCGCGCCAGCAGCAGGTCAGGCTGCGGGCAGGTCAGCGCCAGCAGGGGGTGCGCGGCACGCAGCGCCTCCATCTGCGCTTCGTCCGGCGTGAATCCGGCACACCAGGCCAGCGCGCTCACGGCCTGGCCGTTCAGGCCGGCGCGGCATGCGAGCGCCTGCGCATCCAGCCGGCTGTGTTCCAGATAGATGGGTTGGCCGTCGCGCGTGATGCGCAGGTGCTGGCGCACCTGGCCGCGCGCGAAGGTGTCGCCGTGCAGGCGCCGGCCCAGTACCCAGACGTCCCAGCCGATGCAGCGGGCGTCGCCCTGCAGATCGATGATGAGCTCGCTGTCGGCCAGCGCAGCATCGAAGGCAATCGACTCGTGCGGCAGCCATTCCAGCGCGCAGCCCGCGCCCACCCGCCAGTGCACGCGCTGCTGCGCGCGGCGGCCGGGTTGATGGACCGTGTCGCTGCGGTACCACTTGGTGGCGCCAGGCTGGGTCACGAGCAGGCCGGCGGCCGGCGTGCTTGCGGAAACGCTCGCTCGCGGTGCGGCATCGGCCGCGAGTTCGCCTTGCAGGATCAGCGTGTCTCCGGCGCACAGACCGCCGGGCGGATGCACCAGCACCGCCTGCGGCCAGTGCAGGCCCTCGGGCATGAGGATCTTCTGCAGGCGCAGCGGGCCGCTGTGGGCATGCACGACGCGTGCGCGGGCCGGGTCGGCTTTCAGGTGGATGGTCAGTTCGGCACGCCAAGCTTCAGCGGGCGGCGCGGTGGCGGCGGATGCGGCAGGCGCCATCAGCCCGTGCGATTCCGGGGGCGCCGATGCCGATGCATCCGCGTCCGCGCGCAGCAGGTCCTCGCCCTGAACCGACCTCAGATCCAAACCTGCCCTCCCGCAAGCTGGTACGTCGTCACGGTGGCGCCGGTCCCTCCACCGGCGCGCTGGCCCGCAATCTGATTGCGGGCCGGAAACTGCGGTTTACCTCAGATGCGTGCGGCCTCGTCAAGCACGCGATCCAGATGCCCCGTTTCTCCCCAGGTGCGGATGGCAAGTTGCGTGCCATCGAAGTCCAAGGCATTGAGACTGGCGTTCAGGATCGGCACGGCGCGCGGCGCATCCACCGGCACGCCCATGGCGATGCGCCAGGCCATGGCCAGCACGCCGCCGTGGGTGACGATCAGCACGCGTCGGCCGACGTGGCGCTTCGCAATATCAAACAGCGCAGCCTTGACGCGGTCATGGAAGGCCTGTTGCGACTCGCCGCCGCCGGGCAGGGCGAAGTCGGCCTCCAGCATGCGGGCATGCGCTTCGGCGTTCAGCCGGGCGTTGTCCTCGCGCGTGTGGCCCTGCAGAGCGCCCAGGTGGCGCTCGCGCAGGCGCGGGTCGGCGGCGATCGGCAGGCCGAGCTGCGCCGCAATCGGCTGCGCGGTGTGGAACGCGCGCGCCAGGTCGCTGCTGATCAGCGCATGGATGGCGCTGTGCCCATGCTGCGCGGCCACCAGGGCGGCGAGCTGCTGTGCCTGCTGCCGCCCGGTGTCGTTCAAGTCGATGTCGAGGTGCCCCTGGTAGCGCCCCTCGACATTCCAGGCGGTCTCGCCGTGCCGGGCGAGCAGCAGTTCAGTCATGCGCGGCGGCTCAGAGCAGCGCCGGATTCAAGGTGTAGAGCCCCATCAGCTCGGCGGAGTCGAGCACATGGCCCTTCATGGCGGCGTGCAGGTCGGTGCCGGTGAAGCGCTCGGGCAGGGCAAGCCGCTCCACATCCAGTGCATACACCGTGAAGACGTAGTGGTGAATGATGGAGTCATTCCAGGGCGGGCAGGGACCGTCGTAGCCGTAGTAGTCGCCGCCCATGTCCTTGTCGCCGGCAAACCAGCCGGTGTAGTCATTGATGCCGTGCTGACCGAGCGGCGCGGCGCCCGCGGCCTTGCCGCGTGGCGTGACACCGGCGCTGTGGCTGCCGGCGGCAATCTCGTTCACGCCGGCCGGGATGTGGGCCAGGCTCCAGTGGTAGAAGTCCACGCGCGGCAGGTCCGCCGGCACGATCTTGCCTTCCTGGTTCACATCGTCGCCGCGGCTGGGCACGTCGTAGTCGTGGCAGATCAGGGCAAAGCTCTTCGTGCCGGCCGGCGCGTCGCTCCAGGCCAGGTGCGGGTTGCGGTTGGCCGAGAGCGTGACGTGGGTCTTGGGGGCGATCACGCAGAAGGCGAATTCACCGGGGATGAATTCGCCTTCGCTGAAGGACTGGCTGGTGAGGTTCATGATCCGGATCCCTGTGGTGGTTCCCTGTGCAGCCGCTGGTCAGCGCTGTGCCGCGCGATCCGGGAAGGCGCTGCACCCGAGAGAGCGCGAGGATACGGGGCACCGGCAAATGGGAGCAATCGAGCGCGCCTTGCGGTCAGCGAATTTGCACGCCAGAAACAACGTGAATCGAGTATTTCTGGCTGAAATTGAATGAAACCGAGACGAGCTGAGGCGTAGATTGCCTGAAAAGTGGCTATTGAAGCGCGATAAGCCGGATGCCGATGCCAAAGAACGCTATGGCCGAAATTACCTGTTTTTAAGTCGACGGTGCCACGCGCAGCCAGAAGGTCACCGGCCCGTCATTGACCAGCGCCACCTTCATGTCGGCGCCGAAGCGGCCGGTGGCCACGACCGGGTGCAGACTGCGCGCGCGCTCGACGAAGTGCTCGTACAGCGCGCGGCCGGTGGCGGGGTCGGCCGCCGGGGTGAAGGAGGGGCGGGTGCCGCTGTTCGTGTCGGCGGCCAGGGTGAACTGGCTCACCACCAGCAGGCCGCCGGCCACGTCCTTCAGGCTGCGGTTCATCTTGCCGGCCTCATCGGCAAACACGCGGTAGGCCAGCAGCTTGTCCAGCAGGCGGTCGGCCTGGGCGGGCGTGTCGCCGCGCTCGGCACAGACCAGGGCGAGCAGCCCGGCGCCGATTGCGCCCACCACCTCGCCGTCCACCCGGACGGCGGCTTCGGACACGCGCTGGATGAGGGCGATCACGGGCGGCCGCTCCAGTGAGGGCGCTCAGGCCGTGAGGGTGACGCGCGCAAACTTGCGCTTGCCCACCTGCACCAGATAGGTGCCGGCCGCAAGCTTCAGGCCCTTGTCGCTGACCACGCTGCCGTCGATCTTCACGCCGCCCTGCTCCACATTGCGCAGCGCCTCGGAGGTGGAGGGCGCCAGGCCCGCCTGCTTGAGCAGCTGGCCGATGCCCAGCGGTGCGCCGGAGGTGCTGACTTCGGGCACCTCGTCGGGCACGCCGCCGCGGGCGCGGTGGTTGAAGTCCTCGAGCGCCTTTTCGGCGGCTGCCTTGTTATGGAAACGGGCGACGATCTCCTGCGCCAGCAGCACCTTGAAGTCGCGCGGGTTGGCGCCGCCGGCCGTGGCGGCCTTGAAGCCCTCGATCTCGGCCATGGGCCGGAAGGACAGCAGGGTGAAGTAGCGCCACATCATGTCGTCGGAAATCGACATGAGCTTGCCGAACATCTCGCCCGGCGCTTCGGTGATGCCGACGTAGTTGTTCTTGGACTTGGACATCTTTTCCACGCCGTCCAGGCCTTCGAGCAGGGGCATGGTCAGGATGCACTGCGGCTCCTGGCCATACTCGCGCTGCAGCTCGCGGCCCACCAGCAGGTTGAACTTCTGGTCGGTGCCGCCGAGCTCCAGGTCGCTCTTGAGCGCCACGCTGTCATAGCCCTGCATCAGCGGGTAGAGCAGCTCGTGCATGCTGATCGGCACGCCGGTCTTGAAGCGCTTGGTGAAGTCGTCGCGCTCCAGCAGGCGCGCCAGGGTGTATTTGGCGGCCAGCTTGATCATGCCGGCGGCGCCCAGGGGCTCGCTCCATTCGGAGTTGTATCGAATCTCGGTCTTGCTCGGGTCCAGCACCAGGCTGGCCTGCTTGTAATAGGTCTCGGCGTTGGCCTTGATCTGCTCGGGCGTGAGCGGCGGGCGGGTGCTGTTGCGGCCCGAGGGGTCACCGATCAGGCTCGTGAAATCGCCGATCAGGAAGATCACCTGGTGGCCGAGATCCTGCAGCTGGCGCATCTTGTTGAGCACCACCGTGTGGCCGATGTGGATGTCCGGCGCGGTGGGGTCCAGGCCGAGCTTGATGCGCAGCGGCGCGCCGCTGGCTTCGCTGCGGGCGAGCTTTTTCAGCCAGTCCTCTTCCACCAGCAGTTCCTCGCAGCCGCGGCGCGTGATGGCCAGCGCTTCACGCGTGCGGTCGGTGATCGGGTGGGCTGGGGCGGCGGGCGCCGGTGTGTTC
>JAIXTA010000127.1 GCA_027484405.1 Burkholderiales bacterium
ACTGGGCCATGTACACGCCCTGGCCCTTTAGCGACCTGTTCCGCGAGCTGGGCGACAAGGTCGAGGTCTTCGACTTCGAGAAGTACAACTTCGTCACGCCCATCATGAAGCCCGACGCGCTGGACCGCGCCGAGCTGCTGGACCGCGTGATGAACAACTATCGCCGCTTCTACTTCCGCAAGGCGCTGCTCGACTACCCCTGGCGTGGCTCCGGAGGCCGGCGCAAATACCTGCTCGGCTGCCTCAAGGCCTTCGCAAAGGCCGGCTTTGCCCGCACTTTCTATGACCTAGGGCGTGTGGGCTACTGGGGGCCGCAGTCCAAGAAAAACGTCGACTTCGCCTTTGATCAGTCTCGCCGACTGCGCACTGGCAGCGATGGCGTGGCCACGGACGAAGGCTGGGTCACCATGCACGGACCGAAGATCGAGCATCGCAAGCAGCATGATGCAGCTGCGTCCGCCTGCGGCGGCGGCAAGGAGCAGCTTGCGGATGCGGTCGAACCTTGACGCGGGCTGCGCCGTTCGCGGCGCACTCAACTACATCGACGAACCCGAATCGTGACGCGCGTACACCCCTCAGCCCATATCGGCCCCAACGCCATCACCCGCGTGGCTGAGGCGCTGGATGCGCTGAGCACGACCGAGATCAAGGCGCAGGTGTTCGCAGCGGCAGGCCTTGAGCGCTACGTTTGGCGTCCCCCTGAATCGCCCGTGCCAGAGGCAGAAGTGGCCATGTTGCACAGCAGTCTGTTCAACGAACTCCCGGAGTCCGATGCCCGCCGGATCGCCCGCCGCGCAGGCGAGCTCACCGCCAGCTACCTGCTCGCCCACCGGATCCCTCTGCCCTTCCAGTGGCTGCTGCGACCAATGCCTAACGCACTGCGTGCCCGCCTGCTGCTCCGCGCCATCGCGCGGCATGCATGGACCTTTGCCGGTAGCAGTGCGTTCAGGTACGGCGTGCGAGGTTGGACAGCGCGTGCGCTCCGTATCCACTTGCGTATCGAGCACAACAGCGCCTGCACCGGCCGACACACCAGCCAGCCGTCCTGCGAATACCACCGTGCGGTATTTGAACGACTGTTCAACACCTTGATTGGGCGCTTGGAGGTGCGCGAGTTGCGGTGTTGCGCTTGCGGGGCGGACAGTTGCAAGTTCGTGGCTGAACGCGCGCAGGCATTGGGCTAGCCCTTGTACTCGCGAATTGCCGAATCTGGTCGTGGAGTCACTTAGCTCCGCAGCCAGTCCGTGCTGCACGAGCGGGTGGCGACAGCGCACGAGGGGGGGGCTTGCCGGGCAGGCTGCCGGCCCGGCTGAAGGCGGCGGCGCGATTCAGGTCGTTCTGCGGGTAGCTGATGAGCACAGGCGCTTCGACGCTGTCTCAAACGAAGGCCCGCGCAATCTCCTTACCCACGAGCGGCAGAAACTGCGCTCCCCAGTCTGCTTCGGTGAGACCGGGGTGCAGCAACGCATGCGTCGCTCCGGGCAAATGACGAGCGCCTGCAAGCGGAAGGCTTCCTGCTAGATCGAATTTTTGGACTGGCCGACCGCCCTCGGCGGGGCGGGGGTGGCGCCAGCGCTCTGCGCAGCGGTGAGCAGAGCGTGATCCGCACTTGGTTGATTTCGGACACAACTTGTTGTGCGATCACGAGAGCAAGGTGGTTACCACGCATGCGGAACGTAGGAAAGTGCGCGCTCTTGTTGATCCGAAAACGGACGCTACCAGCGCGGTATCAAGGAATTGCATGCAGTTCGCCCAGCAGCCCATCATCTGGGACCCGACGGTTAATCAATGAGGCGAATGCTCTCTATTGTCGCCAAGGCCTCGTTTTTTTGCGGCGCTAGCAGGCGCACTCAAGTGTCCCAAGTCACTGAGCCCACATAACATCTGGAGTTTGCCGAAAATACAAAAAGCTAAGCGCTCAATATGTGTTTCTTCATCCCCAAAGGTGGTGTGAGTTATGGTAGCCAGCAGCGGTGGGGTTCTGTAACTATAATCATAAATGTGAACGCTTTCTCTAAGCCGCCCACGGATTTCTAGGGGGCTCGGAGTCAAAGCTCATAACCCAGCTGCTGTCTGCGGCTTTCTTCACGTAAACACTAGACTGCAAATAATCTGTGTCGCTTAGCAGGAGGCATTCGAAATTTATACTCAGCTCGCGTCTGGCTTGTTTATTTTCGACCGAGGTGGGTTGGGCAAAAAAGTCCCTGATCTACTGATATAACCATCCCATGCTGTGCCGATTACAAAATTGCACGCACCAATTCGATCGCGTAGTTCTTTAATGGGTGTGCTGATGTTTAGGGAGGTTGGACTTGACTTTGTGCTTGTGCATCCGAGCGCGCCATGTATTATCACTGTCAAGCACAAAAAAGACACTTTGCGCATAAACATAATCATCGCCTCGGCATTGAATTCTCGGGGAATTCAAGTTGCGTTTCATTGGTGCTGGGAAACTTGATCTCGCTGAGTATGGCTAGGGTCGGAGCGTAAGGTGCGCAGCGTGGCTCAAAACCATATAATAGGTGACTGTAGTTGTCATTTTGTGGGTTTTTCTACGTATTTTTTGCCATTCCAGAAAAAACGAGCTTCAGACTCCGTTGTTCCACCACTACCAATTTCGCGCCCAATCAACTCACGCTTGCCGTTTGTTGTTTGCGTAGCGATATTCACGTCGGCGCCAAAAAAGCTGAATTGGTATTCAAGAGATGACTTCGTCGATGCAAACACAATGATTTGGTAGTTCTTTGGCTTTCGCTTCGGCTTTGCGAGGCAGAGCAGAAAGTCCTTCTTTCGATTAACTTGCAGAGGGCTGATCTCA
This sequence comes from Burkholderiales bacterium, assembly GCA_027484405.1. Lineage (GTDB taxonomy): Bacteria > Pseudomonadota > Gammaproteobacteria > Burkholderiales > Burkholderiaceae_C > Piscinibacterium. The sequence goes on from JAIXTA010000127.1 coordinate 2,819, forward strand.
AGCATCTCCTTGAAGTTTCCTTTACTGCACGCACCGCTCCCACCGCAAGCAATTTGCCTAAAGTCAGGGTCATCGAAGGATTGATCCAATATGGCGTTCTGGTCGCGCTCCGAGGTACAGGTTTGAGCAACGGCGCTTAAGCAGAAAAAAAGGCTGAAAAGCACTAGAGAGATACGCATATTCAAGTGCTCCGTTGGTATTCAAGAGGAACTTCTATGGTGTGCGTTGTTGCGACATAGCCTCTTCGCTGCTCGCCATTTCGGTTGAGCGATGGAGTGCCGTCTGTATTGAATAAAAGCTCTCGCGCTGTATTTCTCCGCCACTGAAATGTCAGTGATTCGGACGCGCCTGGGCGTACTGCGTTGAGTAGGATGTATTTCAAGAACAAGAAAGCCTGCGCCCGCGTCCCAAGTCCATTGATGTTCTGCACCGGAACATTGCCGTTCGTGGACCTGCTACATTCAAGCACGTCCGCGTAGCTAATGCCTGTGTCGGACGGCTGGAGTATATTTTTCCCGGTTGCGGTGATGTTAGGACACGTCCAGTAAAATGCCGCGCTGTCAGCGCAATTGTGTGCGTTGAAGTTTGAATTAGAAGTGGCTAGAACAGTGTTTGGGTTCCAGCCAAGGGGCGTAAACTCAGTTGGAATGTTTGTGTTGCGAAGCGCACGGTATTCGCCATATTTCTGATAATTGGTTAGGTGTGTAAGCTGGATGAGTCCTCTTCCATACCATGGTGCATATGACGCGGTTTCCCCCGCGCCTTCCTTAACGTACTGAAAATAGCCGCTCTCTTCAATCACTTGAGCGATGAAGTGAGCTATGCGCTGCTTGCTGCTGGAAACTGAGTACTTGCGCATCGCCAAGTTCAGATGCGCCACCCACCTTGTCATCCGGGACGACGCTGTCGCCCACGAAGCGATGGTCTGCGGCTGCCAAGTAGTCCCCTGAAGATGAAGGTTTTTGCGCGGAAGGCATTGGGACAGCTCGTTCACGCTCATCCATCCGCAGCGCGAAAGAGTTGCTACAAACCCTCTCGGTTGCAAATGCCAATGGCTCCTTGCCAAGTCGGCTTCTGGAATTGCTGCTGCACTCCACCAGCCCAAGGCTTTGATGTGTGCCTTGAAAAGGTTGAAGTCATCTTCGCTCATCGGATCGATCATCACGGTTTCTGCCTGCGCTCTGTCCGTGAGCCAGTTCCACTGTGCGTTGACGTCTGCGTCTGTGTCGACCCAATCCGACGGGAACTGCGCGATTGTCTTCTCGAGCCGCTTTTTGACCCAACTCGCCTTTAGTCGCTCTTCAAGCTCAACAGGCGAAACAATCTTGTTGCCGTCTTTGTCAGCTGGGTGCATGACCCAAAGCTTGAGCTTGGATGCCTCACAACGGCTGTCTTCGGCGTGGCCGTCGTCGTTGAGTACCGTCCACCCAGCCCAGTGCGGAAAGTCTGCATCGCTGTAGATCTGGATGTCCGTAGCGTTCAGGTTGACCCAGCCAGACTCCGTGGCGCTGTAGGCGACTTTCTGCCAATTGGGCACTGTGCTTGGAACCGCTGTTTCATTGACCGTATCGATCACGCGACCAAATCGGAGCATTTCGTAGATCGCACTTGGCGCAGGTCGACTGTCTGTGGGCTGGGCGGCTGCAATTTCTGTCGCTCGCTCATAGAGCTTGTATTCAAGCTCGTAGGCTTCGGGAGTTGCTGGCTTGTTTGCTGTCGCAGGTTGCGGAAGCTTTGACGGTGCTCTGGTACCGCCTGCCTGCAAAGGCGAAAAGTACGCGGGCTCGCCAACCTCTATCGTCCGGTTGGTGTAGGCCAAGAAGAAGACATCTCCGCGCTGAGCTGCTGGCCCATCACCGGCGCGATACCGCATTCCCACGTAGAAGCTGTTGTCCTCCTCCACCGTGTACACAGGGGGATTGGTGGCTGAGGGCGGGGTGGTGACACTGTCCGCAGGCTTGGTGGCATAGAAGTGCGTTCCACCCGGTAGCTGGAAGTAGATCTCGCCAAACACCGAATCGCTTCGGCCGTGCGCGGTGGTATTGACTTCGGCTTGGGTGCCGGGCCGGCCGATGAGCTTGCGCAGGTTGTCGTCGTTGCAGACGATCTCAAAGTGAATGCGATTGGCTTCGCCGTAGATCTTGCCTGCGGTACCAATCTTGTCCTTGCGATAGATCTTCTTGCCCTTATGCGCGCCTGTCTCGACCTTGCCCTTGAGGTGCGTGTAGATCGAGTAATAGACGACATTCGTCGCGTGCTCCCCCGTGCCGATATCGGTGGTGTGTTTGATGACAACTACACCTTTGTCGGTCCATTTGGCTACGCCGGGCGTATCGCTGTAGTTCTGCGGATGCAGTGGATTGGGGTTTTCTTGGTCATCGCCGTCGCGGTGATAAACCACTTCGCCATCGGCAATTGCACGAACAGGTGCCGGGGCGCCGTTTTGCGTTGGTGCTTCGAGGTGCAGCCCGCCGTGCCAGCACATGTTGAAGCTGACTGGGAAGGTGCCGTGCCCGGGAGCATCTCCCTTCATGCACTTTGCGATCCACTGTTCATCGGTGTCGTTCGGATCTCGATCGCCGAGAAAGGGCGGGCTGATAATCATGAGTGTGTAGTGAATGTTGGGGTAAAGCTCGGCCGAGTTGTGCGCCGGCCGATCAACTCGACACTCTGAATCGGCGCTTGAGCTTGAAGTCGGTCTTCGTGAATTCAGGGAATTCAGGGCGATATGACGCCGCCCCCTTCAACGCAAAGCTCGCCGCCTTCACCGTAAACGTCCCCGGGCACCCAATCTCCACCTTGCCGCCCTCGATCTTCAGGTAGGCGCCGCCGCTTTCCACGAGCGTCACGTGCTGCTGCGCTTCCATCAGGATGTGCTTCTTGCTGGCGCTGGCGTGGATGGCTTGCTCGGCGTTGATCTGCGCGTCGCTGTGCTGGCTCTGGATGTGCACCTTGCCTTGGTGGGCGATGGTGTGCACACCGCCGGCCTGGGCGAAGCTGCGGATGCCGTTGGCGGCGTGGATGTGGGTTTGCTGGCCGCTTGAAAGCTGCACGTGCTTGCCCGCTGCGGCATCGAGGTGGCTGCCGGCTGCGGTGGTCAGCACCTTGGGCGTGGCGAGCGCCACACCCGCCGGGCTGAAGGCGCTCAGGTGGTTGAGCCCGGCGTCCTGGGTCTGGCGCTCATTGTTGGCGCCCTTGCCTAGGCCCTTGATCTGCTTGAGCTGCTTGTCCTGCGCCGTCTGGTCGGGGCCTTGGCCGGCCTTCTCGTCGACCGTCTGTTCGTCCTTGCCGGTGGCTGCGCCTGCAGTGACTGCACTCTTGGACAGGCTCTTTGCGAGCGTGAGTGCCTGTTCCAGTGCACCGACGAGCCCTTGACGGTCGATGTGTCCGCCGCCGGCTGCGGCCTGCGGGTCGGTGGACAAAACGAGGCCCTTGGCGGCACGAATGGCGCCCCAGGCGTCGGAGCGGACCTCGAAGCCCTCGCCGCGCGGGCTGGCCGACGGCTGCGCAACAGCGCCGGCTTCGTCCGCCACGTCGGACCGCGGTGCGATCTCGTAGCCCAGGTTCAGCTGCGTCGCTGCGTGTGTGCTGGCGGCCTGCGCGCGCAGTTGCGCGGGCGTGTCATCGAACAGCAGCTGGTTGTATCCGCTACCGCCAAGTTCCTTGGAGATGAACCCGGCCAGCGCCTGGTTGCCAGGCAAGCTGCCGGTCTGGCTGAAGGCGGCGGGGCGATTCAGCCCGTTGTACAGACGGCCGGTGACCACGGGCGCTTCGGTGTCGCCGTCAACGAACGCGACCGACACCTCCTGCCCAACGCGGGGCAGGAACTGCGCACCCCAACCCGCGCCGGCCCAGGGCTGGGCCACGCGCAGCCAGCAGCTGTCCGCACCATCGCGCTTTCCGTAGCGGTCCCAATGAAAGTGGACCTTGATGCGACCGTGCTCATCGGTGTGGACCTCGCCGGCGCCGCTGCCCACCACGGTGGCGGTATGGATGCTTGGCACCACCGGCCGCGGCGTCACGCGCGCAGGGCGAAACGCAAGCTTCGCGGGCTGTGCGTCGATCTCGCAGGCGAAGTACGCGCCCTGTGCGGCCGACTGCGCAGCGCCTGTGCCGCCGGCAAGCTGCCCGGCCAGCGCGGGCAGGTCCTGCGCGCTTGCCTGCACGAGTTGCGCGAGCAGTGCAGGCTCGAGCCCCTCGTAATTGGCAAACACCGCCGTGATGCGGTGCGCCACGATCAGATAGCTTTGGTTGTGCGCCGCCTGCATGTGGCGCTGCAGGCTGAAGGTGCCGCCGGCGTGCAAGCCGCGCGCGGTGGTCCGGCCGGTGTAGCGCTGCGTGGGGGCGCTCAGCCCGTCGAGCAAGACCTCGGCCTGATGAGCGCATTCGGCTTCGTCGCGCCCTTCCTTGTGGAACTGGCCGGCCGCGAACACCTCGCCGACCGAACTGCCCAGGGCTTGCGGCAGGTTGCCGGGTTCGACGCGGGTTTCGCTGCGCGGGGCCTTGGGAATGAGAAAGCTGTAGTCGGTCAGCACGGCCTGCTGGCTGGCCACGCGGCGCGCGGGCTGCCAGCTCAGGATGGATTGTTCATCGTCGCGTCTGCGACCCACCTGCGCATTGAACGGCACGCTGGCGTAGCCGGCGCAGTCGGCGTGCTTGGCGATGCTGTCCGTCAGGATCAGCGTGTGGCCGCTGGCATCGTGACGCCAGTGCAGGGTGATGCCTTCAAGCTCGCACAGCCAATTGACGAAGTCGAGATCACTCTGGCGGTACTGCACCGTGTGGGGGCGCTTGGTGTAGCTATGCGTGAGCTTGACCTCGAAGCGCGAGACGGCGTGGTCTGCGAACACAGTCTGCAGGATCTCGGGCACGGTCTGGTCCTGGAAGATCCGGCAGTCCCGGGTCAGGCTCAGGAACCAGAGCCAAGGCCGCAGTTCGATCTCGTAGCGGGTGTAGCGCCCCAGCTGGTCCAGCACGCGCGCCTGCGAGGCCAGACCATCGATGTGACGCACGGTGTCGTCGTGCAGGTTGTGGCGGATGCGCACATTGAAGCGCTGGCCCAGGAGCTGATGCAGGTCGATGCCAGCATCCAGGCTCAGGCATTGGAGGATGCTGGCGTGCACCGCATTGAGCGCCTCGTGGTGCTCGATGCGGTGGAACAGCAGCGGATGCTTGCCCACGCCCGGCGGGGCGTGGAGCACGGCAAACGGCATGGACATGGCGTGATCCCGTAGGTCTGGGGCGGGCTGCTGGAGGGGCGCCCGCTCTGTGCAGTCAGACTGGATCGAGTGTATGCAGCGGCTCGGCACGCGGGCGCTCTGCGAGCTACGCGGCCATCCCGCACTTCGGGTACCGCGCCGGCCGGATGGCGCGGCGAGTACCTGATCCTGGCGATCAGGTTGAGGATTTGTCGCCGATCAGGTGGCGTGCACGCTGCGGCAGCTGGGGCAGACCTGCACCTCGACGTTGACATGCGCCAGACCGTCAATGGCCGCAAGCCGCTGGCGATACACGGCCGCATCCACTGCATGACCCGCAACGACCGAGGCGATGAGCGCCCAGTTGCCGCGCCCCACGCGCCAGAGGTGCAGCTCGGCAATCCGGGTGTCGCCGTCGGACTGCAATGCCTCTTCGATCCGGGCGCGCAGCCTGGTGTTCGGCTCGGCATCCAGCAGCGTGTGTGCCGATGCCCGGCCCAGGTTGATGGCCCAGACACTGATCATGACCGCGCCGACGAGACCCACCGCAGGGTCCAGCCACACCCAGCCCAGGTTGGCTGCGCCCGCCAGCGCAACGAGCGCCAGGACCGAGGTCAGTGCGTCGGCCAGCACGTGCACATAGACTGCGCGCAGGTTCAGGTCGCGTGCGGCATGGTGGTGGGCCGCATGCGCGTCGTGTTCATGCCCATGCTCGTGATCGTGACGATGGTCGTGACGATGGTCGTGATGATCGTCGTGAGCGTGGTGATCACGTCCGTGACCGCGATCATGGCCATGACCGTGCCCGTGGCCGTGATGCGCGTGATCACCCTCGGCGCCGTGCAGCAGCCAGGCACAGATAAGATTCACCAGCAAGCCGATCAGCGCCACCCAGAAGGCGGTCTGTGTGTCGATCGCCGTGGGGCGATACAGCCGGGTCAGCGACTCCACGGCGATCGCGATCCCCACCAGGCCCAGCGCCACGCTGCTGCCAAACGCCGCCAGTACCTCGATCTTCCAGGTGCCGAAGGAGAAGCGCGGGTCGCTGGCCCAGCGCCGGGCAAGCACATAGGCGCCCAGGGCCACACCCATGGCGGCCGCATGGGTGCCCATGTGCCAGCCATCGGCCAGCAGCGCCATCGAGCCGGTCAGCCAGCCCGTGAGAATCTCCACCACCATGGTGATCAGCGTGATCAGCAGCACGGCCAGGGTGCGCCGCTCGCCGGTGGGGTTGCCCGTGTCGAAGACATGGCTGTGCTGGAAGGCCGCGATCTCGTGCTGGTGGGTGTTCATGGGTGTGTGCCTGATCAATGGCAGTGGTGCTCGGTACTACTGCAGGGTTCGCCCGCCAGGTCGCTCAGGATCGGGCAGGTCGGGCGGTCGTCGCCCGTACAGCCGTCCACCAATGCGGCGAGCGTCGCACGCATGGCCTGCAGCTGGGCAATGCGTTGCTCCAGTTCGGCAATGTGCCGCGCTGCCACCTGCCGCACCTCGCGGCTGGCGCGCTGCTTGTCCTGCCACAACGAGAGCAGCTGGCGGATCTCCTCGATCGAGAAGCCCAGGTCGCGCGCGCGGCGGATGAAGCGCAGCGTGTGCAGCTCGCTGGCGCCATACGTGCGGTAGCCGCCGTCGGTGCGGGCAATGCCGCCCAGCAGGCCGAGCGACTCATAGTGACGAATCATCTTGGACGACACGCCGGTCTCGGACGCCGCCTGTCCGATCGTGACTGCGCCGGCGGCAAGGTGCATCGAGCTCATCGCTTGGGACTCCATCGGTTCAAGAGCAGGGCGTTGGTGACCACGCTGACCGACGACAGCGCCATGGCTGCGCCGGCAATCATCGGCGACAGCAGGCCCAGTGCAGCCAGCGGAATGCCGATCACGTTGTAGCCAAAGGCCCAGAACAGGTTCTGCCGGATCTTGCGCACCGTCGCGCGGGAAATCTCGATCGCATCGGCCACGCGGGCCGGGTCGCTGGCCATGAGCGTGATGCCGGCGGTGTTCATGGCCACATCGCTGCCGCTGCCCATGGCAATGCCGACATCGGCTGCCGCCAATGCGGGCGCGTCGTTGATGCCGTCGCCCACCATGGCCACCGGCCCGAAGTGCTTGAGGCGTTCCACGTGCTCGGCCTTGTCGCCGGGCATGACCTGCGCGTGCACATCCTCGATGCCGAGTTGCTCGGCCACGTGGCGCGCGGCGCTGGCATGGTCGCCGGAAATCAGCACCGGGCGCAGCTTCAGGCGCTTGAGCGCGGCAATGGCGCCGGCGCTCTGCGGGCGCAGGGCATCGCCAAACCCCAACAGGCCAACAATCTGCGGCCGCGCGTCGGCCCCGTCCTCGGGCAGCCGCGCCAACCAGGACACGGAATGCCCCTGGGCAAGTTCGGTGGCTTCTGCGCGCGACAGGCCAGTCGTGTTCACGCCCAGCTGCGCCATGTAGCGCCCGCTGCCTAGGGCGTAGCGTTGCGTGCCGATGCGCCCTTGCGTCCCCAGCCCGGCCAGGGCCCGGACCTCCTGCGCAGCATCGGGCGTGAGGCCATGGTCCTGGGCGTGGGCGAGCAGGGCGAGAGCCAGCGGGTGCGCGCTGCCGGCAGACAGGCTGGCAGCGCGGCTGATCAGGTCGGTTTCGCGTTCGCCCTCTGCGCGGGCCACGCCGAGCACACGTGGCTTGCCCAGGGTCAGCGTACCGGTCTTGTCAAAGGCCACCACCTTGAGCTGATGCGCCCGTTCCAGTGCCTCGGCGTCCTTGATCAGGATGCCGTGCCGTGCCGCCACGCCGGTACCGGCCATGAGGGCCGTGGGCGTGGCCAGCCCCAGCGCGCAGGGGCAGGCGATCACGAGCACCGCCACGGCATGGATCAGCGCCGTGCCCCACTGCCCCGTGCCGAAACCCCAGCCCAGCAGGGTGATGAGCGCCAGCACCAGCACCACCGGCACGAAGATGGCTGCCGCCTGATCCACCAGGCGCTGCACTGGGGCCTTGCGGGTCTGCGCCTGCTCGACCTGGTGCACGATGCGCGCAAGCAGACTGTCCCGCCCTACGGCGGTGATGCGTGCCACCAGCCGGCCTTCGCCATTGATGCTGCCACCCACCAGCGCGTCGCCTACGGTGCGGGGCACGGGCAGGCTTTCGCCGGTCAGCATGGCTTCATCGAGCTGGCTGCGGCCTTCGACCACTTCGGCATCGGCGGCCACCGCCTCGCCGGGCGCAATAAGCAGCAGGTCGCCCACCATCAGCTGGGCGGCGGGTCGGGTGCGCGGCTGGCCGTCGATCAGCACGGTGGCAGTGTCTGGCGCCAGCGCCTGCAGGGCGCGGATGGCGGCCGTGGTCTTGCGCTTGGCATTCGCTTCCAGCCACTTGCCGAGCAACACCAGGGTGATGATGACCGCTGCGCTCTCGAAGTACAGATGATGCGGATCGGCCCAGAGGTTGAACAGCGACAGGCCGAACGCCGCGCTCGTGCCCAGCGCCACCAGCAGGTCCATGTTGCCGCTGCCGCTACGCGCCGCCAGCCAGCCGGCGCGGTAGAAGCGCGCACCAAAGATGAACTGCACGGGGGCGGCCAGCAGCAGCTGGATCCAGCCGGGCAGCATCCAGTGCGCACCCCAGAGCATGCCCAGCATGGGCACGACCAGGGGCAGCGTCAGCGCGGCGCTGGCCAGCACGATGTGCCGTTCGCGTCGGCTGCGGGCCTGCGCAGCCTGTTCGGCCTGCTCGCGCTGGGCGTCGTCATGCAGCACGGTGCCGCTGTAGCCGGCGCGTTCCAGGGCCTGGGTCAGCGCGGCGGCAGCCGTGCCTGCGAGCATGCGGACATGGGCGCGCTCGTCAGCCAGATTGACCGTGGCGGCCAGCACCCCGGGCACCTGCAGCAGCGCCCGTTCAACGCGCGAGGCGCAGGAGGCGCAGGTCATGCCGCCGATCTGCAGGTCAGCCACCGTCTGCGGCACGGTGAATCCGGTGCGCTCCACGGCCTGGACGGCGGCGCTGGCGGCATCGGTCGCTGCGGCGCCTTGCGCTGCGCTGAATTCCACGCGGGCCGATTCAGTCGCCAGATTGACGCTGGCCTGGCGCACGCCGGGTACGGCCGACAGCGCGCGCTCGACGCGTGTCACGCAGGACGCGCAGGTCATGCCGTTGATCGGAAGGGTCAGGCTGTTCATGGACGGCATCCGTGAGGGGATGCTGTGCACATTCAACTTTGACATGATGTGAGGGTCAAGGCAGGCCGGACTGTGCCGGTCATCCGGCCAACGCGGCGCACATCGGGCCTTGACCCTGCCCCATGGCAAGCTCCACGCTGCAAGCACCGACGCACGGAGTGCCCATGATCCAGATCCTCATTCCCGACATGACCTGCGGTGGCTGCGCCGCCGCCATCACCCGCGCCCTGAAGTCGGCCGATGACGCCGCGCAGATCCAGATCGACTTGCCCGCCCACCAGGTGAGCGTGAGCAGTGACCTGGGCGCCGAGCGCCTGCTGGCCACACTGAAGGCCGCCGGATTCACGCCCAGCCTTCAGGCAGCCTGAGCGCTGCGGGTTCAAAAAGCAAGATCAAGGCTGGGTGCGGCTTTTCAGGCCAAAATGGCTGGA
>JAIXTA010000162.1 GCA_027484405.1 Burkholderiales bacterium
CTCGAAGTCATGAAAACGGTCGTAGCTGTTCTCGATGGCGCGACGGATCGAGCGGCCGGCGTTGTTGATCAGGAAGTCCACGCCACCGTGGTTCTCCTCGAGCTGGCGCACGAGCTCGGCACAGCTCTCCTCATTGGACACGTCGGCCGAATACACGACCACCTGGGCATCCTTGCCGGCAAACTCCTCGATCTCCTTCTTGGCCTCGGCGAGCTTGACCTCGTCGCGGGCGCAGATGATGGTGATGGCGCCGGCTTCGGCAAACTTCTTGGCTGCTGCCAGGCCGATGCCCGAGGAGCCGCCAGTCACCAGCACCACTTTGCCGCCTACCTGGCCGCGCAGGGAACGGTCGATGAAGAGGTCCGGGTCGAGATGGCGCTCCCAGTAGTCCCAGAGGCGCCACGCGTAGTCCTCGAGCTTCGGGCACTCGATGCCGCTGCCTTTGAGCGCCGCCGTGGTCTCGCGGCAATCAAAGCGCGTGGGATAGTTGATGAAGTTGAGGATGTCTTCAGGCAGCCCCATGTCGTGCATGACGGCGTTGCGAACGCGGCGCACCGGCGTCAGCGCCATCAGGCTTTTCTTGACGCCACGCGGGATGAAGCCCAGCAGCGCAGCATTGATCTTCATGGCCGGGATCGGCGCATGGGCCGCCTTGGAGAACACAGACAGCACGTCACCCACGCGGTAGCCCATCGGGTCGACGAGGTGGAAGCAGTTCACCTTCAGCCCGGCCTTGTGCGCAATGTGATCCATCGCGACCACCACAAAGTCAACCGGCACGATGTTCACGCGCCCGCCTTCGATGCCGACCATCGGCATCCACGGCGGCAGCATCTTGCGCATGGTCTGGATCAGCTTGAAGAAGTAGTAGGGGCCATCGACCTTGTCCATCTCGCCGGTCTTGCTGTCGCCCACCACCATGCCCGGGCGGTAGATGCGCAGCGGCACCTTGCATTCCTTGCGGGCAATGCCCTCGCTGTCGTGCTTGGTGGCGAAGTACGGGTGGTCCAGGCCCTCTGCTTCTTCGAACATGTCCTCGCGCCAGATGCCCTCGAACATGCCGGCAGCAGCAATCGACGACGTGTGATGGAACATGCCCGCCTTGATGGCGTTGGCAAACTGCACCGCCGAGCGTGTGCCTTCGTTGTTCACCTTGATCTGGCTTTCGGCATCAGCCGAAAGGTCGTAGATCGCCGCCAGGTGGAAGACATGGTCGATCTGGCCGGCCAGCTCCTTGATCTGCGCCTTGCTCACCCCCAGCGAGGGCGCGGTCAGATCCCCCATGACCGGAATGGCGCGGGCCTTGGTCGTGCCCCAGTACTCCAGCAGTGCGGGCACCTTGTCGACGCTGGACTCGCGCAGCAGGAAATACACGATGGAGCCCTTGCGGCCCAGCAGCTTTTTGACCAGGCGCTTGCCAATGAATCCGGTCGCGCCGGTAACGAAGTACTTCATGCTGTCTCCTCTTTGACATTCTTGTGCCTGCTGCACGCGGCATGCGCTGCAACGGCTCGCGGGCAATGATGCTTGGCGCCCTGCCCCTGCGCAAGGGGCGGCGCGGCTGCGGTTCCCGCTTGCGCGAAGCAGGCGCTTTTGAGGCCCCTTTCTAGGGCTTTAGTGTGCGCTCTCTACCACAGCAGGCCCAGAATGCCTGCCTGAGCCGGTGAACCGACACTCCTGGAACACGGCGCCGAACGAGGAAGAGGATCCCATGGTCAAGAAACTGAACAAGATGGCCAGCAAGGCCAAGGCCGCGCCCGCCAACCAGATCGCCAGCGCCGTGAAGGATTCGGCCGAGACGATCCTGCGTGCCGGTCAGGGTGCATTTGCCAAGGTCCAGACCGAAGGCCAGAAGGTCCTGGAAACCCTCGTTCGTGAAGGCATGGCCATGCAGAAGAAGGGCCAGCGCGCCGCGGAGGACAAAGTGACCGAGATGACCACCAAGATGAACCGTGTCGCCAGCGACATCACCAGCCAGGCCAACACCACCTGGGACAAGCTCGAAACCGTGTTCGAGGACCGCGTCGCCCGCGCCCTGAACAAGCTGGGTGTGCCCACCAACCGTGACATCGAACTGCTGACCAAGCGCGTCGAGCAGCTCACCGCCCAGCTGGCCAAGATGGGTGGCAAGCCTGCCGCCTCCAAGCCGGCAGCCAAGGCCGCCGCCAAGGCCGCTGCAAAGCCCGCCGCCAAGAAGGCCCCGGCCAAGAAGCCGGCTGCCAAGAAGTCTGGCGCCAAGGCAGCCTGATACCGAACTGCACACACGCAGGATCCTGCGTGATGCGAACGTCTCCTTGTTGTTGCGTTAACGCGTAACACTTCGGGCCGCCCGCCAGGGTGGCCCATTTTTTTGATCCGCACGAACTGAACGACAAGAAGAACATGCCTCGCTCTCCAGCCCGCAAGGCGGCCGCTGCAACTCAGATATCCCGCGTCGCGCAAACCAAGCGCCCTGCCCGGAGCGCAGCAGCCGCGCCGCGTCAGCCCAAGGCAGCTCCCAACAGTCAGACCGCCGCCTCGCAGTCTCAACGCGCTCGCATCGGGCTCGCCATGGCCGGCGGCGGACAGGACGCGGCTGCGCCGCGCCTGTCCAAGGACAGTCGATCGAAGCGGTCCGCCGCCTCGCAGTCTCAACGCGCTCGCATCGGGCTCGCCATGGCCGGCGGCGGACCGCTGGGCGCCATCTATGAAATCGGCGCGCTGGCGGCGCTGGCGGAGTCGCTGGAGGGCGTGGACTTCACCGAGCTGGAGATCTATGTCGGCGTGAGCGCGGGCAGCTTCATTGCAGCCGGGCTGGCCAACGGCATCACGCCGGCGCAGATGTGCGCGGCCTTCATTGAAAGTGATGACCCGAAGGCGGCAACGGCGGCTGCGCCCATCCATCGCTCGGAAATCTTCGACCCTGCCTTGCTCCTTCGCCCGGCCTTCAAGGAGTACTGGCAGCGCATGATGGCGCTGCCGCCGCTGCTGGCGGGTGCGGCCTGGAACTATGCCGTACGGCCGAAGTCGGTGATGGCCTCCTTCGAGCGTCTGGGTCGTGCCATCCCCACGGGCGTGTTCTCCGGCAGCGGGATTGACCGCTACCTTGCCAAGCTGTTCTCGCGCGAAGGCCGGACCAATCAGTTCCAGCACCTGCGCAGCACCCTGCGCATCGTGGCCACCGACCTGGACTCGGGCGAGTCCGTGACCTTTGGCGCGCCTGGCCATGACGACGTGCCGATCTCTCTGGCCGTGCAGGCCAGCGCCGCCCTGCCCGGCCTCTTCCCGCCGGTGGAGATCAAGGGGCGGGCCTATGTGGATGGTGCACTGCGCAAAACCCTGCATGCCTCAGTAGCCCTGAAGCACGGGGTGGACCTTCTGCTGTGCCTGAACCCGCTGGTGCCCTTCAATGCCGATGCCTACTTCCCGCCATCGGGTCTGGCCGCTCGCCTGCAGCACAAAGACGTACCCGAACAGTCGCCAGTCGTCGCCGGCGGGCTGCCCACGGTGCTTTCGCAGACCTTCCGATCGATCATCCACTCGCGCATGGAAGTGGGCATGGAGCGCTACCGCCTGCAGTATCCGGACAGCGACATCGTGCTGTTCGAGCCGAATCACTCCGACCCGGAGATCTTCTTCACCAACCTGTTCAGCTACTCGCAGCGCCGGCGTCTTTGCGAGTACGCGTATCAACACACCCGCAGCGAGCTCTACCGGCGGCGCCACGAAATCGGGCCCATGCTGGCACGTCACGGCGTGCACCTTCGGCTCGACCTGCTGACCGATCCAAAGCGAACTCTGGTCAGCGGCGCGCGCCCGCCGCTGGAGAGTCTTACACTGGCCGGTCAGGCTGCCGCGCGTCTGTCAGAAACGCTGGATGATCTGGATCGCTGGCTGAAGTCCCTGCAAAGAAGCTGAGTTCGGCTGCGGCCCCGGCGTGCCCTGGACGGATCGCCAAGGGGGTGCTTTTCGGGCTATTGCCGCAGGGAGGGCGCGTGTATCCTCGCGCCAACTTCCCCTGTGAACCGGCCTACCCCATGGAACGCAAGCCGCCACGACGCACGCGCGAACGCATCCTTGCGCTGTCGCTGCAGCTGTTCAATGACTTTGGCGAGCCCAACGTCACGACCAGCAACATTGCCGAAGAGATGAACATCTCCCCGGGCAATCTGTACTACCACTTCCGCAACAAGGACGACATCATCAATTGTCTCTTCTCGGATTTCGAGAAGGAGATGGAAGGCATCCTCGGTTCGCCGCCTGCGCAGGCCAGCGTGGAAGATGCATGGTTCTTCCTGCACACGCTCTACGAGATCATCTGGCGCTATCGCTTCTTCTACCGCGATCTCAACAACCTGCTGGCCAACAACCGCACGGTGGAAACGCAGTTCCGCCGCATCCTCGGACAGTCAGCCGACGTCACCCGCAAGCTCTGCGAAGGACTGCGGGCATCCGGCGAACTGAAGGCCGATGACCGCGAACTCGATGCACTGACCACCAACATCGTGGTGGTGGCCACCTACTGGCTGAGCTACGAGTACGTGCTCAACCCGCGCCAGTTCAATGATCAGGCGAAGATGAGCGAAGCACTTTCGCGCGGGGTCTATCACACCTTCACGCTGGTTGCGCCGTATCTGACGGGCGACTCGCGGGCACTGTTCGCCAAGCTGGCGGGCGAGTACATGAAGTAAACACCAGGGCGAACCGAGGACAAGACGCCGACCCCGATCGGCGGAGGAGACACAAGCCATGCCAAAGGGTTGGAAGAAGTTCGAACACGCGGACGCCGCGTACGAATACACCGCAGCCAGCATCAAGAAGGCCTGGCCGCGCCTGCATGCCGGCGATGCCGAGCCCCTGCCGAAGGACGCCGAGAGTCTGGAGGCGTGGATCGCCTATCACGCAGGCGATTTCTCCAAGGCGGTCGATCTGGGCCTCGCTGCCGGCACGGCGAGCGGCATCAATGCCGCCAACAAGGCGCAGTGCATCTACGCCACCTACATTGAAACCAACGAGAAGAAGCAGCTTGCACTCTACGAGGAAGCCGCCGGCCGTGCAGAGGAACTGCAGGCCAGCGATCCCAAGAACGCCAACGCCTACTACCTCTACTCCTACGCCATGGGCCGCTACGGCCAAGGGATCGGCGTCGTGAAGGCAGCCACCCAAGGCATCGCCAGCAAGATCAAGGCGGCGCTGGACACCGCCATCAAGCTCGCACCCAAGCACGCCGATGCCCACATTGCGCTGGGCGCCTACCACGCCGAGATCATCGACAAGGTGGGCAGCATGATCGGCGGCTTGACCTACGGCGCCAACAAGGACACGGGTCTCAAGATGTTCAAGAAGGCTCTGGACCTGAACCCGGATTCCGCAATTGCCAAGGTTGAATATGCCAACGGGCTGGTCATGCTCGAAGGCAAGAAGAAGCTGGCCGAGGCGGAAAAGCTCTACCAGGAAGCCGCTGAGCACGAAGCGGCTGATGCCATGGAGCGTCTGGATGTCGAACTCGCCAAGAGCGAACTGGACGATTGAGCGTCACCCGTGCCTTCCAAGAGAATTGCCGACCCGCAGGTCGGCAATTTTCATTTGGAGGCCACCTAGCGCGTCCGGATCAGCCCTCGGCGCGCAGTTGCGCGAAGCGCGAGCGCTTCTTGGCAGGCGCGGCCGCTGTGTTGGTGTTGACAGCCGGCTTGCTCGTTGCCTTACCTGCAGCCTTGCCGGCCGGCTTCGCGGCTGAGCCTGATTCGCTGCCAGCCTTTCCGGTCCCTTCGCGCGCACCGGCCTTGCGTGCACGTTCAGCAGCCCGCTCGGCGGCCGCTGCCTTGGCCGCCTCGGCCTGCATGCGCTCGAACTCCGTCTTGATCTCGGGGAAGAGTTCGAACTCCGCGGCCTGCGGGTCGGTGGCCAGGCTGGGCCCCACCAGCATGGCCGTCATGATCAGGCGTTCAAACTCCGGCCCGAAGCGGTCGATGATCTCCGAGGGTTGCGGGCACAGCTTCTTGCTGGTGATGACGCCGAACTGCACGCCGCCGCCGTAGGAGAGGATTGACACCCCCAGGCCGATGTCACCGGACTGCGGCACCCAGAACATGATCTGGCTCATCTTCGCACCGGCCATGTAAAGCTGCTCGGAGGGCCCGGGCACATTGGTCATCACGGCCGTGGCCTTGTTGGTGAACATCGACAAGGCGGCGGCCTGCACCTGACGCGGCAGCGTGCCGACCAATCCCAGAACCCCCATGGCAATGACCGCCTGATAGCCACCCTTGAGCTCATTCATGCGGCGCCGCACCTCGTACAAGCGAGCCAGCGGATTGCCGATGCCCACCGGCAGCGTGAGCGGCACCAAGCCGAACTTGTTGCCCAGCTTGTGTTCTGCACCGGCACTGCGCAGGTTCACGGGCACCATGGCCCGGATCTCGGCGTCGTAGGGCATGGTGTCGCCCACCGAGAGCAGGTAGCCGCGGGTCGCGCCCACCACGCAGGACAGCAGCACATCATTGACCGAGCAGCCCAAGGCCTTGCAGACCGTCTTCACTTCCGTCAGCGGCAGCGGTTCTGTCCAGGCCACGCACTTGGCGCGCCCGGGCTTGCCCTTCAGCGATGTGGGCGTATCGTCGGCCATCAGCGCGATCTGCGCTGCATCTCGGGCCACGTGGCTGAGCAGGCTGCTGACCTCCACGGCCCGCTGCGCCACCACGTCCGGATGCTGGATGACTTCATTGGCTTCGCCCAGCGCCGTGCTCGCCAGGTCGCCCGTCATCTTGAGCGTGCGTGCCGCAACCTTCGTCACCGGCGCGAAGAAGTCTTCCCAGACGTTGGCGTTGTCCGCCGAGCTGCGGGTCTTGATCCAGCTGGGCGCGGCCGGCACGGCCAGGCTCTCCTCGGCCGTGGGTGCGGTCATGCTGAGCAGCACGCCGATCAGTGCAATGCCGTCCGCAATGCAGTGGTGGATGCGCACCACGACCGCATTGCCGCCCTGGTAGTTCTCCACCACATGGAACTGCCATAGCGGCCGCGTGAAATCGAGCGACTCGGTGGACAGTGCGGCGACGAGCTTCTCGAGCTCGCGCTTGCCGCCCTTGCCAGGCAAGGAGATGCGGTGCACATGCTGGTCTATGTCGAAGTGCTCGTCGTCCACCCACCAGGCGCCTGTGGGATCGACCTGCACCTTCTGCTTGAAGCGGCGGTAGAACAGCAGGCGCGCCTGCACCACCTTGCGCAGGTTCTCGTACTCGATCGCGTCTTCAAAGACATGGACGCCGACGATCATCATCAGATTGACCGGTGAATCCATGCGCAGCCATGCAGTGTCCACGCTGGACATGCGCTCGCGTCCCATGCCGTCTCCTCGTTGCGATGCCTGCGCGTTTTCCTGATGACCTGCGGGTCATCGGGCGCAATGCTGGGCCTATCATAAGTGGGTCATTTGCTCGCGCAAGGCTGTGTATGCGATCTGCCCACAGCGTTGTTCGGTAGCCGACGCACCACAACCCCCGTCCGATGGAGACGCCATGGCCAATCTGAAAGCCCAATTCGAACAAGCCCAGGCTGACGTCAAGCAGCTCGACGAAGACCCGGGCAACGCTGCCAAGCTCAAGCTCTACGCCCTGTACAAGCAAGCCTCTGCCGGCGATGTGGACGGCAAGCGCCCGGGCATGATGGACATGGTGGGCCGCGCCAAGTGGGACGCCTGGAACGAGGTCAAGGGCATGAGCAGCGACGATGCCATGCAGGCCTACATCGACTACGTCGAGGAACTGAAGGGCTGAGCGCCGGTGCTCAGCGGTCATGTTCACGCCAAGGCGCACAGGGTGCGCCTTTTTTTCGTGCCTTGCCGGGCTGCCGCCTGAATGGACGATTGCGCTGATCTGCTGATCGTCGGTGCCGGACTCGGTGGTCTGGCCGCGGCGCTGGCCTGCGCGCGGCAGGCGCCGCGGCTGGGCCGCATCGTGCTCGCGGAACAGGCTGGGGCGCTGCAGGAGGTGGGCGCCGGCATCCAGTGTGGCCCAAACATGACGCGCCGCTGGCAGCGCTGGGGACTGATGCCCGCGCTGCGCGAGCAGGCGCACGCGCCCGGTGCCGTGGTCGCGCGCGACGCCGCCAGCGGCCGCGAGCTCGGGCGCCTGGACACGCGCGATTTCGAGGCCCGCTACGGCGCGCCCTATCTGACCGTGCACCGCGCCGATCTGCAGGCCGCACTGGCCGCCGGTGTCGCGCAGCACGGCGCGCAAGTGCAGCTGCTGCTCGGTATGGCGATGTCGACCGTCGATATCCGCGATGGTGCGGTTCAGGCCACCGGCCCTGCATCGGCCCGGACGGTGTCCGCGCGTCTGTTGATCGGCGCCGACGGCCTGCATAGCGTGGTCCGCGGCCGTTTCTGGCCCGAGACGCAGGTGCCCGACACCGGCGAACTGGCCTGGCGGGGCATGGTGGCCATGCGCGAGCTGCCCGCGCGCCTGCGTCGCGCCGAGGTGCAGGCCTGGCTGGGCCCGCGCATGCATGTGGTGAGCTATCCAGTGCGGGGGGGTGAATGGCTCAATGTTGCGGCCTTCAGCGAATCCCACACCCTGATCGATGCGCGGGCCAAGCCACACAGCGGTGCCTGGCTGGGCGAAGGCCTGCTGGCCGACCTGCTGCAGGCGACCGGCCCGATGTGCGCCGAGTTGGCGGAGACCCTGGCCGCCCTGCCCGGCCTGAGACGCTGGCGCGTGCATGCCCGTGCACCGCTGCAGAGCGCGGCCGACCTGCACCACGGTGCGGACAGCCCGGTGGCTTTGCTGGGCGACGCAGCCCACCCCATGCAGCCCTATCTGGCGCAGGGCGCGGGCATGGCCCTGGAGGACGCCGACGCCCTGGCGCAGGCCCTGAGCACGCACGGCACCCGCCCGCAAGCGCTGGCAGCCTACGCGCGGACGCGCTGGCAGCGCAATGCGCAGGTCCAGACGCGGGCCGCGCGCAACGGGCGCGTTTTCCATGCTGCAGGGCCGCTTCGCTTGGCGCGAAACCTCGCACTCAGCCTGCGGCCGCAGCTCATGGACCAGCCTTGGTTGTACGGTTACTGACTGGCCGAAAACAACCTATATTTCAGAACGAAAAGCCGGCTTATCGCTTGTCTGATGCGCGGAAAGCCGACTTTCTTGTTCATCTATCTTTTCGTCCGAAATTCATCTAAACGGCTCCTGGAGCGCATCCAGGAGCACTTGGCCCCAGGTCGGTGCGCAGCCCGAGCAGCATGGACTGACCACGCTTGCCCACGCATGCGGCGCCAGAGGGCGGCGCGCGCCCTGCCGCTCAAGCAGCGTGCTCGTCGGCGCCCGGCCCGTCGTCGATGCCCAGTTCGGCAATCTTGCGCGTGATGGTGTTGCGCCCGATGCCCAGGCGCTGCGCAGCCTCCACGCGACGCCCGCCCGTGACCACAAGCGCAGTCTGGATCACCGTGCGCTCGAAGTCCTCGGCCAGCTTGGGCATCACATCCGGCAGCCCCTGAACCAGCCGCTCACGCACCACCGCTTCCAGCTGGGCCTGCCAGGTGCCCGGCGCTGAAATCACGCCCGGTGCCGCGGCCAGGGGTGCAAGACCCGCCGCTGGCACTGGCAGGCTGCTGCCCATGATGGCGGCGTCTGCCGTGGCCGTGGAGACGCTGCCGGGTGCTGGCGACGGCACCGCTGCCTGCGCAGACACCGCCGGCGCCGCGGCAATCTGCTGGCGCAGATCATCCGGCAAGTCCTTGACCTCGACGCCCTGCGAGGGCGCCATCACCGTCACCCAGTGGCAGAGGTTCTCCAGCTGGCGCACATTGCCTGGGAAGGGCAGACCGGACAGGAAGCGCAGGGTGTCATCCGAGAAGCGCTTGGCATCCACGCCCAGCTCGCGGGCGCTCTTGGCCAGGAAGTAGCGCGCCAGCAGGGCGATGTCTTCACTGCGTTCCCGCAGCGCCGGCAAGCGCAGGCGGATCACGTTCAGGCGGTGGAACAGGTCCTCGCGGAACTGCCCCAGGCGCACGCGATCCTCAAGATTCTGGTGCGTGGCGGCAATCACGCGCACATTGGCCTTGATCGGGGCGTGCCCGCCCACGCGGTAGAAGTGCCCGTCGGACAGCACGCGCAAAAGGCGCGTCTGCAGGTCCATCGGCATGTCGCCGATTTCATCCAGGAACAGCGTGCCCTCCTCGGCCTGCTCGAAGCGGCCGCGGCGCATGGTCTGCGCGCCCGTGAAGGCGCCACGCTCATGACCGAAGAGCTCGGACTCCAGCAGGTCCTTGGGGATGGCGGCGGTGTTGATGGCCACGAAGGGCCTGTTGGCACGTGGGCTGTGGCGATGAAGCGCGCGCGCCACGAGCTCCTTGCCTGTGCCGGACTCGCCGGTGATCAGCACCGTCACATGGCTCTGAGACAGGCGCCCGATGGCGCGGAACACGTCCTGCATGGCTGGCGCCTGCCCGAGCATCTCGGGCGTGGCCACGGCAGGCTCGGCTGCAGCGACCTCGCGCTTGTGCTCATCAAGCGCGCGGCGGATCAGCTCCACGGCCTTGGTGATGTCAAAGGGCTTGGGCAGGTACTCGAACGCCCCGCCCTGGAAGGCGGAGACCGCGCTGTCCAGATCGGAAAACGCTGTCATCACGATGACCGGCAGCTCCGGATGCTCACGCTTGACGTGCTCCAACAGCGCGAATCCGTTGGTGCCGGGCATGCGCACGTCGCTCACCAGCACCGCAGGCACATCTTCGGTCAACGACTCGATCACCGAGCGCGCCGAATCGAAGCTGCGCACCGGCACGTTTTCCTTGGCCAGCGCTTTCTCGATCACCCAGCGAATCGACTGGTCGTCATCCACGACCCAGACGGTGTCGGCGGCCGCGCTCATGCCGCACCTCCTGCTTTGGGCTCGACCTGAAGCACGAGGTTCAGGGCAAGGGAATCAGGATCTGGAAGTCCGTCTGACCGGGCCGACTGTCGCATTCGATGGTTCCGAAGTGTTGTTCGATGAAGGTCTGCGCCAATGTCAGACCGAGGCCACTTCCTCCCTCGCGACCACTGACCAACGGGTAGAAGATCCGATCGCGCAAGTCCTCCGGGATACCGGGGCCGTTGTCGATGACTCGCAAGTCCAGTGCCAGCCGATAGCGTTGTTTCTGGATCGTGACTTGGCGGACCACCCGGGTACGGAATCGGATCTGTGCGGTCTGCGCGGCGATCTCGGCAGTGAGCGCCTGCGCGGCGTTCTGGGCGATGTTCAGCACGGCCTGGATGAGCTGCTCCCGGTCGCCCCGGAAGTCCGGCAGGCTCACGTCGTAGTCGCGCAGCACCTTCAGACCGTGCGGATACTGCGCCAGCAGCAGGCTGCGCACGTGCTCCAGCACCTCGTGGATGTTGACGTCGCCCACCTGATGCGGGCGGCGGTGCGGCGCCAGCAGCCGATCCACCAGCAGCTGCAGGCGATCGGCCTCCTTGATGATGACCCGGGTGTACTCCCGCAGCTCGGCGCTGGGCAGCTCGGGCTCGAGCAGCTGCGCGGCGCCGCGAATGCCGCCCAGCGGGTTCTTGATCTCATGCGCCAGGTTGCGCACCAGCTCCTTGTTCATGGCGTTCTGCGCCGTGAGCTGTTCCTCGCGCGAGACCCGCAACTGCTGGTCGATCTCCTGGAACTCCAGCACCACGGGCGACTCGGGGGTTTCGGGCGCCGTGACCACGCAAGTCACGGGCACCGGGTCCCGGCCGGGCCGCCGCAGTGCCATCTCCAGGCGCTTGCGCGAGAACTGGTTGCCCCGTGCCTCGGCCACCAGCTGCGCCAGCTCTTGCCCGTTTTCGAAGGGTGCCGCGACGGCGCTGCCGGCCAGCTGGCGCAGGGACAGGTCAAACAGCGCTTCGGCGGCTGCATTGACATAGTGGATGGTGCCATCGGGGGCAACGAGCACCACCGCCGAGGACACGAGGTCCAGGCCGCTGAGCAATGCAGGACGGGCGAGATTCATGGGTCCGGAAATGAAAACGGCCGACGCGCTCCGGTGTCTGCACCGGGGTCGGCCCTCATCCGGATCATGCCGGACTTTACCGGCTCGGACCCGGAGCGCTCACATGGCACGCAGGCGCGCAAGCTCCTGGCGAATGGACACCATGTTGGAGTCGCAGCGGGCAATGTCGTCTCGCAGACCGGCCAGGCGCCCGGCGGCGGCCACGTTGCGCTCGGCCTCGCCCAGATCGCGACGCAGGCCCGCGCACTTGGTTTCCTCGGCACGCAGCTCGGTCTCCAGGACCTGGCGGCGCCCCTGATCGCGGCTGATTTGCTCGGCGGGCTCAATGCGGGGAAAACTCGCCGGGCCCGGGCTGGGTGCGGCCGCGGCAGGACGGGAGGCGGGCCGCTGCGAAGGCATGACGACTGCCGGCGGCTGCATTTCCTTGCGCTGGCAGTTCTTGTACTTGCGCGCGTCGGCTTCGTTGTCCGTCAAATGGCGGCCGCCGTCCTCACGCTCGCAGATGAAATAGAAGCTCGATTGCGCCTGCGCGCCCGCAGCCAAACCGAAAGCGGTCAGCAGCACAGCCAGGACAGATCGAAACACGCGCGTCATCTGAAACCTCGGGAATTCGCACAGGGCCGTACAGGTTAGTGCTTTCGGGGCGACCGGAAAACACAAGGGGCGGAAATCCGCCCCTTGTGTTGTTGCTTCGACATCGGGCTGCCGGCCTGCACCGGCCTCCCGAGCGCTGATCGCGGGGATCAGGCGCTGTAGTACATGTCGAATTCGACCGGGTGGGTGGTCATGCGGAAGCGGGTGACGTCCTGCATCTTGAGTTCGATGTAGGCGTCGATCATGCCATCCGTGAACACACCGCCCTTGGTCAGGAAGGCGCGATCCTTGTCGAGCGCTTCCAGGGCCTGGTCCAGGCTGGAGCACACGGTCGGGATCTTTGCATCCTCTTCGGGCGGCAGGTCGTACAGGTTCTTGTCCGCGGCTTCGCCCGGGTGGATCTTGTTCTGCACGCCATCCAGACCGGCCATCAGCATGGCGCTGAATGCCAGGTAGGGGTTGGCGGTGGGATCGGGGAAGCGCACTTCGATGCGGCGGCCCTTCGGGTTGCTCACATACGGAATGCGGATCGAGGCGGAACGGTTGCGTGCCGAGTAGGCCAGCTTGACCGGGGCTTCGAAGCCGGGCACCAGACGCTTGTAGGAGTTGGTGCCGGGATTGGTGATGGCGTTCAGTGCACGGGCGTGCTTGATGATGCCGCCGATGTAGTACAGCGCGAACTCGGACAGACCGGCGTAGCCGTCGCCGGCGAACAGGTTCTTGCCGTCCTTCCACACGGACTGGTGCACGTGCATGCCGGAACCGTTGTCACCGACCACGGGCTTGGGCATGAAGGTGGCCGTCTTGCCGTAGCTGTGGGCCACGTTGTGCACAACGTACTTGAGGATCTGAGACCAGTCGGCGCGCTGCACCAGGGTGCTGAACTTCGTGCCGATTTCGCACTGGCCGGGCGCGGCCACTTCGTGATGGTGCACTTCGACCGGCACGCCCATCTGCTCGAGCAGCAGGCACATCTCGGAACGCATGTCCTGGAAGCTGTCGACCGGGGGCACGGGGAAGTAGCCGCCCTTGACCGGGGGACGGTGCGCCAGATTGCCGCCTTCGAACTTCTTGCCGGTGCTCCAGGGCGCTTCCTCGGACTCGATCGACACGCCGCAACCAGACATGTCCACGTTCCAGGTGACGCTGTCGAAGATGAAGAACTCGGGCTCGGGGCCGAAGAAGGCCTGGTCGCCGATGCCCGATTCCTTCAGGTAGGCCTCGGCGCGGCGGGCCAGCGAGCGCGGGTCGCGGTCATAGCCCTTCATGTCGGAAGGCTCGATCACGTCGCAGGACAGGATCAGCGTGGGCTCTTCGCGGAAGGGGTCCAGGTTGGCCGTCGACGGGTCCGGCATCAGCAGCATGTCGGAGGCTTCAATGCCCTTCCAACCGGCGATCGAAGAACCGTCAAACGCGTGGCCAGCGGTGAACTTGCTGTCGTCAAAGGCCGACACCGGCACGGAGACGTGTTGCTCCTTGCCCTTGAAATCGGTAAAGCGGAAATCAACGAACTTGACGTCGTTGTCCTTGACCATCTTCATGACGTCTTGAGGCGTCGCCATAATGCGCATTCTCCTGAGTGTGGGATTCGTGTTGACCACTGCGTGATTTGTGGCCTCGCGAGGTGATCACCGGGCGATCAAGCAGCTTCTGTACCATGCCAATCTGGTGCAGCGCAGCAGCTGTGGAGTGTATTCCGCGGCGAATGGGCATGGAGCTGCACCAAATCAAAACAGCACCGTTTTGGTGCGCGCACCAAAGACGTGCATACAAGTGAAGTTCATGATCGGATGTTGATGACACCCCCCCCCGCAGATCGCACCCCTCAGTCCGGCGCAGACCTGAAAAGCCGCAGTGGCCTGGCGCGCATCAGCAAGGCTGCGATCTACTCGTTCTACGGATTTCGCGCAGCCCTCAAGCACGAGCACGCCTTTCGTCAGGAGCTCATCCTGGTGGCGGTGCTGACGCCCGTGGCGCTGCTCCTGCCCGTCAGTGCGCTGTCCAAGCTTGCGCTGCTTGCCGTGCTGCTGCTGGTGCTGATCGTGGAACTGCTGAACTCTGCCATTGAGGCGGTGGTCGACAAGGCCAGCCCGGAGATCCACCCGCTGGCTGCGCGCGCCAAGGACATGGGCAGCGCCGCGGTCTTTCTGGCCCTGTTGCTCGCTGCGGCAACCTGGGCCGTGGTCGCCGGGCCGGTGATCGCCGGCTGGATTGCCTAGGCGGCGTTCAGAAACATCGCCTGAAGATCGTTCAGGAAACGTCTGCCCAGCGCTGTTGGCTTGACCCAGTTGGGCTCACGCACGATCAATCCCTTGGACTGCGCCTCGTCAAGCGGCTGCAGGATCGCGGCCAGGGAGTCCCCGGTTCGTTCGGCATAGCTTGACAGCTCGAAGCCGTCCGTCAGGCGCAGCGCATTGAGCATGAACTCGAAGGGCATATCCGCCAGCGGGACCTCGCGCTCTTCCTGCACTGGCTGGCCTTGCGCCACGGCGGCAAGGTAGGCCTTGGGCTGCTTGAAGCGGATCTGTCTGAGGATGCGGCCGGGGAACGAGATCTTGCCGTGCGCGCCAGCGCCGATCCCGAGATAGTCACCGAAGCGCCAGTAGTTGAGGTTGTGACGGCATTGCCGCCCGGCGCGGGCGAAGGCCGAGGTCTCGTAGCGAAGATAGCCCGCCTCAGCCAGCGCCTCGTGTACAGCCTCTTCGATGTCGACTTGGGTGTCTTCGTCGGGCAGCGCCGGCGGATAGCGGTGAAACAGGGTATTTGGCTCCATTGTGAGCTGATAGGCCGACAGGTGGGTCGGCGCAAGCGCGAGGGCCTGCCGAACATCACGCAGCGCAAGTTCCACCGTCTGCCCGGGCAAGGCGTACATCAGGTCGATATTGAAGTTGCCGACATGCTGTGCGGCCAGCTCGGCTGCGCGCAACGCCTCACCGGTTCCGTGGATGCGCCCCAGGGCCTTCAGTGCGTCTGCATCAAAGCTCTGGATGCCCAGGGACACCCGATTGACTCCTGCGGCCGCATAGCCCCGGAAGCGATCTGCCTCCACGGTACCCGGGTTGGCCTCCATCGTGATCTCGGCGTCCGCATCAAGCCGGACCCTGGCGCGGACGCCTGCGAGCAGCTCATCAATGGCCTGCGCAGAAAACAGACTCGGCGTGCCGCCCCCGATGAAGATCGTGTGGACCGGCCGCCCCCAGATGAGCGGCAGAGCACCTTCCAGATCGCGCAGCAGCGCCTGCACGTACGCCGCCTCGGGCAGCTCGCCACCTGCCTCGTGCGAATTGAAGTCGCAGTAGGGACACTTGCGCACGCACCAGGGCAAGTGGATGTAGAGCGACAGCGGCGGCAGTGCCTCAAAGCGCGGGCCTTGCTTCGGAGCATGGCCCGGCGTCGCGCGATGGATGGCAATGGTCTTCACAGCACCCACGATGTTGCAGCGAGCTGGACGCGCAGTTCGCGCATGGCCTGAGCGCGGTGACTGACCCGGTTCTTCTCCTCGGGACTGAGCTCGGCGGCGCTGCATGTCATGCCCCGCGGCTGGAAGAGCGGGTCATAGCCGAAACCGCCCATCCCGCGCGGCGATTCCAGCACCCGGCCCGGCCACACGCCTTGCGCAATCAAAGGCAGGGGATCATTTGGATGGCGTACCAGCGCCAGCACGCAGACAAACATCGCGGTGCGCTCGCTGTGAGCGGCGAGGGCCTTGAGCAACAGCGCATTGTTGTCGGCATCGCTGGGGCGCCCATCGGATGGAGTGGCGGCAAAGCGGGCCGACCGCACGCCAGGCGCACCGCCGAGACTGGGCACAACGATGCCGGAGTCATCAGCCAAGGCGGGCAAGCCGGTGTGCTGCGCGGCCCAGCGCGCCTTCGCCAGCGCATTTTCCAGGAACGTGTCGTGCGGCTCTGCCGCCTCGCTCACGCCGAACTCGGACTGGGAACGCACGCGGTAGCCCAGCGGCGCCAGCAGAGCCTCAAGCTCGCGCAGCTTGCCCGCATTGCCAGAGGCCAGCACCAGATCGCGCGGCTCGCTCATTGCGCCAATGCAGCCTTCTGAAGGCCAAACAAGGTGTTGCAGCCCTGCCCGGCCAGATTCAGCAAGGCGTCGAGATCCTCGCGGGTAAACGGCGCACCTTCGGCCGTGCCTTGCACCTCGATCAAGCGCTGATCGGCGGTCATGACGACGTTCATGTCTGCATCGCAGCTGCTGTCCTCCTCGTACTCGAGATCGAGTCGAGGCTCGCCGCCCACCAAGCCCACCGAGATCGCCGCCACCTGTCCCACCAGCGGTGATGAAGCGAGTTTGCCCTGCGCCTGCAGCCAGGACACTGCATCAGCCGCTGCCACCCACGCGCCGGTGATGGCCGCTGTGCGTGTACCGCCATCGGCCTGCAGCACGTCACAGTCCAGCTGGATCGTCCGTTCACCGAGGGCCTTGAGGTCAAACACCGCGCGCATGCTGCGGCCGATCAGGCGCTGAATTTCCTGCGTGCGACCACTTTGCTTGCCGCGGGCGGCTTCACGGTCGCTGCGAGTGTGCGTGGAACGAGGCAGCATGCCGTACTCGGCGGTGACCCAGCCTTCGCCGCTGCCCTTCTTGTGGGGCGGTACGCGTTCTTCCACGCTGGCAGTCACCAGAACCTGCGTATCGCCGAAGCTCACGAGGACCGAGCCCTCTGCATGGCGAGTGAAGTGGCGCTTGATGCTGACCAGGCGCAATGCATTGAGGGCGCGGCCATCGCGGCGGGGAATGGGTGCGGTCATCGGGACTCGACAGTCTGGAGGAAGAAACGCGGGCGTAGCGCCCGCTGGGAGGCCAATTGGCGGGTCGATCAGCGCCGTGGCTTGGGTGGGCTGTGTTTCTCAGTGCGCTGGATGGCGGCGCGGATCTCGTCGACCGCCGCGTCGATCTCCGCCTCGCTGATGGCGGCGGTCATGGGACCTGCGGGCAGGATCTGCGCGGTGGTCTCGTAGCCGCCTGTCCGGGTGGAGGCGCCCTCGAAATCCGGCGAAGCCCCCATGCCCGCCCAGTGAACCGCGAGCGCCGTGGCGTTGTCGCAGCTGCTGCCACCCTCGATCAGCGCTTGATCGAGCAGCACGGGTACCGACTTGGCCACGTCATCATGGCCGAGCATGCGCGCCATCTCGTCATCGTGCAGGTTGGACCACACACCGTCGGAACAGAGCAGCAGCCGATCGCCGTTCTTGAGCACCGTCGGCGTACCGTGCTCCACCAACGGAGTCTGCGGTGACCCGAGGCAGTTGAACAGCTTGTTTCGGTCGGGGTGGTGTGCAGCATCCATGCCCATGGCCACACCCTGTGCCTGCAAGAGCTCATACTTCGAGTGATCGCGCGTACGCAGGAGCTGTCGGCCCTTTCGGAACACGTACAGGCGCGAGTCGCCTGCATGCGCCCAGAAGGCGGTGCCATGCTGGATCACGCAAGCCACCGCGGTGGTACGCGGCGACTCCGGAAACTTCTGTGCGATCGTGCGTTCGCCGATCGCGTTGTGCGCATCGACGAAAGCGTCCTCGAGGAACGCGGAGGGATTGCGCAGGAATGGCAGCGCTTCGTCCGCAAACCGGCTGGTGATCACCTCCACCGCAAGCTGCGCGGCAACCTCGCCGCCGAAATGCCCGCCCATCCCATCGCAGACCACGAGCAGCAGCGCTTCCTTCGTGAACTGGTAGGCCATGCGGTCCTGGTTGACCTGCCGGCCGCCGCGACGTGAATCCTGAAAGACGGAAAAACGCATGAGCTGCAGGCCTCAGACCCGGTCCAGGGTCTTGTTTTCGGTCTGACCCGGCTCCTGGAGGCCCACCTGAGCAGGCGTATTGCCTGTGCGTGCGATCTTGCTCTTCTTGTTGCCCCAGAGCAGCGCAGTCGCCTGCTGATGCTTGGGATTGACCACCTGCTCGGCGCTGCGCTGGCGGCGGTTCAGCACGTGGCGAACCGAGCTCATGATGCGCGCGAACAGCGGCGGCTTGACGTCTTCAGTCACGCGCTCTGTCAGCGCCTTCTGCAGGGCGAACACGCTCTGCGGCCGCTTGGCCAGATCCATGTCCAGGCACCAGCGTGTGACCTCGATCAGTTCGTCGCTGTAGATGCCGCGCAGGGACTTGTAGGCCGCTTCCATCCGGTCATTGCCCTTGCGGACGTCTGCGGCCTGCGGGGGCAGGCCGGCCATGCACGAGAACATGCAGGCGCCCAGGGCGTATACGTCCGTCCAGGGGCCGAGCTGCCCGCCCTTCTGATACATCTCCGGCGCGGCAAAGCCCGGGGTGTACATCGGGAACAGGCGCGATGAATCAGCGTTCAGCGTCGTGCGGGCAGCACCGAAGTCCAGGATGATCGGCGAGCCATCGCGACGCAAGTAGATGTTCGCCGGCTTCAGGTCAAGGTGCAGCAGCTTGTTGGCGTGTACCTCGCGCAAGCCGTTCATGACTTGCATGAAGGTGCTGCGGATGAACGCCTCGGACAGGATTTCCTTCTCGCCCTTGTCGCGGTACTTCAGGATGATTTCCTGCAGTGACCGGCCCGACTCGTAGCCCATGACCATGTACACGGTCTCATGCGCGCGGAAGAAATTGACCACGCGGACGACGTTCGGGTGGTAGATCCGGGCAAGAACGCGGCCTTCCTCGAAAAAGCAGCGCAGCCCCAGGCGGAAAGTCGCCTGATGCTCGGCCTTGATCTCCGGGATCAGCTGGCCTTCCTCGCGCTTGGCAAGGCTCGCCGGCAGATATTCCTTGATGGCGACCGGGTTGTTGTCTTCGTCGTAGGCCAGGTAGACGAAGCTGAAGCCGCCCGAAGACAGCTTCTTCACCACGCGATACCCGGCAATCTCCATGCCTTCGGGTAGGGGGGCGTTTTTGCTTTTGCTGGACATACGTGAGGAAAACGGGTGCGCGCAGGCGGACCGGGCAAACGACAGACGTCGAGTGTAAGCGCTGAATGTAGACAGTTGAGCACTATTCCTGCGGAAGTGCTTGAGCTGTCGGCAGTGATGTCACAACGAGGGCACGGTTTCGGCTGAGGGCGGGTTGCCTAGAATTGCCGGATGAGCACACAAGAACGCGCGCGATCCGTGCGCAGCATGACGGGCTACGGCCACGCGGATCAGGAACACCAGGGCTGGCGCCTCGGCATCGAGATCCGCAGTGTCAACAGCCGGTTTCTCGATCTCACGATCAAAGCCCCGGAAGACATCCGGGCGCTCGAATCCGCCCTGCGCGAACTTGTCCAGGCGCGACTGGCGCGTGGCAAGGTGGAGCTTCGGGTCAACCTGAAACGCGAACAGACAGCCGGCTCGGACCATCTCGACGCCGCAGCCATGGCGCGATTTGCCGCAATGTGGCAACAGGCGCAGGCTGCCGTGCCGAACCTCAGGGACCCAGGCCTGGGTGATGTACTGAACTGGCCCGGCGTTCGCGCGACGGAGAATTTTGATGCCGAAGCCCTGCGCCCCGCCCTGCTGGACGCTGCGCAACGCGCCATTGCGGCGCTCACGGCCGCGCGGGAACGCGAAGGCGCTGCCCTGGCGGCCACCATGGGTGAGCGCGTGGCCCAGATGCGCAGCATCGCCGCAAGCCTCAAGAGCGAGCTGCCGATCGTGCTCGAACAGACCCAGGCCAGGATCACCGAGCGCATGGAAGCTGCACTCGGCCTGGTGGCGGGACGCAACGGCGCGGCCATCACCTTCGACGAAGCCCGCGAGCGCATCCGCCAGGAAGTCGTCATGATCGGCATGCGTATCGACGTGGCCGAGGAGCTCGACCGTCTGCAGTCGCACTGCAACGAGGTGGATCGGCTGCTCGCCTCCGGCAAGGAGGCCGGCAAGCGCCTGGACTTTCTCATCCAGGAAATGCATCGCGAAGCCAACACCCTCGGCTCGAAGATGGTGTCCGAACGCTTCTCGCAGGCCTCCATCGACCTCAAGGTGCTGATCGAGCAGCTGCGCGAGCAGGTCCAGAACATCGAATAGGAACCGGATAGCGCCCGACGTCCGGGCATGCAGGAACTCACATGGCAGGCAAGGGATCGGTTTTCATGGTCGTGGCTCCTTCGGGAGCCGGCAAGTCGTCGCTCGTCAATGCGCTTCTGGCCAAGGACCCGCATGTGCGGCTGTCCATCTCGCACACCACGCGCGCGCCGCGTCCGGGCGAACAGAACGGCCGGGAGTATCACTTCGTCGACGTCCCGACGTTCCAGAAGATGCAGACCACCAACGACTTCCTGGAGAGCGCCGAGGTCCACGGCAACTTCTATGGCACCTCAAAACGCTGGATTGCCGAGCAGACCGCTGCAGGCGAGGATGTGCTGCTGGAGATTGACTGGCAGGGCGCGCGGCAGGTGCGCAGGCAGTTTCCGCATGCGGTGGGGGTCTTCATCCTGCCGCCGAGCATCGAGGCGCTGGAGGCGCGGCTGCATGCCCGCGGACAGGATTCCGCTGCGGTGATCGCCCGCCGGCTGCTGGCCGCCGGCAGCGAGATGGCCCATGCCCCGGAATTCGAATATGTTATTATTAATCAAGAGTTTAGCGACGCTTTGAAAGCTCTTGAAGCGATCGTGAACGCCACCCGCCACCGCTTCTCGGTGCAGGCTGCGCGCTACGCCTCAACGTTTGCGCAGTTGGGTGTCGGCGGCTCCCAGACCCTCGCTGACTGACCTTCGGGTCCGGCACGTCCACGCACCTCAAAGCCCCTTTTCGAGAGACTCCATGGCCCGCATCACCGTTGAAGACTGCCTCGACCAGATCCCCAATCGCTTCCAGCTGACGCTCGCCGCCACCTACCGTGCGCGCCAGCTGGCCCAGGGCCACACCCCGAAGATCGAGACCAAGGACAAGCCTACGGTGGCTGCCCTGCGTGAAGTCGCTGCCGGCAAGACCGGCATCGAGATGCTCAAGAAGGTGCCCATCTAAGGCGCACCGCATGAACGGCCGGGTATGGGGCGGGCGCCACAGGCCCGGACACACGCCCCCAGGTCAACCCGGCCGCCAGTCCTCTTCGTTCTGCCAGCCGCCCAGCCGGGCCTATTGCAGCCGAACTCTCCAAGCGGTCTGTCACAACACCTCTGCCGAGGCGCTGTGCTACAAGTCAGTGGCACATGCTTGATACCGTCCGCTCCCTGTTTGGCCCGCGCTTTCGCAAGAGCGCCGGCAACGATGTCTCCCCTGCCGCGGGCAAGGTCGAGGCATCCTTTGCCAAGCCGGCCAGCGATGTCGCCATCAGCTTTGCGGAACTGTCCGAGGAGCTGAAGACCTACCTGCCGCCGCGTGACGTCAAGGCGGTCTACGAGGCCTTCAAGGTCTCGGACTCCGGCCACCTGGGGCAGGTCCGCGCCAGCGGCGAACCCTACATCACCCACCCGATTGCCGTGGCGCGCATCTGCGCCGGCTGGCGGCTCGATGTCCAGGCCCTGCAGGCCGCCCTGCTGCACGACGTGCTCGAAGACACTGAGGTCGACCGGGCGCTGATCACGGAGAAGTTCGGCGCCACCGTGGCCGATCTGGTGGACGGCCTGTCCAAGCTCGACCGGCTGGAGTTCACGACCCGCGAGCAGCAGCAGGCCGAGAGCTTCCGCAAGATGCTGCTGGCCATGTCACGCGACATCCGCGTCATCCTGGTCAAGCTGGCCGATCGCCTGCACAACATGCGCACGCTCGGCGCCATGGCGGGCGAAAAGCGCCGACGCATCGCCCACGAGACCATGGACATCTATGCGCCCATCGCGCATCGCCTGGGCCTGAACCAGGTGTATCGAGAGCTGCAGGACCTGTCGTTTGCCAACATGTTCCCGATGCGCCATTCGGTGCTCACAAAGGCAGTCTCGGCCAACCGGCGCAACCGCCGCGAGCTGGTGGGCAAGGTGCTGACCTCGGTCGAGGACGCCATCCGCAAGGCCGGACTGCAGGTCGAGGTGCACGGCCGCGAAAAGACGCTCTACGGCATCTATCGCAAGATGGTCAGCAAGCACCTGAGCTTCTCGCAGGTGCTGGACATCTACGGTTTCCGGGTGGTCGTGGAGAACGACGCGCAGTGCTACCTGGCGCTGGGCGCCATCCATGCGCTCTACAAGCCGGTGCCCGCCAAGTTCAAGGACTACATCGCCATCCCCAAGCTCAACGGCTATCAGTCCCTGCACACCACGGTGCGCGGCCCCTACGGCACGCCGCTGGAGTTCCAGATCCGCACGCGCGACATGCACCGCATTGCCGAGTCCGGCGTGGCCGCGCATTGGCTCTACAAGACCAGCGGCGGCGACCTCTCCGAGGTGCAGCGCCAGACCATGGCCTGGATGCAGTCGCTGCTCGACATCCAGTCACAGACAGGCGACTCCTCCGAGTTCATCGAGAACGTCAAGATCGACCTCTTCCCGGACTCGGTCTATGTCTTCACGCCGATGGGCAAGATCGTGGCGCTGCCGCGCGGCGCCACCGCACTCGACCTGGCCTATGCCGTGCACACGGCCATCGGCAACACGGCGATTGGCGCGCGCATCAACGGCGAGGACGCCCCCCTGCGCTTCGAGCTGCGCAGTGGCGACGTGGTCGAGATCACCACCAGCGAAGGCTCGCGCCCGAACCCCGCCTGGCTGACCTTCGTGCGCACGGGCCGCGCCCGCTCCGAGATCCGCCACGCCCTGAAGAGCGCCAACCGCGAGGAAGCCGCCGCCCTGGGCGAGCGCCTGGTCAACCAGACGCTCAACGCCCTGGGTGTGACCCCGGCCCAGCTCACGCCCGAGGCCTGGCAGCGAACCCTGTCGGACACGGGCAACAAGCAGCCCAAGGACGTGTATGCCGAGGTCGGCCAGGGCCGGCGCCTGCCTGCCGCCGTGGTGGCGCTGCTGCTGCGCGGCATCGAGGGCAACGACCATGCCGGCATTCCCGGTGCGCAGCTCACGATCTCCGGCGCGGAAGGCGCCGCCGTGCAGTTTGCCGCTTGCTGCATGCCCATTCCCGGCGACAGCATCATGGCCGTGCTCGGCAAGGGCCATGGCCTGCTCGTGCACGCCGCCGACTGCAGCGTGGCGCTGCGCCAGCGCCAGCGCGATCCGGAGCGCTGGATCGACGTGGCCTGGGCTGAAAGCCCGGAGCGGGCCTTCCCGGCCCGCATCAAGATCCATGTGCACGAAGGCAAGGGCGTGCTGGCGAAGGTGGCCTCCGCCATTGCCGAGAACTCGGCCAACATTCTGCGCGTGAACAACGAGGAGGAGCCCGGCAAGAGCTCCACGATGGACCTCGTCATCGAAGTCGAGAACCGCCAGCAGCTGGCGCAGGTCTTCCGCTCGCTGCGGCGCATCCAGGCTGTGCTGAGGGTGCACCGCCATCGGGCCGGCGAAGCGGCGCACGACTAGGGCCTGTTAACACCACTTATGCGAGTGCGAACCGGGCGCCGGGGCTGGCACGCAAGGCGTGCTGCGCAGCGCGTATGTCGATACGCGCAAGCAGCGCAACGCAGCACGCTGGCCCCGCCGACCTGTTCCCGCAGGGTTGCGGCCAAAAGGACCGTGCGCTGCGTTGCCCTTGCTCGGCAGGGACCTACCCTGCCTGCGCAGCGCGCCTTGCGCGCGGCCCTTTTGATCCGCAACGCATCTCGCAGAAGTCGTGTTAACAGGCCCTAGCCACCGCACCTCTGGCCGCCGCACGATCCACCGCCTCGAAGCGGCCCGGCGCGCCCGCCGCCGCTCCGATCACACGCATCTCCTCCGAGCGCAGCCCGTCTCAGTCGCTTCGGCTGTGGCTGCAAGCAGGGCTGTGCACGCCAATGGCCATTTTCAAAATTCATTTGAAAATCTGCGGTTTTCAGCCCTGCTTTTCAACGTTCACGATCGAATCGCCTAAGCGGCTTTCCGCTTGATCCATGCGGGTTTCGGCCAGATTCGGTGCCTTTCAACGACCGGTGCATCTCATGCCGAACGCAGGGCATGTTGGCCGGGAGTGCATTTCGCGGTGAAGGCTCGCAACCGCAGCCGCCAGGCCGCAGCCACCGAGCGGAGGTGCGTTGGGGGGCGCTCAGTCAGGGTAGCGGATCTCCAGCACGTCCACGGGCTCCCTGCCCGCCGGCGTCTGGACGTGGACGGTGTCCCCTTCGCGCGCCTTGAGCAGTGCGCGGGCAATCGGCGAGATCCAGCTCACGTCGCCGCACGCGGGGTCGACCTCGTCGATGCCGACGATGCGCACGGTCTGCTCGGCACCATCAGCCCGGGCGATCAGCACCTGGGCGCCAAAGAAGACCTGGTCGCGGTTGGGCTGCTTGGCCGGGTCCACGACTTCGGCAATGTCCAGGCGCTTGCCCAGGAAGCGGATGCGCCGGTCGATCTCGCGCAGGCGCTTCTTGCCATAGAGGTAGTCGCCGTTCTCGGAGCGGTCGCCATTGCTCGCCGCCCAGCTCACCACCCGCACGACCTCGGGCCGCTCCACGTCAAGCAGATGCAGCAACTCGTCCTTCAAACGCTGGTGGCCCGCCGGCGTGATGTAGTTCTTGCTGCCCGGCGGAATGGCTGGCACGCCGGCTTCGACATCCTCGTCGTCGCCGTCGGTCTCTTTGGTGAAGGCCTTGGACATGAACAACGCTCGCTGCAAAGCAAAACGGGACTCAGGCGCAAACCTGAATCCCGTCTGTGTGTCTGGGGTGGCTTAGCGGGCTCGAACCGCCGACCCTCGGAATCACAATCCGATGCTCTACCAACTGAGCTAAAGCCACCGTAGAAATCTTGCCGATGTGCACCCTTACCCTGTTCCACTGCCCAGACAGGCTTGGCCTGCCCGAAGGGACTCGAACCCCTAACCCCCGGCTTAGAAGGCCGGTGCTCTATCCGGTTGAGCTACGGGCAGAATCCGTTTCAGTGTCTGCAGCGGCTGGGTTTCACGTCGCAATCTGGTCGGGGTGGTGGGATTCGAACTCACGACCCCCTGCTCCCAAAGCAGGTGCGCTACCAGACTGCGCTACACCCCGAAAGCGTTGCATTGTAGCTAGATTCCCTGAGGGCCGCCAAACCGCCCTGCTCTCCACCCGCGTCATGACCTGCCTCGCGCGTGGCTGGCGAGCCCCCTGTGCGCTGGTGTGGGGCACGAACCAGGCGCTGCGGCGTGCTCGGATAAACTCGCTGGCTAGAGAGAGGGACGTCGCGCCTGATCGCCGTTGCCGGCCGCGCTAGCCAAGCGTCGCTGGTCTACCCCGGCGCAGAGCCTGACTCCGACACGGCGCGACCACGGCGATCGAGCGGGCGCGCCGCACTAGACCTGCACGAGACCACTGGGCAGGCCTGCAAGGCTGCTCATCCCGCAAGTCTGTCGCCTCCTCGTTACTGTCATCGCTGTCATTGCAGGCACACACCCGCGCATCCGTCGGCCCGCTGTCAGGGCAAACCTGCGCGCAACGAAGAACCAACGTCCCATGTCCTTGATTGTTCACAAGTACGGCGGCACGTCGATGGGCTCGATCGAGCGCATCAAGAACGTGGCCGCACGTGTTGCCAAGTGGTACGAGGCCGGCCACCAGCTCGTGGTGGTGCCCAGCGCCATGTCCGGCGAAACCAACCGCCTCATCGGCCTGGCCAAGGAGCTCATGCCCCAGCCCGATCCGCGCGAGCTCGACGTCATTGCCGCCACCGGCGAGCAGGTGTCCATCGGCCTGCTCGCCATGGCCCTGAAGGCCCGCGGCATCAAGGCCAAGAGCTACTGCGGCTGGCAGGTGCCCATCATGAGCGATGACGCTTTCACCAAGGCGCGCATCACCAGCATCGACGACAAGAAGATTCGCAAGGACCTCGACGACGGCTATGTCGTCATCGTCGCCGGCTTCCAGGGCGTCACCGACGACGGCCAGATCACGACGCTGGGCCGCGGTGGTTCGGACACCAGCGCCGTGGCCGTGGCTGCCGCGCTCAAGGCCGAGGAATGCCTGATCTACAC
Source organism: Burkholderiales bacterium (assembly GCA_027484405.1). Lineage (GTDB taxonomy): Bacteria > Pseudomonadota > Gammaproteobacteria > Burkholderiales > Burkholderiaceae_C > Piscinibacterium. The sequence continues at coordinate 26,469 of JAIXTA010000162.1, forward strand.
CGACGTGGACGGCGTCTACACCACCGACCCGCGCGTGGTGCCCGAGGCGCGCCGCCTCACCAAGATCACCTTTGAAGAAATGCTGGAAATGGCCAGCCTGGGCTCCAAGGTGCTGCAGATCCGCAGCGTGGAGTTCGCCGGCAAGTACCGCGTCAAGACCCGCGTGCTCTCCAGCCTGACCGACCCGCACATGCCCCTGTCGGACGAAGCCATCTCCGGCACGCTCATCACTTTCGAGGAAGACGAGAAGATGGAACAAGCCGTGGTGGCCGGCATCGCGTTCAACCGCGACGAGGCCAAGATCTCGATCATCGGCGTGCCCGACAAGCCCGGCATCGCCTACCAGCTGCTGGGCCCGGTGGCCGACGCGAACATCGACGTCGACGTGATCATCCAGAACGTGTCGCACGACGGCAAGACCGATTTCTCGTTCACCGTGCACCGCAACGACTATGCGCGCACGATGGATCTGCTGAAGTCGGCTGTGCTGCCGAAGACTGGCGCCGCCACGCTGTCGGGCGATACCAAGATCTGCAAGGTCAGCATCGTCGGCATCGGCATGCGCTCGCACGTGGGCGTGGCCAGCAAGATGTTCAGCACACTCAGCGAGGAGGGCATCAACATCCAGATGATCACCACCAGCGAGATCAAGACCAGCGTCGTCATCGACGAGAAGTACATGGAGCTCGCCGTGCGTGCGCTCCACAAGGCATTCGACCTGGAACAAGCACCAGCCTGAGCGATCAACCCGATCGCGAGCAGCTAGAATCGAAAGTTGATGTCTGCGGAGCTGTGACCGAGTGGCCGAAGGTGCTCCCCTGCTAAGGGAGTATGTGGGCAAAACCTGCATCGAGGGTTCGAATCCCTCCGGCTCCGCCAGCAAGTCTGAGCCCTCCCTCGTGGAGGGCTTTTTCTTGTCTGAGCCCCGCGCGGCGCGGGCCTGCGGGCGACGGCGAATTCTCTGTTCAGCCATCGGGCGCTTGATTGCGAGTTGATGGTCGCCAAACCGCCGGTCATTCTCAGTCGCCCATTTCGCCGGTACGACTTTGTCGAGCGATGACACACCGCCAAAGATGAGGCCCGCTGTCGCGGGCCCAGATGCGCGACGCCGCCGTCTGCGTCAACCCGGACTCGCGCGCCATCGTGCCCGTGCTTTCGCATGGGAGGCTCAATGGCTGTTCACGGCCAGGAGCTGCCAGTCATGCCTGCCACGAAACGGCCATTCGAATGGCCGCTGTGCTTTGAAGCCTACCGAATAGTCGATTCTCAAAACTCGGCCTGAGGCCGCTCTAGGTGCCGGAGTCTGTTGGCAATCGGCGGGCCATCCACCGCGCAGCCACTCGTGATGAGCATCGCGGCGTGAGTGATCAAGGGTTGACAGAGCTAGCGCGACTCATAATAATGAGACGAACTACTCCGTTTATATCAGATATGGCACGCACCAAGGACGAAGCGCTGCACGAGAAGCGCCAGGAGGAGATCCTCTTGGCGGCGGCACGTGTGTTCAAGACGAAGGGCTTTCATGCCGCACGCACAGAAGACATATGCGCCGAAGCTGGCTTGAGCGCGGGCACTGTGTTCCGACACTTCCCCGACAAGCGCGCCATGATCAGCGCCATCGCTGGGCGCGAGTTAGAGCAGTACCAGCTTGAAGTGAAGCGGCTGGCAACGAGGGACGGCTTGCAATGGCTGACGCGGATCACTGAGAAGGAACTGACCGAGCTGCTTTGTCCAACCATCTATGACCTAGGCGCAGACAGCTGGCTCGAGCTGGTACGCGACGAGGCAAGCCGCAAGCAACTGCTGGCCGTGGACAAGAAACTGCGGGCCACGCTGACCGCGGAGCTGTCGCGGGGTCAACAAGAAGGTTGGGTGCGAAAGTCTCTGGAACCACAGGGCGCGGCCAACGTAATCCTGGCCGTGCTCTCCGGCTTAGCCCTAGACCAGGAGATCGGAGCGCGCACGGGTACTGCAGCCACAGCCGCCGCGCTGTCGGATCTGTTCAGCCACTTCATCAGCGCCTAGATCGAAGGAGGACGTCATGGGCGAGACCCCTCTTAAAAATGGACGGATTACTCCGTTTAATGCCTCGGCAGGATTGCTGACAGGCCCTGCCTTTGCGGAGCCGCGTGGCCACTGGCAATTCACTGAGGACGGCAAGGGTATCGAACTTCGCCCTTGCAGCACAGGCACCGCAACGCTGTGTGTGGTGATTACGCGGCTACCGAGTTCAGCGAAGACGCTGCCCCCTGCAGAGCGCAGGGCCGTGTGCGGCGCTGCAATGCTCGCCGATTTGCAGCCGGCAAGAGCCAAGGACGGTGAGCTCACGCGGCTCGACGGTTGGGCGGACGACATCGAGTCGATCACTCCCGAGAGCAAAGCGACGCGCTACCCAGCGAGTGTGGTCGTCCTGGCCGAGAACCGCGCCCGGCTGGACTTGCGAGGCACGTTCGGGATCGTCATTGACCGTATTCAACTGGTGCGCGTTCTCACGCCCATCACCGACTGCAAGTGATCTCGCCATGGTCTCTATTGCCCGCTCCATGTTGTTGTTCGATCGGCGCCGATATCTCGCCGCCGTGCTCGCCGTGACCTTTTCCGGGCTGCTGGTGATCGTGCAGCTGGCGCTGCTTCTCGGCATGTTCAGCACCGTCTCCGTTGTCATCGACCGATCCACTGCGGACCTGTGGATCGGTTATCGAAACACACAAAGCGTCGATCTCGGGCGCCCGATCGCGCGAGAGTCCGACGCACGTGCCTGGGCGCATCGCGGCGTCGAGCGCGTTGAGCGCTACACGAGCGCCTATGGTGATCTGCGCCGTGAAGACGGTGTACCGGTGTCGGTGATCATCAACGGAATCGACGCGTCACCCACCGCCCTCGCGTTCGCGAAGCTGCTGTCCCCCGCCGAACGTGCACTGCGGCGTGCGCCGGATGCGATCGGGATCGACGCAGCCGACACCCGCAAGCTCGGGGCGAGCGTGGGCACGGTTGTCGAGATCAACGGCAAGCGCGCGAGCATCGTTGGCGTGGTCGAGGGCCTGCGCGCCATCGGTGGCGTCAACGTCGTTGCGTCGTTCGCGACGGCGCGAACGCTGGCGCCCGAGACAGCGAATC
>JAIXTA010000187.1 GCA_027484405.1 Burkholderiales bacterium
AATTCATTGGGGTACTTCAGACATGAAATCAGATCGACACAAGCAGTCGAGTGTAAGGAGCCGTGGCGCAGAAGCGTTGTGCACAAGCCGGGGGAAAAGCTGTGGATAAGCGGTGGGCAAGCTGTGGGTTGTGCGGGATAACTTGCCGGGCCAAAAACAAAACGGGCCGCAGAATCTGCGGCCCGTCGTGCTGGAACCCTTGCAGTGAATCAGGCTTCGCCGACCACCGAGACGTTCACGGGAACGACCACGTCGGTGTGCAGTGCCACGTCAACTGCCGACTCGCTCACCGTCTTGATCGGACCGGTGGGCATGCGGACCTGGCTCTTGTGCACCGGGAAACCCTGCTTGGACAGCGCCTCGGCGATGTCGAAGTTGGTCACGGAGCCGAACAGGCGACCGTCCACGCCGGCCTTGGCGTTGATCTTCACGGTCAGGCCGTTGAGCTTCTCGCCGGTGGCCTGGGCAGCTGCCAGGGTGGCGGCGGCGGCCTTTTCGAGCTCGGCGCGCTTGGCTTCGAATTCCTTGAGGGCCACTTCGGTGGCGCGACGCGCCTTCTTCTGCGGAATCAGGAAGTTGCGGGCGTAGCCGTCCTTGACGCGAACCACGTCACCGAGGTTGCCGAGGTTGGCGACTTTTTCAAGAAGAATGATTTGCATGATGAATGTTCCTTCTTCTGCCCGATCAGTTGTGGTTGTCGGTGTAGGGCAGCAGGGCCAGGAAGCGCGCGCGCTTGATGGCGGTGTCCAGCTGGCGCTGGAAGAATGCCTTGGTACCCGTCAGGCGGGCCGGGATGATCTTGCCGTTCTCGCCGATGAAGTCCTTCAGAGTCTCGACGTCCTTGTAGTCGACTTCCTTGACGCCGGCGGCCGTGAAACGGCAGACCTTGCGGCGCTTGAACAGCGGATTGGATTGGGTGCGCTTCTGACCGGGCTTACCCTTGCCCTTGCCACGGAAAAATGCCATTTGATGTGTCCTTTCGATGATCGAAGGGGCTCAGCCTGTCGCTTGCGCGCCATGCACTGCGGTCACATGGAAGATGCTCAGTCGTGCGCCCTTGCGGGCCGGGGCCAGAAAGCCCTCGAACTGAACCACCTGCACTGCCTGCCCGGTGTCCGCTGATGCGGCCCCCAGGGGCAGCGCCATCACCTGCAGGGCCACGGCCCCGAAACTGATGGCTTGCAGGTTCAACTGCACCAGCCTTGCGGCGTCGGCTTCGATCTGGGTGGAGCGGTGCTCCAGCTCGAACTCCACTGCGGCCAATCCGGCAGGTGTGTAGCGCAAGCTGTCTCGCGCGATCACCACGGCCGTGAGCTGCAGTCGGTTGTTCAATCCCTGACCAAACCCTTCTGATGCGTGAACGTGTCTTCCAGAAACCGCGCGGCACGATGCCGATCGCGGGCTGAACTCCCGAATGCTTAGGCGGCTGCCGTTTCCTGCGTGGCCTTGCGAGATTCCTCGCGCTCCACGGCCTTCATCATGATGGAGGGCTCGACATCGGCGCCATCGCGCTTGACCACGAGGTGGCGCAGCACGGCGTCGTTGAAGCGGAAACCATGCTCGAGCTCATCCAGGGTGGCCTGGCTGACTTCGACGTTCAGCATGATGTAGTGCGCCTTGGCGAGCTTCTGGATGCTGTAGGCCAGCTGGCGGCGGCCCCAGTCCTCGAAGCGGTGAACCTTGCCCTGCTGGGACTCGATCAGGCTCTTGTAGCGCTCGACCATCGCGGGCACTTGCTCGCTCTGGTCCGGATGAATGATCAGGACGATCTCGTAATGACGCATGATGCTCCTTTCGGATGCTTCCACTCCGGGGCATCAGGTCAGCAGGCATCGAGGCACGCATGGCATAAAGCCCTGCGCAGCAGCGACGCGGCCTGCCGGCCGATGTCCACCCTCATGGTTGCTTGGTTGCAGCCGCCCGTTGCGTCCCGGTTTGGTGCCTTGGTCTGCGGCGAACTCCGCAGTCCCGGCAACCCGACCGCGGTGCGGCAAGGATAGAGAACCCAAGAGTTTATCAGCTTTGCCGGCGGCCGGCACAAGCCCTGCCCTGCTTGCTGTGGTGCCGGCGCCTGTCAGACCGGCGTCAGGGCGGACCGCCACACTGAATTCATGCGTTACGGACTGCTTGCCGACATTCACGCCAACCGCGAGGCCCTGTCGGCCTGCCTGGCGGAACTGGCCCGCCAGGGCGTGGACCGCCTGGTGTTCCTCGGCGATCTGGTGGGCTACGGCGCCGATCCGGACTGGGTCGTGGATCAGGTCATGGCCCAGGTGGCGCGCGGTGCGATCGCGGTCCAGGGCAACCATGACATTTCCGCGGCGAGCGAGCCACGCAAGGAGCTGCATGCCGATGCGCGCCGGGCCATCGAATGGACCCAGGGCGCCCTGTCGGCCGAGCAGCGCAGCTTCCTCGGCAATCTGCCGCTGACGGCCGAGGGCGAGCCCGACGTGCTGTTTGTGCACGCCAGTGCCCGCAGCCCGGCGCAGTGGACCTACATCACCGGCGCCCTGGATGCCGCCCAGAGCATGCAGGCCACGCGTGCGCGGGTGAGCTTCGTGGGCCATGTGCATGAACCGATGCTCTATTACGCCGATGTCACCGGCCGGGTGATGAACTACGAGCCGCCGGCCTCGCATTCGATCCCGCTGATCGGCACGCGCCGCTGGCTGGGTGTGGTGGGGTCCGCCGGCCAGCCGCGCGACGGCAATCCGGCGGCCTGCTGCGCGGTCTATGACTCGACCAGCCGCCAGTACACCCTGCTGCGCGTGCCCTACGACCATGTCGAGACGGCCCGCAAGGTGGCGGCAGCCGGCCTGCCGCAGCGCTTTGCAGACCGTCTTGGCAGCGGCCACTAAAGGCTCAGCCCGTCAGCCGCCAGCCGACACCGACACCAACGCCGCCACGCAGGCTTGACCGAGCGCAAGCGCCCACAGGGCCCGCTCCGGGAAACTGAGCCTTCCGCCTTTGCTCCCCCCTTGCACCCCGACCCGCATGGCTGAACACGTGCTCGAACCTGGCCAGACCGTCGATGGCTTCACGCTGGCTGAACGCCTGCACACCGGCGGCATGGCCATCCTGTGGCGCGTGACCCATCCGGCGCACCCTGAGCCCCTGATCATGAAGGTGCCGCGCCTGCGCAGCATCGACGACCCCGCGGCCATCGTCGGCTTCGAGGTCGAGCAGATGATCCTGCCCACGCTCACGGGCAGCCATGTGCCCCGCTTCGTGGCCGCCGGCGACTTCACCGAGCAGCCCTACATCGTCATGCAGCATGTGGAAGGCGACAGCCTGCGCCCGCTGCTGGATGCCGCGCCGCTGCCCGTCGAGCAGATCGCGCCCCTGATGGCCAAGGTGGCCCTGGCCCTGCACGACCTGCACCTGCAGCACATTGTGCATCTCGACATCAAGCCCTCGAACATCATGCGCACGCCGCAGGGCGATGTGGTGCTGGTGGACTTCGGCCTGGCGCGCAGCGACTTCCTGCCCGACCTGCTGGCCGAGCAGCTGCGCGTGCCCATGGGCACCGGCCCGTACATTGCCCCGGAGCAGGTGCTGGGTGTGCGCGACGACCCGCGCAGCGACCTCTTCGCCCTCGGGGTCATGATGTATCACCTGACCACCGGAGAGCGCCCGTTCGGATTTCCGAAGAGCGTGCGCGGCCTGCGCCGGCGCCTGTGGCGCGATCCGGTGCCGCCCAAGGCGCTGCGCAAGGACACGCCGCCCTGGCTGCAGGAGATCATCCTGCGCTGCCTGGAGGTGCGGCCCGACCGGCGCTACGCCAGCGCGGCGCAGCTCGCCCAGGATCTGCAGCAGCCGCAGGCCGTGGCACTCACCGAACGCGCCACCCGCACTCGTGCCGACAGCCGGCTGACCGTGCTGCGCCGCTGGCTCAGTGCGCAGAACCCGTCAAACCTGGTGTCGCAGTCGCGGGCCGTGTCGCGCCAGCTCGCGGCCGCGCCGATCGTGATGGCGGCGGTGGATCTCTCGCAGGAATGGGAGGGCCTGGCCGATGCACTTCGGGCCGTCACCCGCCAGATCATCGCCATTGCGCCCGAGGCGCGCCTGTCCTGCGTGACGGTGCTCAAGACCCACCGCATTGCCACCGACTCGCATCTCGACGAAGCCGGCCGCAATGTGCATGTGCAGAAGCTGGTGGCGCTCAAGCACTGGGCGCGCCCACTGTTTGCCGGTGCCCGGGCCAGCGTGGCCGAGGAGCGCGTGACCTGCCATGTGCTGGAAGCACCGGATCCGGCCGCCGCCCTGCTGGACTACGCCCAGACCAACAAGGTGGATCACATCGTGATCGGATCGCGCGGGGCTGGATCGATGCGGCGCTATCTGGGCAGCGTGTCGGCGGCCGTGGCCGCGCAGGCGCCCTGCTCCGTCACCATCGTGCGTATTCCGGACGACGGACGCCCACTGCTGTCGGAGCGTGTCTCGGCGCTTCAGCCGGACGAAGCTGCCCCGACTGCAGCGACGTGAACCTCGACCTGCAGCCCATCCGGGGTCACGGTCGGCCCAAAAACAGGTAGAGGCTCGAGCGCACGCCGAACGTGCGGCCCCAGCCGATGTACACCGGACCGAAAGGTGTGTCCGTTCCTGCCAGAAGCGACAGCGCACGCTTGAGCGAACTGGGCCGCAGGGTCTCGCCGCGGTCGAACGCATCCCCTGCCTCGAACGACACTCCGACACGCACGCCTGTGACCGCCTGCAGGCGATGCGAGAACACCATTCGCGCCAGCAGGGTCCGATCTCCTGTGAAGGTTTCGGGTGGCGAACCCGACAGATTCAGAAAGCCACCGAGCGGCAGCGGCGACGCGCCACCGCGCCCGTAGCCCAGCCGGATCGAACTGGACAGCGAATTGCGGCCGATCGACTGCGCGTTCTCCCAGACCAGCAAGCCGGCGTCGCGACGCAGATCACTGCCGGAGCGCAGATCCGAGGCGCGGCTCCAGTCGATCACGACCAGGTTGCCGGAGCGCGGGAAGTTCGGATCATCAAGCGTGTCCCAGCCCAGCCGTGCGCCGAAGACCTGGAACTGGTCATCCGTGCTTGGAATCAGCGACTGGACCGCGCGCGGAAAAGTCTGCAGGCGCCGCAAGCCGTAGCCCAGCCGCACCTCACCGTCCAGGCCGAGGCGGTAACCAATGGTGCCGCCGATGTCATAGGTCCTGGAGCCCAGCGCCGCAGTGAACCCGGTATTGCCCAGCCGACGCTCGAAGTCGTCACCGCGCACGCCGGCATTGGCTGTCACGAACCACTCGCGCCCAAGCGACAAGGGCTGATAGAACTCCGTGCCCAACTCGCGCGCACTGCCCACGCGCAGCAGTGTCCGCAGCTCGGCCCCGTAGCTGTTGACCCACCGCAGGGTATGCAGTGCAAGAATTTCAAAGCGATTGTTGTTGCGGAAGTCGCTTTCAAGCCGGCCGCCGAATCGGAGGGTGTTCGGCCCCACGAGCGTCTCGCTGGGCGTCACAAGCAGGCGGCGCGCGCCTTCCGGGCCGGCGATGCTGAAGTCGACGCGGTCGAAGTCGCCACTGGCGCTGAGTCGGCGCATGCCGCTGGTGATGTCCTGGATGCTGTAGGACTCGCCTGGCCGGATATCGAGCTCGCGCAGAAGCACCTGCGGGTTGGTGAAGCTGGTGCCGAGGATGCGCACATCATCGATGCGGATGGGTTCCGGCACATTCGGCCGCCCGGTGCGCGCCGCCTCCCAGCCGGCAAATCGCTCGGCATCGATTCCCAGCGCAGCCAGCCGTGCCTGCACGGAACGCGCAGCCACCTCGCCCGCCGCCTCGATCTTCGAGAAGGCCGCGAAGTCAGAGAAGCTGTAGGCCGCCAGATCGGGCGAGATCAGGATGTCCTGCGGGCCCAGCTCGCCCAGAGACTGCATGACATTCTTCTCGGTCAGGATGTTGACCATCTGCTGGGCCACATCCAGCGCGCTCTTGAGCTTGTGGCGCGGCGTCAGCGGCGTGCCGACGTTGACCGCGATGATCACGTCGGCGCCAAGCTTGCGCGCCACGTCCACAGGAAGGTTTCGCACGAGCCCGCCGTCGATCAGCAGTTGGTCCCGGATCTCGATGGGTGCGAACGCGCCGGGAATCGACATCGAGGCGCGCATCGCCGCAAACAGCGAGGTATCACGCAGCACCACCATTTCGCCGCTCACAAGATCGGTGGCGACGGCGCGAAACGGGACGCTGAGTTCGTCGAGGTTGGTGCGGTGCTGCACCGGCAGCGCCACCTTGCGCAGGATCGAATCGAGTTCATGCGCCTGAAACGTGCCGCGCGGCAGCACTAGCCCCTCACGGCTCACGCCGAAGGAAAAGCGCGTCAGGTAATTGAGGTCTTCGCTGCGGCGGCGATAGTCGCGCTCGCGGCGTGGCGCGGTGGCGGCAAACACTGCATCCCAGTCGGTGCCCTGGACCAGCTCGCGCAGATCATCCAGCCGGTGCCCTGCCGCCCAGGCGCCACCAACGATCGAGCCCATGCTGGTGCCAATCACCATGTCGATCGGCACGCGCTGCTCCTGGAGCACCTTCAGCACCCCCAGGTGCGCGAAGCCGCGTGCCCCGCCGCCAGACAGGACCAGGGCCACCTTGGGGCGCGGCGTCGAAACGATCTGCATCGACGGCACGGACGCAGCGGGCTCGGCCGGCGGGTTCGTCTGCGCAAAGGCAGCGCCCGCCACCCACAACGCCGGACACAGCCAAAGCCTCATGGACGCAAGGATGCGACGGTTCAGACTCATCATCGAGAGGGTCATTCCAATGCGGTGGCGCCTTGCCCGAACGGGCTCGTGCCGACGAGTTGTGCAGTCATGCCCGCCGGCGGGACAACACCCAGCCATAGACGAACACGTTGCACACAATAACCGCGACACCCAGCGCGATCTGAACATCACGCGTCAGTCCATCCGGGTAGATCACCGGCAGGAGGTAGTGCTCGATGAACCCGCCCTGATAGCCGGCCAGCCCTGCCTGCGCGCGCAGGTGATTCTCAAGCGGCGTCAGCGGACAGACCCAGCCGCCCAGCGATACGGCTGCGCCCCAGAGCGCGGCAAGCGCATGGGGCCACATCAGCCAACGGCGCCACAGGAGCAGGAACCCGCCGAACACAACAAACCCGATGAACATCGCATGGACAAGGACGATCAATTGGGCGGCGAGTGCATGAAGCATGGCGTGAATGATGACGCAGCACGGCACAGTGCCGCATCGCCGCATGCTTGCAGTCTGCGCTCTGCGTGTGGACCTACCGCAACACCGATGCCAAAGGACGCCACCGATCGAGCTTGCACTTTGACTGTATGGGTGTACAGTAATGCTGTACGCATACACAGAGGGCCTTCAGCCGCCCGACCAACCAGCCATGCTTTCATTGACCGCTCGCCAGCAGCAAGTTCTCGATCTGATCCGCCAGGCATTGCGCGATACCGGGTACCCGCCCACACGCGCTGAAATTGCCAACGCCCTGGGGTTCCGCTCTGCCAACGCCGCGGAAGACCATCTCCGGGCGCTGGAAAAGAAGGGAGTCATTGAGCTGGCGGCCGGCGCGTCTCGCGGCATTCGCCTGCTGGACCACCTGCCTGAGCAGAGCATGCTGCCCCTGCCCATGCTGCGCCAGCTCACCCTGCCGCTGATCGGCCGCGTCGCTGCCGGTTCGCCCATCCTCGCTCAGGAGCACGTGGAGCGTGAGCTTCGGGTTGGTGAAGACCTGTTCGCGCAGCGCCCTGACTATCTGCTCAAGGTGCGCGGCATGAGCATGCGCGACGCCGGCATCCTTGATGGCGACCTGCTCGCCGTCAAGAAGACCACCGACGCCCGCGACCACCAGATCATCGTCGCCCGCGTTGGCGAAGACGTCACGGTCAAGCGCTTCATGCGTCACCGAGACCACATCGAGCTGATCGCTGAAAACCCGGACTACGCCCCCATCATCGTCGACCGCAAGAGCCCCGGTTTCGCTGTGGAAGGCTTGGCCGTGGGCCTGATTCGCGGCACGGCAGGCGGCTTTGGCCTCTAGCCGTCACAGATCAGGCCTGAATGCACCACGTCGCCTGACAGGCTGACGCAGATCGCTTCCACCGCCTTGACCCTCCGGATCTGCCCCCCTCCTCCTCAAGAAGCAGACCACAACAAGAAAGTGCAGCCATGAAAGCCATCGTCACCCAAGCCTGGCAGGCCACCTACACGGATCCGATTGAACTCGCGACCGGAGACGAACTCACGCTGGGCCGGCGAGACAGCGAGTATCCCGGCTGGATCTGGGCGGCCTGTGTCCGTACCTGCAAGTCCGGCTGGATTCCCGAAACCCTGGTGCAGGTGAAGGACGACGTGCCCGTCGCAAGGCGCGACTATTCAGGGCGCGAGCTGACCGTGCAACCCGGTGACATCCTGACCATCATCGATACCCTCTTTGGCTGGCACTGGGCTCAGCTCAAGAGTGGCGTCGTCGGCTGGGTGCCGGCCAACCATGTGTCTGCCTGGCCGGCCATGCGCATGCAAGGCGAGCGTCGCACAACCAGTCCTGTCTCGTTGAGCGATGACCTCACGCTCGCTCGCGAACTGCACAGTCTGACCCGCTACGCGAGTCAAGGCGTCGCTCAACCGCTACGGGCTTAGCCAGCGTGCGCAGAGGCGCTTGATATCGGAGGCGCCTGTTGCTTGACCGCCTGCAGATGGGCTTGCGCAGTGTATTCATGCGCTCATCACACGACTCGGCTGGTGGTGCTGCCTGCAGTGCGCAGGCGGCAATTGCCTCGATCAGGAGCGACCATGAACACTGGCAATGAGCAGTTCGTGCTTTTCGGGTTCAAAGGATCCGGCTCCGCTGCGATCGAGGCGGCGCTGGAATGGGCCGGACTTCCCTACCGCATGGTCCGCACGGCCTCCTGGGCCAAGGGCTCTTCGCTGGATAAGCTGGCCGCCATCAACCCGCTGAAGCAGATCCCGACGCTGGTTCTGCCGGATGGCACCGTGCTGAGCGAAAGCGCAGCCATTCTGATTCACCTTGGCCTCACCTGCCCGAAGGCCGGTCTGCTGCCCGGCGAACCCTCTGCCCGCGCACGCTGCCTGCGAGCACTGGTGTACATCGCGGCCAATTGCTACAGCGCAGTCAGTGTCACGGATTTTCCGCAGCGCTGGACGGCCTCGACCGATGAATCCGCGCAGCAGGCAGTCCGCCAGGCTGCACGTGCGCAGCTGCACCACCACTGGGGTGTATTTTCCGACGTGTTCGCACCCGGGGTTGAGCAGGCGAGCAGTGCAGCGACTTTCCTGAGCGGCCTGCGCACGGACGGCAGCGATCAACCCGGTGCCGTCGACCTGCTCGCGGCAGTGGTGTCCAAGTGGTCTGGCACCCGCGCGTATCTCAAGGCGCATCGGCCGGGCTTTCTTGCTCTGCTTGAGCGCATCGAGGCGCATCCTCGCGTCGCGCCTGTTTTTGCTCGCCACTGGCCCTAGCCCACACCCTCCACGCCGGACGTCGGCGGATACTGCACCACGGTCACCCCAGGGTTGGATGCAGCCAGGGCGCCGCGCGCAGGCAGCACACGGCATGGTGCATTGCGCTGCCCGTTCAAGGCAGCGCATGTCCGACACTGCCCCCACGGCACGAGACCGCCTGGCTCGATGTCAAAGGCGAGATTGGCTCTGCAAGCCGTTCTTCAGGCCAAAATGGCTCAAAAGCCGCACCAGACAAGCGAGAAGCTGTTCGATTTCGCCAACTCCGTGGGCACGGCGCGCACTTCGGAAGGCACTTCACAAGCGAAGGGCCCGCAGACGGGTGTCTGGCGGGCCCTTCGTTTTGCGAACGCCTCGGCGGGGCTGACTGGCTCAGTGCGCTGCCGCGCCCTCCTCGGGCTTCTTGACCCGGAACCACGCGGCGTACATCGCTGGCAGGCTCAGCAGGGTCAGCAGGGTCGCCACGATCAGACCGCCCATGATGGCAATGGCCATCGGCCCCCAGAACACGCTGCGCGACAGCGGGATCATGGCCAGGATCGCTGCGGCCGCCGTGAGCACGATGGGCCGCATGCGGCGTACGGTGGAATCGACGATGGCATGCCAGGGGTGGTGGCCGTGGGCGATGTCCTGCTCGATCTGGTCGATCAGGATCACGCTGTTGCGCTGAATCATGCCCATGAGCGCAATGGTGCCCAGCAGCGCCACAAAGCCGAAGGGCGCACGGAACACGATCAGGCCCAGGGCCGTGCCGATGATGCCGAAGAAACCGGTCAAGAACACCAGCGTCGACCGGGAAAAGCTCTTCAGCTGCAACATCAGCAGTGTGAAGGTGATGAAGATCATCAGCGGCAGGTTTGCGGCAATGGAACCTTGGCCCTTGGCACTTTCTTCCTGCGCCCCAGCCACGTTGATCGTGTAGTTGGCCGGCAGGTTGGCGCGCAGTTCAGCGAGCTTGGGATCGATCTGCGCAGTCACCGTCGGTCCCTGGATGCCGTCCACGATGTCGGCATTCACGGTGATGGCGAAGTCGCGGTTCTGGCGCCAGATGACACCCGGCTCGAACACGATGTGCGCGCGGGCCACCTGCGCCAGCGGCACGCTGCGGCCACTCGCGGTGGGCACATTCACGTTCTGCGCCGCCTCCAGCGTGGCGCGCTCGCTGGCCGGGTTGCGCAGCACAATGTCGATCAGCTCGTCGCCGTCACGGAAGGTGCCCACCGGCGCGCCGTTGGTCAGCACGCTGGCGGCCTGCGCAATCGAGCGGCTGGAGACGCCCAGTGCCCGGGCCTTGTCCTGGTCCACATCGATGCGGATGACCCGCACGTACTCGTTCCAGTTGTCATTCACGCCGCGCGTGTTCGGGTTGGCCATCACCAGGGCCTTCACCTGGTCGGCAATCGCGCGCACTTGCGCGATCTCCGGCCCCTGCACGCGGAACTGAACCGGGTATGGCACCGGCGGCCCGTTGGGCAGCAGCTTCACGCGGCCGCGGATCTCGGGGAAATCGGTGCGGAACGCCTCCTGGATGCGCAGGCGCAGGGCATTGCGCTCCTTCAGGCTCTTGGGCACCACCACGACCTGCGCCAGGTTGGTCTGCTGGAACAGCTGTTCCATGGGCAGGTAGAAGCGCGGCGACCCGGTCCCCACGAAGGTGGTGTAGCTCTCCACCTCGGGCTGGGTCTTCAGCCAGGTCTCGAACTTCACTGCGGCGGCTTCGGTGTTGGCGTAGCTGGAGCCTTCCGGTGTCCAGAGATCGACGAACATCTCCAGGCGCGAGGAGTCCGGGAAGAACTGCTGCTCCACCTTGCCCATGCCGACGATGCCCAGGGCGAAGGCCAGCAGCGTGGCCGCCAGCGTCTTCCAGCGATGCTCCACACACCAGTTCACCATCGCACGGAATCGGTTGTAGAACGGGGTGTTGAACAGCTCGTGATGACCGTCCGCACCCGTGGCAGGCTTGCTCTTGAGCAGATGAAAGCCGATGAACGGTGTGAAGATCACCGCGGCAAACCACGACAGGATCAGCGCCATGGCCGTCACCGAGAAGATCGAGAAGGTGTATTCACCCGCCGTGCTCTTGGCCAGCGCGATCGGCACAAAGCCCGTGGCCGTGATCAGCGTGCCGGTGAGCATGGGGAAGGCGGTGGCCTTGTAGGCGAAGGTGGCGGCGGCAAACTTGTCCATGCCCTCCTCCATCTTGCGCACCATCATCTCCACCGCAATGATCGCGTCGTCCACCAGCAGCCCCAGTGCGATGATCAGGGCGCCCAGCGAAATCTTGTGCAGGTTGGTGTTGGTGACATACATGGCCAGGAAGGTCATGGCCAGGACGAGCGGAATGGTGAAAGCCACCACGAGACCCGGGCGCGCATCGATGTAGTAGCGGCGCCAGAACGGGCGCTCTGCAGCGTCCGCATGCTTGTGCAGGCCCAGGGCCACGAAGCTCACCGCCAGCACGATCACCACCGCCTCGATCAGCACGCGCACGAACTCGTTCACGCTGTCGGCTACGGCGCGCGGCTGGTTCTGGATCTTCTCCATGCTGATGCCCACGGGCAGGCCAGCCTCGATACGCTTTTCCTCCTTGGCCAGGGCCTTGCCCAGGGCAATGATGTCGCCGCCCTTGGCCATGGAGATGCCCATGACGATCACCTCACGGCCGTTCTGGCGGATGCGCGAGACCGGCGGATCGACATAGTCACGCTTGACGGTGGCGATGTCCGAGAGCTTGAAGGTGGCGTTGCCGGCGCGGATGGGAAGGCGGCGCACGGCTTCGACGTCTCCGGTCTGACCGGTGATGCGCACCTGGACGTTGTCGCGGTCCAGCGGCAGCGTGCCGGTGGGCACGAGGTCGATCTGGTTGTTGATCTGCGCAATCACGTCCGTGACGTTGAGGTTCAGCTGCGCCAGACGCTGGTGCGAGATCTCGATGTAGAGCTTCTCGTCCTGGATGCCGAAGGTCTCGACCTTGCCGACGTCCTTCACGCGCAGCATGTCCTGGCGCACGCGCTCCACCGTCTTCTTCAGTTCGAGATAGCTGAAGCCGTCAGCGCTGAAGGCGAACATCACGCCGTAGACATCGCCGAAGTCGTCGTTGAAGAACGGCCCGATCGTCCCTGGCGGCAGCGTGCCGCGAATGTCGTTGATGTTGTTGCGAACCTTCAGCCAGATGCCCGGCACGTCCTTCGGTGAATTGCTGTCCTTGAGCTGCAGGATGGTCAGCATCTCGCCGGGCTTGTTGTAGGTCTGGATCTTGTCGACGTTGGGCGTTTCCTGCAGCTTGCGCTCGATCTTGTCGGTCAGCTGCTGCGCCACCTGCTCGGCCGTGGCGCCCGGCAGATAGGCACGCACCACCATGCCGCGGAAGGTAAAGGGCGGGTCTTCGTCCTGCCCCAGCATGAAGAAGGCGGCCAGGCCACCGATCAGCAGCACGCCGATCAGGTAGCGCACCAGGGGCTGGTTCTTCAACGCCCACTCGGAAAGGTTCACGTTCATGTGTGCTCCGTGTCCGACGCGGGCTTACTTGGCTGCGGCCGGGGCGGCCGGCGCGGCTTGCCCTGCTGCGGAGGCTGCGGCGGGCGCCGCAGCAGCCGGGCTCGGGGCGACGCCGGGCATGAGCTTGACCTTCTGGCCCTCACGCAGGGTGTGGATGCCCGCGGTGATGACCTGCTGCCCGGGGCTCAAGCCACCCGCAATCAAGACCTGGTTGCCGACGCTGCCCGCCAGCTTCACGGGCACGCGCACGGCCGCGCCATCCTTCACCACCCAGACTGCGGGATTGGCATCGCCTTGCACCAAGGCTGCCAGAGGCACCGCGAGCGCCTGCGCAAGGCGCGGGTCTCCGGGCAGCGAGACGGTGGCCGTTGCTCCAAGCGTGGCGAGACCTTCGGGGTCCTGCAGCGTGGCGCGTACGAGGATCACGCGCGCCACCGGATCGGCCGCTGGCGACACTTCGCGCACGACCGCCCTGAGCTGCGCGGCAGGGCTGGCCCAGAGGCTCACGCTGACCGGAACACCCGGGCGCAGCGCGCGGGCCGCCTGCTCGGGCAGGTTGAAGACGACGTCCAGTTCGCGGCCCACTGCCACGCGCACCACGCTCTGACCGGCAGACAGCACCTGACCCACCTCGGCATCCACGCCCACGACCACACCGGGCTTGTCCGCCGTCAGGGCGGCATAGCTGGCCTGGTTGCCCTGAACATTGGCTTGGGCTTGTGCCGCTTCAAGCTGCGCCCGTGCAGCGCGCATCTGCGTCTCCGCCTGATCCACACGCGACGCGCTGACGAAGTTCTGGCGCGCCAGTTCCTGGGTGCGCTTCAGCTCAGCCACAGCCAGTTCCAGATTGGCTTTTGCGGACGCCACCTGGGCGGCTGAGGCGGCCTGCGCCAGTTGCAGGTCCCGCGGATCAAGGCGCGCCAGGACCTGACCCGGCTTGACGGGCGTGCCGAGCTCCACAAGCCGCTCGGTCATCTTGCCGGCCACGCGAAAACTCAGTCGTTGCTCAACGCGGGGTCGAACTTCGGCGGTGAAAATAGCGCCGCCCCCCAGCGCTCCGGTGCCGGCCGTCATGGTGCGTACAGGTCGAATGTCCTCCTGGGGCGGGGCGGCGGACTTGCCGCACGCCGCGAGGAGCGCAGCAGATGAGAGGGCCAGTACAGCTATGCGCAGTGCGCGATGGGTATCGGAGCGGTGCGAAAAGGATTCCATGGCGGGCTTCTTGTCGTGTCAATCAGGCTCTTGGGACGAGAGCAGGCTTGATGTCGGCGCGGGTCGGACCGGGCTGTATGGCCCGGTCCGCTGCGCTCTTGGGGGAGGAGAGACAGCGCAAATTCCGCAAGGCGGGGGTTCACGCCGATCCAGTCCTTTACTGACTGAATGGTCAGTAACTTAAACACACACGTGGATTGTGTCAACCCTGAAAGCAACGGGTAGCGGGGATGACCTGCACGAAGCTGCCGCTTTTTCCGACACGATGAGGACGAAAAACCCGCAACGATCCAGGCCAGCCCGCGAAACACTGCGTTTGTCCACCTCGATACCACACCCGTCTAGGACAAACGCTCAGTGACGCGCGCAACGCTCGGGCGTTCAATGTCAGTATTCCGTAAGCCCAAGCAGACGCCCCGCTCAGGAGCATTGGCATGAAGGTTCAACAACTCGCCTCCATCGCGGCCTGGATGAACAGCCACCGCCATCGCCAACCCATGGAGTACCACATCTACACCATGGTCCTCACGCTGTGGCTCATGGCCCTGATCGGCCTGCCGGTGTCGATTGCGCTCAATCCGCTCCTGCTCTTCGTGTGCGCTGCGGGCGTGATCCTCCCCGACGCCTACTTCAGCCTGCGCGCGCGCCTGCACATGCGTCAGAAGTTGCGCTGCGACTGGCTGCCCGCAGGTGCACGCAGCAGTCACGACTGAACCACGTCGCACAATCCGACCGACCAAAGCAAAGGGCGCCCGGAGGCGCCCTTGTTCGTTCCATGCTGATCGCTCAGAACTGCTCTGCAGCCAAAGCGGTCACCGACTCGGCGCCTTCCACGATCGCGTCGCGGGTTCCTGAAGCGCGCGACAGGATGTGATCAGCGTAGAACCGTGCCGTCACGATCTTGGTCTTCATGAACTCCACGTCCACACCCTGTACGAGACGATCCTCGGCCACCATCAGCGCGCGGCCCATTTGCCAGCCGGCAACCACATTGCCCGCCAGCATCAGATAGGGCACGCTACCTGCAAAGGCTGCATTGGGGTTGCTCTTGGTGTTGGCAACGATGAAGTCGATCACGTCCTCCAGCGCCTTGCGGGCCGCGCCCAGGCGCTTTGCCACCGCACGACAGGCCACGCTGTCGCGTGCGGAGAGTTCTGCTTCCGTCTTGGCGATCTGCGCGCAGATACCTTTGGCGACCGCGCCGCCGTCGCGAATGGTCTTGCGGCCCACCAGGTCGTTCGCCTGGATGGCTGTGGTGCCCTCATAGATGGTGAGGATCTTGGCGTCACGCAGGTACTGCGCCGCGCCGGTCTCCTCGATGAAGCCCATGCCGCCATGCACCTGCACGCCGAGGCTCGCCACATCCAGGGTCA
This sequence comes from Burkholderiales bacterium, assembly GCA_027484405.1. Taxonomy (GTDB): domain Bacteria; phylum Pseudomonadota; class Gammaproteobacteria; order Burkholderiales; family Burkholderiaceae_C; genus Piscinibacterium. Next base: position 15,554 of record JAIXTA010000187.1, read on the forward strand.
TCTCGGTGCTGTAGCCCTTTACGAGCGGCACCAGGAACTCATAGAACGCCTGGTTCTGCTTGCGCGTGGCCTCATCCGGATGGTGGTGCGAGGCGTCATAGGCCGCACCTGCCACGAAAGCCATCGCCCGGCAGCCTTCCGTGTAAGCACGCATGGTCATGAGCATGCGCTTCACATCCGGGTGATGAATGATGGCCGCCGAGCCGGGTATGGACCCATCAACGGGGCGACTCTGCACGCGATCCTTGGCGTACTGCACCGCCTTTTGGTAGGCACGCTCGGCCACCGAGATGCCCTGTACGCCCACTGCGTAGCGCGCGGCATTCATCATGATGAACATGTATTCCAGCCCGCGGTTCTCCTGACCGACGAGGTAGCCGATGGCTCCCCCATGGTCGCCGTACTGCAGCACGCAGGTGGGGCTGGCCTTGATGCCCAGCTTGTGCTCGATGCTGACGCAGTGCACATCGTTGCGCGCACCCA
>JAIXTA010000109.1 GCA_027484405.1 Burkholderiales bacterium
ACCCCAAGGCGGCCGGTCAGGCCGCCGACCGCCGCGCCGGCACCGTGGGCCCGGCCCTGCCCGGCGTACAGCTGCGCATCATGGGCGACGGCGGCAAGCCCTGCGCCGCAGGCGAGATCGGCGGCATCGAGGTCAAGGGGCCGAACGTGTTTGCCGGCTACTGGAAGATGCCCGAGAAAACCGCGGCCGAGTTCACCGCCGACGGCTTCTTCAAGACCGGCGACGTGGGCAAGCTCTCCGGCGACGGCTACGTCACCATCGTGGGCCGCAGCAAGGACCTCATCATCACCGGCGGCTACAACGTCTACCCCAAGGAAATCGAAGGCTGGCTCGACGACCAGCCGGGCGTGGACGAGAGCGCGGTGATCGGCGTGCCGCACCCTGACTTCGGCGGGGCCGTCTGCGCCGTGGTGGTGCCCAAGGCGGGCGCCCAGGTAGATGGCGAGGCGCTGATCGCCAAGCTCAAGGGCGAGATTGCCGCCTTCAAGGTGCCCAAGCGCATCTGGGTGCTGACCGAGCTGCCACGCAACACCATGGGCAAGGTGCAGAAGAACGTGCTGCGCGAGACCTACGCCGGCACATTCAAGTGAAGATTGGCTTCTGGCGCTGAGCGCGGGGTTTCGCCGGATGCGTCCGGCGCCGCTAGCTAGATGTCCATTTGACGCGGTTCTTCAGACCAAAATGGCTGAAGAACCGCACCAGACAAGCGAGAAGCAGTTCCGAAGATCGCGCTGGCAGGCACGTGCGGCGGCAGGCTGCGCCGCTGCCTCCCGGGCCTACTGCCCCGGGGCGGCGTCTTCCGTGTCGGCCTGCTGCGCAAGCAGGGGCTCGGGCAGCAGCTGACCGCGGGTCTGCGCAAACAGGTCCACCCAAGCAAGTGCGGTTTCCGTGATGGCTTCGGCCGCGGCATCGGCCAGGGCCACGGTGGCCTGCTGGCGCTCGAGACGCTCCAGCTCCAGCGCTCGGCCCTCGGGCGCGTCCACGGCAAGCATGCCCTCCTGGCGCTGCGCAGATTCCAGCCGCGCCAGGGCATTCAGGGTGCGGGTGGCACTGGCACCCAGCACGGTGAGGCTGCGGGCCAGTGCCTGCTCAGGCGTGGCGGCCACGTCTTCGGCAGGCGCTGCGGCGGCCGCCGAGTTTGCCGTCCTGGCGACCGTTTTGGTGGTCGTCTTGGCGGCCCCGAGGCGCTGCGCATGCGCATCCGCCTTGGCGGCATGGGCAGGCTGTGCGGCCGCCTCGCTCTCGGTGGCTGCGGAGATCGGGTAGATCCATGCGGCGTCCGCACCGACGGATGAGACCCTGGACGCATTGCCAGCGCGCTCACCCAGACCTGCGGCGAGACTGGCCGGAAGGCGCAGTGGCACTGCGGCATGCACCACGGGCAGCGCCATGATGCTGCTCGGTGTGGGCAGGGTCCGGCTGATGCCGGCGGCTGACAGGCCGGTGAGCTGCGCCAGATGCGCGGCAAACTCGTCGTGCTTGGTGGCATACACATTCACCAGCCCGTCCATGCGCTGCAGGCGCTCGCTCAGGGCATTGAGCATGGGGGTGGGCGTGCTGCCCGACTGCCGGGCCACGGCGAGCTGGCGAGCCGTGATGTCACGGCCCTCCTGGGCCACGCGCAGGCGCAGCGCAAAGCTGCGCTCGCCGATGTAGCTCAGGACCAGGTCCACATCCGGCGAGGCGCCGGGCACGAGTGGCGCCGCCGGCTCGCCGCCGCGCGCGATGCGTACCGCCTGCAGCAGATTGAGCGTCGGGTCCTGAAAGCGCGACCACCAACGCTCGCCGTCGGCTGCCCAGGGCAAGGAGCCATCCGCGGCATCCGTGACCGCGCTCAGTCCCGCGGTTGCGCTGTGCTCGGCGGCAGACGCGGCGGCGGCGGGGATGGCGGCGGGGATGGCCGAGGGGGTGGCCGACGCCTGGAGAGGGGCGCCAAGCAGGATCGACAGCGCAATGCCGAGGGAGGCGGGCTGCAGGCGCAGGCTGCGCAACATGCGGAGTGGCGAGACGGTCGGGATGGACTTCATGGCTGCGTCCTTTCTGGGTTCTTTGCACAGGCTGCAGGTCAGAGCCTGGCCGGGCGACTTGGTGCCCGCAGCTTGGCCTGCGTGTTGTGCGCCGTCAGATCACTGACAGCATGTGAACGGGTGTAAAGCCTGGGAACCTTGCCCGCGGGTGAGAGGCGCATCACTCGCCCGAAGGCACGGCCACCGGCCCGGCGCGCTCGGGCACGGCATCGCCGGGCAGCACGCGTGGGCCGCTGCCGCTCCAGCGGTCCAGATACAGGTAGATCACCGGCGTGATGTAGAGCGTGATGGCCTGCGAGAACAGCAGGCCGCCCACCACGGCCACACCCAGGGGCTGGCGCAGCTCGGCCCCGGCGCCCAGGCCTGCCGCAATCGGCAGCACGCCCATGAGTGCGGCGAAGGTGGTCATCATGATCGGCCTGAACCGCAGCACGCAGGCCTCGCGGATGGCGGCCGCCGGACTCATGCCCTGCT
>JAIXTA010000202.1 GCA_027484405.1 Burkholderiales bacterium
CAAGAACAACCCGGTGCTCATCGGTGAGCCCGGCGTGGGCAAGACCGCCATCGTCGAGGGCCTGGCCCAGCGCATCGTCTCGGGCGAGGTGCCCGACAGCCTCAAGGGCAAGCGGGTGCTGGTGCTGGACATGGCCGGCCTGCTGGCCGGCGCCAAGTTCCGGGGCGAGTTCGAGGAGCGCCTGAAGGCCGTGCTCAAGGAGGTGAGCCAGGACGAGGGCCGCATCATCCTGTTCATCGACGAGATCCACACCATGGTCGGCGCCGGCAAGGCCGAAGGCGCCATGGACGCCGGCAACATGCTCAAGCCGGCGCTCTCGCGCGGCGAGCTGCACTGCATCGGCGCCACCACGCTGGACGAATACCGCAAGTACATCGAGAAAGACGCCGCACTGGAGCGCCGCTTCCAGAAAGTGCTGGTCGATGAGCCGAGCGTGGAGGCGACGATTGCCATCCTGCGCGGCCTGCAGGAGAAGTACGAGGCCCACCACGGCGTGGACATCACCGACCCGGCCATCGTGGCCGCGGCCGAGCTCTCGCACCGCTACATCACCGACCGCTTCCTGCCGGACAAGGCCATCGACCTGATCGACGAGGCCGCAGCGCGCATCAAGATGGAGATCGACTCCAAGCCCGAGGCCATGGACAAGCTCGACCGGCGCCTGATCCAGCTCAAGATCGAGCGTGAAGCCATGAAGAAGGAGACGGACGACGCCTCCAAGGCCCGCCTGCAGCTCATCGAGCAGGAGATCGACAAGCTCGGCCGCGAATATGCCGACCTTGAAGACGTGTGGAAGAGCGAGAAGGCCGCGGTGCAGGGCGCCCAGACCATTCGCGGCCAGATCGACAGCATCCGCGCCCAGATGGCCGACTTCCAGCGCAAGGGTCAGTTCGACAAGGTGGCCGAGCTGCAGTACGGCAAGCTGCCGCTGCTCGAAGCCCAGCTCAAGGCCGCAGAGCATTCCGAGAAGACGGCGACCCGGCCCAAGCTGCTGCGCACGCACGTGGGTGCGGAGGAAATTGCCGAGGTTGTGGCGCGCGCCACCGGCATTCCCGTCAGCAAGATGATGCAGGGCGAAAAGGACAAGCTGCTGCACATCGAAGACGCGCTGCACAAGCGCGTGGTGGGACAGGACGAGGCCGTGACCCTGGTGGCCGATGCCATCCGCCGTTCACGCGCTGGCCTGGCCGACCCGAACAAGCCCTACGGCTCTTTTTTGTTCCTGGGCCCCACGGGCGTGGGCAAGACCGAGCTCACCAAGGCCCTGGCCGGCTTCATGTTCGACAGCGAGGACCACCTGATCCGCATCGACATGAGCGAGTACATGGAGAAGCACAGCGTCAGCCGCCTGATCGGTGCGCCGCCGGGCTACGTGGGCTATGACGAAGGCGGCATGCTCACGGAAGCCGTGCGTCGCAAGCCCTACAGCGTGATCCTGTTCGACGAGGTCGAGAAGGCGCACCCGGACGTATTCAATGTGTTGCTGCAGGTGCTGGACGACGGGCGGCTTACCGACAGCCAGGGTCGCGTCGTGGACTTCAAGAACACCGTGATCATCATGACCAGCAATCTGGGCAGCCACCTCATCCAGCAGATGGCGGGCGAGGAGCCCGAGCGCATCAAGGGCGTGGTGTGGCAGGAGGTCAAGCAGCACTTCCGCCCGGAGTTCCTGAACCGCATCGACGAGGTCGTGATCTTCCACGCCCTGGCGCGCGAGCAGATCAAGGGCATCGCCCGCATCCAGCTCGTGCGTCTTGAGGAGCGTCTTGGCAAGCTTGAACTGGGCTTCGAGATCAGCGACGAAGCGCTGGAGCGCATCGCCAACGCCGGTTACGACCCGACCTTCGGCGCCCGGCCGCTCAAGCGCTACATCCAGTCCCACCTGGAGAACCCGCTGGCCAAGAAGCTGCTCGAAGGCGGCTTTCTTCCCAAGCAGACGGTGAAGGTGGGCGTGGTGGATGGGGAGTTCGTGTTCTCGCAGTGAACGAGGTGGCGACGCTCCGCGCGCCGCCACCAGACCCTGGTCGTGATCGATCACTCAGCGGCGCATGCTGGCCACACCCGCAGCGGCCATCCAGAGGGACAGTGTGCTGACGGCCACTGCCGTGGGTACCTTGGCTGACACACCGGCGATCGGCCCGGCCAGTCCGTAGAGCAAAGCTGCACTCAGCAAGGCGCCCAGCCACATCCAGCGCGGCCATGAAGCCTGCCGCCCCGCCAGGCCGAGGGCGGTCATGGCCAGCGCCATGAAGAGGCTCACGCCCAGCAGCTCGCCAATGCCACCGCCCCAGCTGTTGAGCATCCGGAACTGCAGCTCGATCAGTGCGCGGTTCGATCCATCGGCGAGCGCATGCTGGGCGGCCAGTTCCGGCATGGCGGTGAGCCAGCGCAGAATGCCCAGGCTGCGCGCCAGCACCGAGAGTGCAAGCAGGCTCATGATCAAGGTGTGCCAGCCGGATCCGATGGGCCAGCGCCGCAGCGCGGCTGCAAACGCCGGTAGCAGCAGCACGGAGTACATCAGGTAGCTGGCGTAGCCCAGGCGCACGGCGTCCGGCTGGGAGGCGATCAGCTGCAGCTGATCCGCTGCCGGGCGCGACAGCGACGCAGGCCAGCCAATCGCAGGCCCCAGAATCAGCACGGGTGCGAAGGCAAGCAGCGCCACCAGAAGCATGAGCCCACCCAGCGCCAAGCGTGTTGAAGGGGCGTCGGCCGAGTATTGCGGTGCGCGGCTCATGCAGCACCCCGAGCGTGCGTCGCGCCGGTTGGGGCTGCACCGGAGAATCCAAGCCGCTGCAAGGACTCGGTAACGGCCTGCTGCAGCGGCGTCTGCGGCTCTGCGCCGATCACCGCGCGCAGGGCCTGGCCATCAAGCCGATGGGGGCGCTGCCACAGATACGCCATTTCATGCAGCGCACCCCAGGGGCGGTAGATGCGGCCGACCGCGCCGATCAGACCCCACGGCAGCTGCTTTCGACGATAGGGCTGACGCGGCTGCATGGCGGCCTCGATGCTGTCGAGCAGTGCACTGCCGGTCAGGGTATGGCCTGCGAAGTGGTAGCGCGCAAAGTCTGGCAGCTCGGCCTCACGCGTGGCGAGCCGTTCGTAGGCGCGCGCAAGGTCCGGCACGTAGGCCCAGGCGTGCGCAGTGTGCGTCGGTCCGGGGTACAGGAGCGAGCCGCGCGCCAGATCCTTCACGATCCCCAGGTCGAACCAGCTTCCCCGTCCGGAGCCGAAGAAATCCCCGGCGCGCAACACAAGACTGCGCAGCCCACGTGCCCGTGCCTGCTGCAGCGCGTCGTCGAGCGCGATGCGAATGCGCGCCTTTGAGGTGTTGGCCGCAAAGGGCGTGAACTCGTTGAGCACCTCGGGCATCGCCGAGCCGAACTCATATACGTTGCCTGCGAAGATCAGGCGTGCATTCAAGCGCAGCGCGATCTCGATGGCCTGCTGCATCAGGGGCATGGCCTCGGCCTCCCAGCGGGTATAGGCGGGGTTGAGTGCATGCACCACGACGCGTGCCCCCGCGGTAGCAGCGGCAATGCGTGCAGTCTCTGTCATCGGTATGTGGACTGGACTGACGCGTGTGGATGCCGGCGCATCGGGTGGGCGGCGCATCTGGGCATGGACCTGCCAGCCCGAGTTGGCAAAGGCATCAACCAGTGCAGCGCCCAGGCGACCGCGGCTTCCGAGAATGAGCACGGAGCGGTGTGTGTTCATGGCAACCTCTTCAAGTGCGGTTCGGCACCAGCGCCGAACCCTTGCGGTCATTCTCGGTCTGGGCTTTACTATTCGATAGTGGATAAATACGTCATTCTGATATGCAAGAGTGAATAAAATGAATGCTGTGTCGAAACTCGACTCGTCCTCAAGTACAGGCTTTGACTGGGCGCTGGTACGCAGCTTCCTCGCCGTTCTGGAGCATGGCAGCCTCATGGCCGCGGCGCGTGCGCTGGGCATGCATCAGCCCACACTGGGCCGGCATATCGAGCAGCTGGAGCGGCAGCTGGGCGTGAGCCTGTTCGAGCGCACCGGCCGCGGCCTCGCGCCCACGCGCAGTGCGCTGGCCATCGCCGACGAGGCGCGGCAGATGCGCGATGGCGCACGGAGCCTGCAGCGCAAGCTCACAGCGCGGCGCTCAGATCGGTCGGGCACGGTCCGGCTCAGTGCCAGCCAGGTGGCGGCTGCGTGGCTGCTGCCGGGGCTGATTGCCCGGCTGCGAGCGACCGAGCCCGAGATCGCTATCGAGCTGGTTGCCACCAACAGCGCCAGCAATCTGCTGCGCCGCGAGGCTGATATCGCACTGCGCATGTTCCCCCCCCAGCAGGACTCGCTCATCGCCCGACGCGTGGGCGACATCCCCATCCGGACCTATGCGCATGAGGACTATCTGCGGCGCTGCGGCACACCGCGCGAACTGGACGATCTGCTGTCTCCGGCCCACACGCTCGTGGGATACGACACGGACCGCTTGCTGCTCGATGGCTTTGCGGCCAAGGGCATTCCCATGCAGCGCGAGCAGTTCGCGCTGCGGACCGATGACCACATTGTCTACAGCCGCCTGGTGGGTGCAGGCTGCGGGATCGGCTTTCTTGCGAGCTACACCGCACAGCAGCTGCCGGGCGTGCAGCCCGTGCTGCCGCAGCTGCGCATTCCGGGCCTGCCGTGCTGGCTCGCCGTGCATCGAGAAATCCGGAGCGACCCGGTGATCCGCCGGGTCTTCGATCTGCTGTTCGAATTGCTGCGCGCGCAGCTTGCTATGGTGGTTCAGGCCGATCGCTAGGCCTGCGGATCTCGCTCTAGGCCAGCCGCTTCACCAGCCGCCAGCGCACGATGCCATGTGGCAGTAGGTCCATGGTGTCGGCCACGCTATAGCCGAGCCGTACGTAGAAGGGGCAGGCCTGGAAGCTGAAGGTCTCGAGGTAGACCACGGTGCATCCGCGCGCCTGGGCTGACTGCTCAAACTGCTTCATCAGGGCGCTGCCCAGGCCTGCGCCGCGCTGCGCGGGCTGTACCCAGAGCTGCTGCAACTCGCAGGCCGTATCCCAGGTTCGGCCGATGGCGCCGGCAGTCACGTGCCCTGAGGCATTGCGTGCGATGACTGCGAGCGGCTTCACCTCGTGCAGCGGCGCAGCCTGCTGGTTGAACTCGCCCAGGCCGGCGTCGATCAGCTCGGCCTCAGGCGGTAGCGTGTTGTAGGTATCGATGCGCATGGGAGTCGTCGCGTTAGCATCGCCGCTTTCCCAGTCGGGGTGAAGCGCGAATGAGCTCTCGAATCCTCTCGAAAACCCGTACGCAACTGGCGCTGATCTCGCTCAGCGCGGGTGTGGTCATGGCGCCCGTATGGTCGGCCGAAGGCGTGCATCCCCTGCACGATGTGCCGGCCGAAGCGATCGCATCCACCACCGGCGTGACGCTCACGCCGCAGTGGCTGGAGCACGCGCGACTGGCTGCGGGGCGCTACGGCTCCTCGTCCGGCTTCGTGTCGGCTGACGGGCTGGTCATCACCAACCACCATGTGGCCGAGGGCTGCCTGTTCCGCCTGAGTGCGACCCGGCCGTCGATTTACCGCGACGGCTACCTTGCGGCAACGCGCGACCAGGAGATCCAATGCCCCGGCGCCGATGTGTCGGTGCTGGAGTCCTTCGAGAACGTGACCCAGCGCGTGACCACCGGGCCGGAGAATGCCCGGGCGGCGCGCATCGTCGCCATCGAGCGCGAATGCTCCGAGCAGACCAGGCTCAGCTGCGAGGTGATCACGCTGTATCGCGGCGCCGAGTACTGGGTCTACCGCTACCGGCGCATCAACGACGTGCGCCTGGTCTGGGCGCCGGAGCGCACCATCGGCCTGTTCGGCGGTGACCGCGACAACTTCGTCTACCCCCGCTACAACCTCGACGTGGCCCTGCTGCGCGCCTATGTGGACGGCAAGCCCTACCGGCCGGCGCGCTGGTTCCGCGTGGCGCCGCAGGGCGTGAAGGAAGGCGAGCCGGTGTTCGCCATCGGCAACCCCGGCAGCACCTCGCGTCACCTCACGGTGGCCGACGCGCGCTTCCAGGCACAGAGCTGGCTGCCGCTGCAGCTGGAGCTGGCCAAGCGCGAGATCGAGGCACTGAAGGCCTACTCCGCCCGCTCGCCGCAGGCCGCCGCCCAGGCCGAAAGCAATCTCTTCGGCACGCAGAACTACTTCAAGACCACGAACGGCGCGGTGCGCCGCATGCAGAGCGAAGAGTTCTGGCAGGCCAAGCAGGAGCGCGAAAAGCAGGTCCGCGCCGCCGTGCCGCTGGACGGCGACGACCCCTGGAAGCAGATCGAGGCCGCCGTGCAGCTGGAGCGCAAGCATGGCCGCGAACTCACCGCCATCTCGGGCGGCTGGCGCACGCTGCTGTCCACGGCCTACGAGATCGTGGATCTGGCCTTCGAGCAGGAGTGGCCGGCCGAGCAGCGCCTGAAGGCGTTCTCGGCAGCCAACATCCAGCGGATCAGCCGCCGCGTGACGGCCCAGGCGCCCTTCCACCCGTCGCTGGAAGCCCTGCGCGTGCAGCTGCGGCTGGAGGCGGCCGTGGATGCGCTGGGCAAGGACCATCCCTTCATCCGCACCCTGCTCTCGGGGCAGACGCCAGCCAACCGCGCGCAGACCTGGGCGGCCAACACCGGCCTCGGCAATGTTGAAGTGCGGCGCCAGCTGGTGGACGGCGGCGCAGCCGCAGTACGGGCCAGCAGCGATCCGCTGATCGTGGTGGCGCGCGAGGCTTATGCCTTCCGCCGCCAGGTGCGCCTGCTGCAGGAGAACCAGATCGCTGCCGTGAAGGAGCGCGCCTACGACCGCATCACGCGCATGGAACGTGCCGCCCGGCTGCCCGGCCTGTACCCGGACGCCACGGGCAGCCTGCGACTGTCCTGGGGCTTTGTGCGCGGCTATGACCGCGATGGCGTGTGGACCGCCTGGGCCACCACCTTCCACGGCCTGTATGAGCGCAGCGCGATGATGCAAGGCCAGCCCGACCGCGCGGACTTCGAGCTGCCCAGGCGCTGGCTGGAGGCCCGTGGGCGTTTGAAGCTGGAGACGCCGCTGAACTTCGTCAATGATCTCGACATCATCGGCGGCTCCAGCGGCTCGCCCGTGCTCAATGCCGCCGGCGAGCTGGTGGGCGTGCAGTTCGACGGCAACATCGAGCAGACCGGCAACCAGTTCGGCTACGAGGGCCGCGAGGCACGCGCCATTGCTGTGGACGTGCGCGCCATGCTCGAGGCACTGCGCGTGGTCTACGGCGCCGATGCGCTGCTGGGCGAGCTGCTCGCCCGCTAGAGCGCTGTTCACGCGCTGCAGTTGCACATTCCCGGGCGCGCACACGCAAATCGAGCATTCATGCGGGTCTTCAGGCCAAAATGGCTGGAAAGCCGCACCAGACAAGCGAGAAAGCCCTTCGGCTCGGTCGTTCTGATGCGCCGATCTGCCCCGAAGCAGGAGACCGCGGCGCGACCTGCGGTGCCCACAGAATGTGCATGATCGTCGCCCAGCAAAAAAAGACGCACCAAGCCGTGGTGCGTCTCGAGAGGTCAATGGGCCCGATCTACCGGGCGGGCAAGTGAATCGGGGAATCAGCTTGCAGCGTCGACCTGAAAGGGGAGAGGGGTATGCATGCCTTCCATGGCATGTGCCTCGCGCATGCGTGCGCTGCCGGCTTCACAGGCGGCCGGCCAGAAGAAGCACCAGCACCACCAGCGCCAGCAGGCCAAGGCCACCGCTGGGCCAGTAGCCCCAGCCCTTGCTGTACTGCCAGCGCGGCACGGCGCCGATCAGCATCACGATCAGCACGATCAACAGGATGGTTCCCAAGGGCATGATCTGCTCCGGTTCGACTTGCAATCGTTCAGGCGGTTGGATGGGAACTTAGGCTGCGGCGCCGGACGCGTCTGTTCGCTGGCGAACCCAGGACACATGAGCGCCCTCACTGCATCAGCTCGCGATAGGCCTTGCGGTCGGCGCGGTAGCAGGTGCATGCGGCGGCCTTCAGGCCGGCTCGACTCAGGATGCGCACCGTGCCGCGCCGGTAGCTGATCAGCCCCGTGTCCTGCATCAGTCTGGCCGCCTCGGTGATGCTGACGCGTCGCACACCCAGCATGCTGCCCAGAAACGCCTGGGTCATCTGCAGCTCGTCACTGCCTGCGCGGTCGTCACTCATGAGCAGCCACCGGGCCAGGCGTGCGGACGTGGCATGGTGCAGATTGCATGCAGCCGAGTTGGCCACCTGCCTGAGGATCACGCTCATGTACCGGTCGAGTTGCTGATGCAGCAGACCAGGGTTCGCGAGTTCGCGCAGCAGGACTGCGCGTTCGACCCGCCATGCAAACCCGCTGCCCTGGACCATGACCTGGAAGGGCTGCACGCCCGTGGCAACCGTCAGTTCACAGCCGAGCATGCCTTCAAAGCCGACCAGCGCGACCTCGGTCACCGTCAAGGCATCGAGTCGGTGGATCAGCGAGAAAAAGCAGTCAATCGGAAAGTACGCAAAGGCCGCGGGCTGGCCAGCCCGACCGACCTCGTCCATGAGGTGTAGGGGGACGCGCTCGGCGCGGGCAAGAAGGCGTGCGCGCTCGGCAGCCGGCAGCTGGTCAATCAGCGTGTTGCTGAGCGGGCGCTGCGGCGGCATGAGGCTTCAGAGCATGTCAATCCATCAAGGCCCGGCGGCGACACCGAGCCGGGGCCCGGGCGCCGCCGCATCGGGCTTACTTGCGTTCTGGGGAGCCCGTGGCCCCGTTGCTGGCTGCGGTGGCCTGCTCGGTGGCCTTGGTGGCCTGCTCATGTGCCGACTTTGCGTGGGTACTGCCGGTGCTGTGGTCGCCTGCGGCATGCGCCTTGGCGGCAGCCTTGTGATGGGTGGCAGCGACTTCGTGAAACTCGG
>JAIXTA010000105.1 GCA_027484405.1 Burkholderiales bacterium
CCCGACTGGTCCGACCTGCGCTACTTCCTGGAAGTCGCGCGCACCGGCAGCCATGCGGGGGCGGCGCGGCGCTTGGATGTGGAGCACACGACGGTGGCGAGGCGGCTGCAGCGGCTGACGGAACAACTCGGCCGGCCGCTGTTTGAGCGCAGCCGCGCGGGGCTCACGCTCACGGCGGCGGGGCAGGTGTTGCGCGGCCATGCAGAGGCGATGGAGGCGCAGCTGCTCACGGCGGCCGAGCAGATCACGGGCGAGGCGGCGGCCGTGGCGGGCGCGGTGCGCCTGGCGGTGCCGGAGGCACTCGGCACCATGGTGCTGGCGCCGCGCCTGCCCAGGCTCTTCGCAGAACATCCGGAGCTACAGGTCGAGTTGCTGCTCCTGCCGCGCTCGCCCAGCCTGGCGGCGCGCGAGGCCGACCTGGCCGTGATGGTGGAGCCGCCGGCCAGCGGCCGTTACTACGTCACCCGCCTGACGGACCTGCGCTATGACCTCTGCGCCAGCAGCAGCTACCTGGCGGCGCATCCGCCCATTGCGTCACTGGACGATCTGGCCGCGCACCGCTTTGTGGACTACGTGCAGGACTATCTGCTCTCTGATTCCCTGCGCTATCTGGACGAGCTGCAGCTCAAGCCCCGGCGCGTGTTTGCCGCCACGGGCATGCTGGCGCAGCACGCCGCCATTGCCGCCGGCATCGGCCTGGGCATGCTCACGCGCTATGTGCAGGCTGCCGACCCGACCCTGCGCCGCGTGCTGCCCGGCCAGGCGAGCGTGAAGCGCACGCTCTGGCTGGCCGCGCCCAGCGAGCTGTTTGGCCTGCGCCGTGTGCGTGTGGTCTGGGATTTCCTGCGCAGCATTGCAGAGGGCGAGCCCGGGCTCTTTGGCGCGCAGGACACTGACGCCTGAGCAACACTTTCGGACACAATTTATTCAACATCAAAACCGCGCGTGAGCAGCTTCAGACAATCGAGAACTGGTGCTTAGCAAGTTCAAAAAGCATTAATTTCAGCCATTTTCTGTCTGAATCTGAATGACGGCTCCGGCGTCTGGCGTCTGCGCCCCTGTGCCACGCAAGCAGCACATCATCTGGCGGGTGTAAGGTCAGGCCGCTGGCACGGCCCCTGCTGCCGGCACCTTGCCCGGAGCCCCCGCCATGTCCGAGCTGACGACTGCGCCCAACGCGTCTTCCAGCCCCCACACCCCGCACGCCGTGAACTCCCTGGCCGGCGTGCCCAGCCGGGAGCTGCTGCTGCACGCCCTGTACGAGGCCGCCGAGCTGGAGCACAACCTGATGTGCACCTATCTGTATGCGGCCTTCAGCCTCAAGCAGGGCACCGACGAAGGCCTGACCGAGGCGCAGGCCGAGGCCCTGGCGCGCTGGCGGCGCGAGATCCTGGACGTGGCCATTGAGGAGATGGGCCACCTGGTGGCGGTGTGGAACATCACCGCCGCACTCGGCGGGGCGCCCCGCTTTGGGCGCGCCAACTTCCCGCTGGACCCCGGCTATCTGCCGGCGCGTGTGGTGGTGAAGCTCGCGCCCTTCAACGACGCCACGCTGCAGCACTTCATCTTCCTGGAGCGGCCCGAGGGCAGCGACGAGCCCGAGGGCGAGGGCTTTGCGCCGGAGCGCCTGTTTGTGCGCGGCGCACCCGGCGCACGCATCACGCCCATGGCCACGGACTACGACACCGTGGGCAGCTTCTACAGCACCCTGGCCGGTGCGCTGGAGCGCTTCTGCGCCGCGCACGGTGAAGAGGTGGCCTTCTGCGGCCCGCGCACCCTGCAGATGGCGCCCAGCGAGATCAGCCTGCAGGGCGCGCAGCCGGTCATCTGCCTGAAGACGGCGCTGGCGGCGCTCGATGCCATCGTGCGCCAGGGCGAAGGCGCCCCCAGCGACAGCGCCGGCTCGCACTACGCCCGCTTTGTGGCCATTCGCCAGGAGCTGGCGCAGTTCAAGGCGCAAGACCCCGGCTTCAAGCCGGCGCACCCGGCCGCCACCAACCCGGTGCTGCGCCGCCCGCCGCAGCCCGAAGGGCGCGTGTGGCTGGAAGATCCGCTGGCCATTGCCACGGTGGACGTGGCCAACGCCAGCTACGGGCTCATGCTGCGCCTGCTGGCCTGGAGCTACGGCGTGCACGGCCCCGGTGGCGAGAAGGCCCTGGCTGTGGACCTGGGCGTGGGCCTCATGCGCGCCATGACCCTGCTGGCCGAACACGCCGCGCGCCTGCCCGCCGGCGAGTCCAACCCGCAGTGCAACGCCGGCATGAGCTTCACCGCCCTGCGCGACGCTGCTGCCCTGCCACCCGGCGAGGCCGGCCGGCGCTTCTTCATCGAACGGCTTGATGAACTGGCCACCGCCGCCGAGGCGCTTGCCGACACCAGCCCGCATGCACGCACCGCGCAGGCGGCCAAGCTGTTCCGCAGCCTGGCCCGGCGCGGCAAGACCGGGCTGGAGCCGCGCGGACCGGTGGTGCTGCCGCGGGTGACCATCACCGCCTCGGCCGCACAGCTGGCTGAAGCGCAGGCGGCCGGCGGCATTGAAGGCAGCGCGGTCGTGATGCAGGCCATCCCGCTGCCCGTACCCCGACCTGCGGGCAGCGCGGCGGCCGCGCCCGCAAGCACCCGGATCGATGGCGTCGAACACGTACAGGGGCGCGACCTGACCCTGATGTTCGAAGGCAAGCGCTGCATCCACGCCCGCTTCTGCGTCACGGGCGCGCCCAAGGTGTTTCTGGCCAACACGCCGGGCGACTGGATCTTCCCGGACGCCATGCCCACCGAACGCCTGGTGGACATTGCCCACGCCTGCCCGAGCGGCGCCATCCGCTACACCCGCAAGGACGGCCAGCCCGATGAAGCCGCCCCGCCCGTGAACCTGATCAGCGTGCGCGAGGCCGGCCCCTACGGTGTGCGCGCGCCCATCGTGCTCGATGGCGAACCCATCGGCTACCGCGCCACCTTGTGCCGCTGCGGCGCGAGCAAGAACAAGCCTTTCTGCGACGGCAGCCACCACGACGTGAACTTTGCCGCCAGCGGCGAGCCGGCCACCGGCATCAACGGCACCCCCACCGACATGCTGGAGGTGCGCGACGGGCCGCTACACATCGACCCCGAACCCAACGGCCCGCTGCAGGTCAGCGGCAACATGGAAGTGCTGGCCGGCACCGGCCGCATGGTCTGCCGCATCACCACCGCCCGCCTGTGCCGCTGCGGCGGCAGCGCGACCAAGCCGTTTTGCGACGGGACGCATGTGAAAATCGGGTTCAGGAGCGAGTGAGCCGGTTGCTCAGGACGGCGTTGCGCCCTACTGCCCCCGCCAGCCCGGCAGCTTCAAACCGCTGAGCATCGCCGCCACGCGCAGCACGCAAGTGACGAGTGCTGAGGCGGCGAGCGCCGCTTCGGCGGGCCAGCCCAGCTGGTGCCCAGCCACCGCGACCCAGCCGCCGAAGAAGGCACAGACCGCGTAGGGCTGGTGGTCACTGAAGACCTTGGGCACTTCGTTGCAGGCGATGTCGCGCAGCACGCCGCCGAACACGGCGGTGATCACACCCATGAGCACGGCGACGATGGGCGGCAGGTTCTGGGCGAGCGCAAGCTGCGTGCCCACCGCGGTGAAGAGCCCCAGGCCGAGCGCATCGGGCCACTGGATGGCGCGCTCGGTGATGGCCAGCTGGGTGGCCAAGCCGCGCTTGCGCAGCACAAAGGTGGCTGCAATGCACAGCCCCAGGATCACCCACAGCCAGACCGGGTGCTCGACCCAGTAGAAGGGTCGGCGGTCGAGCAGCACGTCACGCAGCGTGCCGCCGCCAAACGCGGCCAGCGTGGTGACCACGCACAGGCCCACCACGTCGAGCTTCTTGCGCGCACCGGCCACCAGGCCCGAGGCGGCGAAGGCCAGGGTGGCGGCGGCCTCCACCACGGGCAGGGCGTGGGTCAGGGCATCGGCAGGCTGCATGGCGATCGGATCGGCGAGGCGGCGCTCAGCGCACCTGCTGCAGACGCACCGTCAGCTTCACACTGCTGGCGCTGAGGTTGGTCCACATCCAGCAGTAGGTCTCGGGCCTGGGTGCCTCGAAGCGGCTTTGCAAGGCGCTGACCGCGGCCTGCTTGACGGGGTACACGGTCTCGCTGGCAAGGTGGTAGTGGATGTTGAAGTCCATGGGGGCGGCA
>JAIXTA010000107.1 GCA_027484405.1 Burkholderiales bacterium
CGCAAGGCGTGCTGCGCAGCGCGTATGTCGATACGCGCAAGCAGCGCAACGCAGCATGCCGGCCCCGCCGACCGGTTCCCGCAGGGTTGCGGCCAAAAGGACCGTGCGCTGCGTTGCCCTTGCTCGGCAGGGGCCTACCCTGCCTGCGCAGCGCGCCTTGCGCACGGCCCTTTTGATCCGCAACGCACTCGCAGAAGTCGTGTTAACAGGCCCTAGCCGCGTTCAGCGCTCGCCTGACACTTCCACGGCCACGCCGTCGCAGTCCGGGAAGATGTTGGGCTTGTCCACCCGCACCACCACCGCGCTCACACCCGGCAGGGCCAGCACGTGCTGGGCGATGCGGCCGGCCAGGCTCTCGAGCATGTTGATGTGCCCGGTGGCCACTTCATCGAGCGCGATCTGGCGCACGCGCCGGTAGTCCAGCACCTCGCGCACCTCGTCATGCGCGGGCACCAGCGGCGCGTCGTGCATGCGCACTTCGGCGCTGATCAGCAGGGGCTGCTTGCTTTCAAGCTCGTGCGGCAGGATGCCGATGGAGGCCTGCACACGCAGGCGGTCGAGGAAGATTCGGCGCATCGGTCGGGGCAGGTGGTGGAACCGTTCAGAGAAAGCTCACGTCGCGCTGCAGGCCCATCAGGTGCTGGCCGCCATCGACGAGGATCACATTGCCGGTCATGGACTGGTTCTGGGCGGCAAACAGCACGGTGGCGGCCACATCGGCGGCGCTGCTGGACTTGCCGGTCAGGCTCAGCTTCTGGCCGCGTTCGAAGTCCTTGGCGTCCTTCTGCAGGTAGCTCCGCAGGGTCAGCCCGGGCGCGACGCCGATCACGCGCACGCGCGGCGCCAGCGCCTGCGCCAGCATGACCGTGGCGGCCTGCAACCCCGCCTTGGAGAGTGTGTAGCTCAGGAAGTCCGGGTTGTAGTGGTAGAGCTTCTGGTCGAGCAGGTTGATGACCACGCCCTGGCCGGTCTCACCCAGCAGCTTGTGGAATTCGCGCGCCAGAATGATCGGCGCGGCGAGGTTGGGCACCATGTGGCGCAGCAGGCTGTCGCGCGTGAAGTCGGCCGCCGTGTCGTTCACGAACAGCGAGGCATTGTTGACGATCGCGTCCAGCCGGCCGAGCGACTTCATGGCGGCGCCGGCCAGCGCCTGAGTCTCGCGCTCGCTGTTCAGGTCGGCATGCAGGCTGATGGCCCGGCCGCCAAGCTGCTTGATCTCGGCCGTGGTCTTGGCGGCGTCGCCGGCCGAGCTGCCGTAGTGCACGGCCACGTCCCAGCCGAAGCGGGCAAACATCAGGGCGATCTCGCGCCCGAGGCGACGGGCACCGCCCGTGACCAGCACGGCGCGGCGCGGCGCCGGTGCGGCCGGTGCAGAAGTGGGCGTGGAGGCGGAAGCAGCCATGGCGGAGACTATACGCCCGGCGATTCGGGCGACCCCGCCTGCACCGAGGTCTGCGACACGGGTGCGACAATCCGGCCCCGTGACCGAACTGCAGCAGCGCATCACCCGCGAGATCGAGGCCCAGGGTGGCGCAATCTCCTTTGCCCGCTTCATGGAGCTCGCCCTGTACGCGCCGGGCCTGGGCTACTACACGCGCAGCACACCGATGGGTGAGCGCGGCGACTTCGTGACGGCGCCCGAGCTCACCCCGCTGTTCGGCCGCACGCTGGCGCTGCAGCTGGCGCAGCTGTTCGAGGCTGGCGTGGCGCCGGTCGTGCTCGAGCTGGGCGCCGGCACCGGCAAGCTGGCGCGCGATGTCCTCGAGGGCCTTGCGGCCCTGGGTCACGGCAACGTGCAATGGCAGATCCTCGACATCTCCACCCGGCTGCGCGAGGTGCAGCGCGAGACGCTCGCCGCGCAACTCGCGCGCGTGCAGTGGCTCGATCGTCTGCCTGAGGCCTTTGACGGCGTGATCCTCGGCAACGAGGTGCTGGATGCCGTGCCCTGCGAGGCCGTGGCCTGGCACGATGCGGGGGCCTGGCAGCGCATGGTGCAGATCGATCCGGTGCAGCCCGGGCGCTTTGTGTGGTCCGAACAGCCGGCACCCGAAGGGCTTGTCGCTTGTCTGGTGCGGCTTTCCAGCCATTTTGGTCTGGAAAGGCGCATGGATGCTGGGTTTCGCTATTCGACCGAATTGAATCCGCAGGCCGAGGCGCTGGTCGGCACGCTCGCGCAGTGTCTGCGTCACGGAGCGCTCCTGCTGATCGACTACGGCTTCCCTTCAGCGGAGTACTACCACCCGGAGCGCCACATGGGCACGCTCACCGCCTTTGCCCGTCAGCGCAGCGTGGACGACGCGCTTGCGAACGCCGGCGAGCAGGACATCACTGCGCATGTGGACTTCAGCGCCATGGCCCGGGCGGGTTGCGAAGCGGGGCTCGCACTGGCCGGGTACACCTCGCAGGCGCGCTTCCTGATGAACTGCGGCCTGCTGGATCTGGCTGCCAGTGCGGCACGCGACGCCGCGAGCGATCCGCTGGCCTACGCACGCCTGATCGCACCGGTGCAGAAGCTGCTGTCCGAGGCCGAGATGGGCGAACTCTTCAAGGTGCTGGCTCTGACGCGGGGTGTCGATGTGGCGCTTGAGGGCTTCTCGCGCGGCGACCGCAGCCACCGGCTCTGGCCGGATCAGGGTGCAGCAGCGAGCTGACGGTTTTGCACTGAGCTGGCGTGAA
Organism: Burkholderiales bacterium; assembly: GCA_027484405.1. Classification (GTDB taxonomy): domain Bacteria; phylum Pseudomonadota; class Gammaproteobacteria; order Burkholderiales; family Burkholderiaceae_C; genus Piscinibacterium. The sequence continues at coordinate 2,677 of JAIXTA010000107.1, forward strand.
TGATGTTGCTCAGCAGAGCGTCCTCAAGATCCTGCTGCGTGAAGGGCTTGCTCACGTGGTCGTCAAAGCCGGAACGCAGCGTGCGGTCGATGTCTTCTGAGAGTGCATTCGCAGTGATTGCGACGAAGGGCGTGCGCGGCAGCTTCATGGCCTGCTCGCGCGCGCGCCAACGCTTCACGACTTCGTAGCCACTGAGTTCGGGCATCTCGCAGTCAAGCAGCGCCATGTCGAACTGCTGACGTTGCAGGGCGGTCAGCGCCTGCAAGCCATCGGTGACGGTGGTCAGCACGCAGCCATAGCGGGCCAGCATCGCGGTCAGCACCAGCATGTTCACCGCGTTGTCTTCCGCAACGAGCAGCCGGGTTCCCGCAAGGTCCGCCACGCTAGCAAGGGCCTCACCGTCTTCGCGCGTCATGGGCCCAGGCGCCGTGACTGCCAGGACATCATCCGGAACAAGCGACGTGCCAGCCAGCGTCTGGCTGAATTGGGTCATGCTGAACCCTTCCGGCAAGTCGTCGCCCGGCAGATCCACGCTGAACCGAGCCGAGAAGCTGGATCCCAGCCCGGGCGAGCTCTCGACGCGCAACTTGCCACCCATCAGCTCGATGAGCTGGAAGGCGATCGACAGGCCCAGGCCGGTGCCTCCGTACTTGCGGGTGGTGGATCGTTCCGCCTGCGAGAAATCCGTGAACAGGCGGGCCTGCTGTTCCGGGCTCATCCCGATGCCTGTATCCACCACTTCCAGCATCAGGTGTACGGCGGCGGGCGAGCGTCCGACCACTCGGAGGGCGAGGCGGACATGCCCTTGCTCGGTGAACTTGACGGCATTGCTGACCAGGTTGGTCATGACTTGCTGCAAGCGCACGGGATCAGCCATGACGACGCGCGGCAGTTGACCGTCGAGTTCGAGGCGCAGCTCGATCCCCTTGTCCAGGGCGAGTGGCCCCAGCAAATCCACGCAGTGCCGCGCTGTGCGCCGCAGGGAGGTCGGCACGCGCTCGAGGGTCATGCGCCCCGCCTCGATCTTCGAATGATCGAGGACGTCATTGATGATGGCCAGCAGGTTGCGTCCGCTGTCCTGCAGGGTGCGAAGCAGCTGGCGCTGCGCCGGCTCCCTCACTTGGCCGAGCAGGAGCTCGGTGATACCGAGCACGCCACTCATGGGCGTCCGGATCTCATGACTCATGTGGGCGAGAAACCGGCCCTTAGACAGCGTGTCCTGCTTCGCCTCGAGGAGCGCAGCTTCAAGTTCCTGAACTCGGACGGCCAGTTGCCCGTCGTCCAGAAGAGGCGCACGCGCTGCCAGCACGGTCCGAATCCGGCTCAGCTCGTCGATCAGCTGATTGATGCCGTCGCTGACTTCTGCTTCGTCAGGGTCGATGGCGTCCGGCAGATGCGTCAAGGGGCCATCCACGTCGCCCATCCGAGCCAGACCGTCGCGGACACGGCGCAGCGCCGCCCGCCCCGTTCGCTCGATGCCGGCCTGAACAGTCAGCAGTGCCGCCGCGAACAGGATGATTGCTGACACGATCCCGAACACCTGAGTGAGCGTCTCGCTTCGTGGCTCGGAGAGATCCCGCACGACGACGACCTGTCCGACAGTCCGTCCCTGGTCGATGACGGGTTGGACGATGCGCAGCTCGCCCTCCATCAGACTCCCGCCGGCAGTGACGGGGCGCGCAAGGGTCAGGCAATCACCCAGGCGCGCCAATGTGCCGCCCGAGGCCTCGCTGAGCTCGATGCACCGTCTGTGGGGGAGAATGCTGAGCACGTCCAGGAGCGACTGGGCGGCAGCGCGGTCACGGGCCACGATCGCATTGCGGGCTGATTCCGCCACGATCATGGCGACGTTCTGCGTGTTTTGCAGCTGCTGGCTGGCTTGCGCATTCCACAGCCAGACCACGGGGATCAATCCAAGCACCGTGAGCGCGGTGATGAGCCACCGGACCGATCGGCCGCTGGGCGTTGCAGGCGCAGCAAATAAGCGTGGAGAGACGAGGGCTAGGGGCATGGCGGGGGCAACGCGCCGAGGCTGCGCTTCCTGCTTTTCGGCTACCTCGAATCGAACTTGAGGAGCCTGATGCCTCGCGAGCGGTGACCGCGCCTGCGAGCTAGGAGAGGTTGCACTGGCGGGCAACCGCCCGAATGCGTTCCTCGTGGATCGCGTCTCTAATGGCCTGCGGCTTGCCTGGGTGCAATGCAGCCACGGCCCCGGCGTCAACACCTTGCGCGGCGTGCAATGCCTGCAACAGGTGCTCGCGCTGCGGATAGGCGCGGTCTTCCAGACCCAGGCGGCCACGGGCATCGGCCTCGCAGGCCAGGAGCGCCAGCGCGAAGCGTTGCGGCTTGCGCAAGGCGTCGCAGCGCTCCAGCAGCCGGACCAGCGCGGCCGCGCCGAAGCCCATGCTCGCATGGATGTTGCCGTGCTCCCCGGCCACCAGCAGGCCGAGATCGCGGCAGTCATTCGGTACCTTCAGGCGATCGCAAACCTGGCGTGCGAGGTTCACGCTGCGCTGCTCGTGGCCGAGGTGTCGCGGCAGGATCTCCACCGGCGTGGTGCCCTTGCCCAGGTCGTGCATCAGGCAGGCAAAGCGTGCGGGCAGCGGCGCCTGCAGCCGGGCGCTGGCATCCAGCACCATCATCAGGTGCACGCCGGTGTCGACCTCGGGGTGGTAGTCGGCTCGCTGCGGCACGCCCCAGAGGGCATGCACCTCGGGCAGCAGGCGCTGCAGGGCGCCGCATGCGCGCAGGCACTCGAACATGCGCGAGGGCTGGGCTTCCATCAGCCCGCGGCTGAGCTCCTGCCAGACGCGCTCGGGCACTAGGGCATCCACTTCACCGGCTTGCACCATGCCCCGGCACAGCGCCAGGGTGTCGGGCGCCACCTCGAAGTCGGTGAAGCGCGCCATGAAGCGCGCCAGGCGCAGGATGCGCACCGGGTCCTCGGCGAAGGCGGCGCTCACATGCCGGAAGCGGCGCGCCGCCAGATCGGCCTGGCCACCATAGGGGTCGATGAGCCGGCCCGAGGCGTCCTGCGCCATGGCGTTGACGGTGAAGTCACGCCGCGCCAGATCTTCTTCCAGGGTGACGCCGGGATCGGTATGGAAAACGAAACCGTGGTAGCCCGCCGCGGTCTTGCGCTCGGTCCGCGCAAGTGCGTACTCCTCCTGGGTCTGCGGATGCAGGAACACCGGGAAGTCCGCGCCCACAGGCCGAAAGCCCTGCGCGATCATCTGTTCCGGCGTGGCACCCACCACGACCCAGTCACGGTCGTGCACCGCGCGTCCGAGCAGAGCGTCACGGACGGAGCCGCCGACTTGATAGATCTCCATGCTGCGGATTATCGCGGCCCCGCATTTGCGGGAGCAGGCTGGCCTGCGCGCTTCCTAGAATCCGGCGCGGACACTGCGACGCACACATCGGCGTCAAGGTCGCAGGTCGATACAGGGGAGGACTTGGAATGGAGCCGGCAAAGAAGGTCGTGAGCTCAGCGCTCAAGCTGTATCAGCAGGAGGGCGCGCTCAAGCCGGGCTACGGCAAGGTGACCGGGATCATCGCGTTCTCGCTCGGCATCCTGTGCGTGCTCGGGGTTCTTGCCTTTCACTTCCCGCAGTACCTCACCACGCCTGAGCTGCGCCGCGCCTACTCGGTGGACCTGCTGCGCCAGGTGATGTTCTGGGCGCTGCTGCTGGCCGGCGGCATGGCGCTGGCCAACATCATTCGGGGGCGCAGCCGCAGTCTGAATGCGGCGGCACTGATCCTCGTGCTCAGCGCCGTGGCACTGGGCGGACACCGCGTGCCTGTGGATGACTTTCCTGTCGGCACACCCTACATCGGTCTGGACTGGTTCATCCTCGACCTGCTGGGCTCGACCCTCGTGTTTGTGCTGCTGGAAAAGCTCTTTCCGCTCTACAAGGATCAGCCGGTGTTCCGCATGGAGTGGCAGACGGACTTCACGCATTTCATCGTGAATCACTTCATTGTGGGGCTGGTGCTGCTGACCGTGAACTTCCTGATTCACCGCCTGTTTGGCTGGGCGGTGATTCCCTCGCTGCAGCAGTGGATCAAGGACCTGCCCTTCGGCTTCGAGCTGCTGCTGATCCTGCTCGCGGCCGACCTCGTGCAGTACTGGACGCACCGGGCGTACCACGAGGTACCGTTTCTCTGGCGCTTCCATTCCGTGCACCATTCCACCAAGGTGCTGGACTGGATGGCGGGGAGCCGTCAGCACGTGCTGGAGCTCGTGACCACGCGGGTCCTTGTGCTGGGCACGATCTTCGTGCTGGGCTTCTCCAAGGAGGTGATGGACATCTACATCATCATCGTGGGCTTCCAGGCGGTGTTCAACCATGCCAATGTGAGCCTGCCCTGGGGGCCGCTGAAGTACGTGATCGTGACGCCGGACTTCCATCACTGGCACCACAGCAGCGACAAGGAGGCGCTGGACCGCAACTACGCGGCTCACTTCTCCTTCCTGGACTATCTGTTCGGCACGGCTGTGAAGTCGGACCGCCGCTTCCCGAAAGAGTACGGTGTGCTGGGCGACTACATGCCTCGCGGATTCATCCGCCAGCAGCTCTTCCCGTTCGTGTTCCGCGAGCCCAAAGTCCCGCTGAAGGAACCGGCGGCGGAGCCGTCCAAGCCCGAGTAGGGCTGCGATCCGCCTGCCTCAGCGCGGCTTCTTGACCGGTCGCGTCCAGCCGTCGATGGTGGTCTGCTTGGCGCGCGAGATCGTGAGCTTGCCTTCGGGTGCGTCCTTGGTCAGCGTGGTGCTGGCGCCCAGGGTGGCGCCGCGCTTCACGGTGACCGGCGCCACCAGTGCACTGTCGCTGCCGATGAAGACGTCGTCCTCGATCACGGTCTGGTGCTTGTTGGCGCCGTCGTAGTTGCAGGTGATGGTGCCGGCGCCGATATTGACGTTCCTGCCGATGGTCGCATCGCCCAGGTAGCTGAGGTGGCCAGCCTTGCTGCCCTCGCCGAGCGTGGCCTTCTTCATCTCGACGAAATTTCCCACATGCGCACCCGCGCCCAGCACGCTGCCCGGCCGCAGGCGTGCAAACGGACCTACGTCCGAGCGCTCGCCGAGTTCGGCTTCGGCCAAGTGGCAGAAGGCCTCGATCCGCGCACCGGCCGCCACGCGCACATCGCGCAGCACGCAGTTCGGACCGATGTGTACGTCGTCGCCCAGTGTCACGCTGCCTTCGAACACGCAGTTCACGTCGATCACGACATCGCGCCCGCAGACCAGCGTGCCGCGGATGTCGATGCGCGCAGGATCCACCAGGGTCACGCCGGCCTCGAGCAGACGCTCGGCCTGCACGCGCTGCCAGGTTCGTTCCAGCGCAGCCAGCTGACGCCGGTCGTTCACGCCCTCGACCTCCCAGGCGTACGCCGGCTGCACGGTGTTCACTGATACACCCTTGGCCACGGCCATGCCGATGATGTCGGTCAGGTAGTACTCGCCCTGGGCGTTCTGGTTGGTGAGTGCACCGAGCCAGCGGCGCAGCAGCGGCGTGGGCACGGCCAGGATGCCGGTATTCACCTCGGTGATGGTGCGCTCGGCAGGTGTGGCGTCCTTGTGCTCGACGATGCGCTGCACCTTGCCGTCGGAGGCGCGCACGATGCGGCCGTAGCCGCTGGGGTCGGGCAGGGTGACGGTCAGCAGGCCGACGGTGTCGCGGCCGGCGGCATCCAGCAGAGCGCGCAGGGTGTCGGGCCGTGTCAGCGGCACGTCGCCATAGAGAATCAGGGTCTGGTCGTCGCCTTCGAGGAAGGGCAGCGCCTGTTGGACGGCGTGGCCCGTACCCAGTTGCTCTGATTGCACTGCGTACCGCACTTGGGGGGTATCCGTCAGGGTGGCGTCATAGTGCGCTCTTACAATTTCGCCTCCAAAGCCGATGACCACAATGGGTGCGGTATCCGCAACGCTCTTTGTGGTGTGCAGCACGTGCGTCAGCAAGGGCTGGCCGGCCAGCGGTTGCAGCACCTTGGGGCGATGCGATCGCATGCGAGTGCCCTTGCCAGCTGCCAGGATCACGACATTCATTCCAGATGCCTTCCAGATTGGTGCATAGCGCGAAGTTCTTGCCTGCCGCCGCCCACACGGGCGTGCCGCGCGGCCTGCGCGCGCACGTGAATCAACTGCGCCGCATTGTATTGAGCGCATGCGCTGCGGCTGCGGTGCTCACCACCAGCGCATGCAGTGGCGTGGCTGTTCAAGTCAGCTATCGCAATGCCGACCTCGTCGCCATGTCGCGCGTGGACAAGTATCTGGCGCTGGACGATGCGCAGGATGCCGTGGCGCGCCGGCAGATGCAGCAGTTCTTCGCGTGGCACCGTTACGAGGAGCTGCCCGAGTACGCCCGCTGGCTGCGCAGCCTCAAGCCGCAGTTCGCGCGGCCCATGAGCCCGGACGAGTTCCAGGGCCTGATCGGTGAGCTGGAGCGGCGTGCAGATCGCAGCGCCGCGCGCTTTGCGCAGGACATGGCGCCTGTGGTCAGCAGCCTGCAGCCCAGGCAGCTGGCCCACATGCGCAAGGTCATGGATGAGCGCACACGCGAGCTCATGAAGGAATACATCGAGCCCAGCCCCGCGAAGCTGCGGGATGAGCGCTTTGATGACCTGCTGCTTGTTGCCGAGCGCATCTGGGGCAGCCTGAGCAGCGAGCAGAAGCGCATGCTGCGCGCTGCCAGCGATGCCCGCCCGCTGGATCACGCCTTGTTCGTGGCCGAACGCCGCCGGGTGCAGGACGACTCCGTGGCGACCTTCGCCAAGGTGCAGAAGTTGGCCTTGCCGGCGCCGCGTGCCGCTACCGAGCTGCTCGCGCTGTACGACCGTTCTCGGCCCAGCCCTGATCCCCAGCGACGCGCCTACTTCGAGCAGGTCACGCGGGGCAGCGCAGCAGCCCTGGCCCAGTTGAGCCAGACCGTCACGCCGGCCCAGCGCAAGCATGCGCAGGAGTTTCTCGAGTCACTGGCTTCAGACTTCGACGAGCTCAGTCGCCGCAAGGTCGTGGCGCGCGCCGAGTAGCCAGAGCGCAGGCAGTGCGCGCAGGCAGTGCGCACTGCCTGCGCGCACCGAGCCCATGCAGCCAAAGCCGCGCCAGGTACGACGCTCGGTGCGGCAGCGACACGCTCAAGTCGCGTGCGCCAACCGCTGCTGCTTGTCGCTGATGAACTGGGGTGCCAGCGAGCCGATCAGCATGCCGATGATGGCGCCGCCCAGACCGGCCAGCTGGTTGGGCAGCAGGGCACCCAACTGCTCATCGATGCGGAAGGGCAGGAAGCAGCCGATGCCCAGGATGATCGACAGGATGGCGCCCTGGGTGGTGGCGCGCTTCCAATACAGGCCGGCCACCAGCGGGATGAACGCACCCACCAGCGTGACGGTGTAGGCCTCGGCCACCAGGGTGTGGATCGGTGTGCCCTGCTTCATCAGCGCATAGCCCAGCACGATCAGCGTGAACACCACCAGCGTGATGCGCATGACCTTGAGCTGCGCGCGGCCATCCAGCGGCGTTTTGCGCAGGTGCGTGAGGATGTTCTCGGTGAAGGTGGTGGCCGGGGCGAGCAGGGTGGCGCTGGCAGTGGACATGATGGCCGAGATCAGCGCGCCGAAGAACGCGATCTGCAGGGCGATCGGCATGTGCTCCATGACGAGCGTGGGCAGCACCTTCTGCGGGTCGTCCTTCATCAGGGCGTCCACATTCGGCATGATCAGCACGGCGCTGGCCGCGATGAACATCGGCACGAACGCGAACAGCAGGTAGGCCACGCCGCCGATGATCGGGCCCTTGCGCGCGGTCTCGGCGTCCTTGGCGCTCATCACGCGCTGGAACACATCCTGCTGCGGAATGCTGCCGAACATCATCGTCACCACGGCCGCCACGAAGGCCAGCCAACCCGCCATGCTCGGCTCGGGCGCAAAACTCAGCAGGTCGCGCTGCTGGGCCACGGCCATCACCTTGTCTGCACCGCCGGCCAGGCTGCCGGCAAAGATCGCGATGGCCACCAGGCCCACGATGATCACCACCATCTGCAGGAAGTCGGTCCAGGCAATGGCGAACATGCCGCCGGCAAAGGTGTAGATCAGCACCACGGCTGCACCGAGCACCATGCCCATGGGCGCGGAGATCGCGCCATCGGAGAGGAGGTTGAACACGAGCCCCAGGGCCGTGATCTGCGCCGCCACCCAGCCCAGGTAGCTCAGCATGATGGTCACGGCGCAGAACACCTCGACGCTGGTGCCGTAGCGGCGGCGGTAGTACTCGCCGATCGTCATCAGCGTCATCTGGTAGAGCTTGTAGGCAAAGAACAGGCCCACCAGGATCAGGCAGAGCGCCGCGCCGAAGGGGTCGCTCCACAGACCGTCCAGGCCGTCGCTCACGAACTTGGCCGACACGCCCAGCACCGTCTCGGCGCCGAACCAGGTGGCAAAGGTCATGGTGACGATCATGACCAGCGGCAAGGAGCGCCCGGCCAACGCAAAGTCGGTCCCGGACTTCACCTTGGTCACGGCGAACAGGCCGATGGCCAGGGTGATGAGCAGATAGATGAATACCGAAGCGACCAGCATGGTCAGATCCTTCCTGGGGCGGCAGACGTGCGAAGGGCGCCCGCAATTGCGTGGCGCCCTCGCTGTTCTGGGCAAAATGTTAGGTGTGCGCCCGTGCATGCTGCGCTGCGGAATTGCGAGTACGCACAAACCCGATCCACACCGTACTGCCGCTCCGGCGGCCCGGCCCGCGCCCTGCGCCCCTCCTCCTGCGAGACCGTGAATGAAGCTCGCCGTCTTCAGCACCCGCAAGTACGACCGCGACCTGCTGGCCGAGGCCAATGCAGCGCACGGCCACGAGATCACGTATTTCGATGTGCGCCTGACGGCCGCCACCGCCGCCCTGGCGGCAGGCTGCCCCGCGGTCTGCGTGTTCGTGAATGACGCGGTGGACGCCGCCACGCTGGCAGGCCTGCATGCCGGCGGCACGCGGCTGGTGGCCACGCGCTCCACGGGCTTCAACCACATCGATCTTGCGGCGGCCGCCCGCCTGGGCATGAAGGTGGTGCGCGTGACGGACTACTCGCCGCACTCGGTGGCGGAATTCGCCGCCGGCCTGCTGCTGGCGCTGAACCGCAAGATCCACCGCGCCTACAACCGCACGCGCGACGGCAACTTCGAGCTCGATGGTCTGATGGGCTTCGACTTGCATGGCCGCACGGTGGGTGTGGTGGGCACAGGCAAGATCGGCTGCGTGTTTGCGCAGATCATGCGCGGCTTCGGCTGCATGGTGCTCGGTGCGGACGTGCAGGTCAATCCGGCCTTCACGGCCCTGGGCGGCGCGTACCGGCCGCTGCCTGAACTGATGGCCGCAAGCCAGATCCTGAGCCTGCACTGCCCGCTGACGCCGGCCACGCAGCATCTGGTCAATGGGCAGTCCCTGGCGGCCATGCCGCGCGGCGCGCTGTTGATCAACACCAGCCGCGGCGGTCTGGTGGACACCGAGGCCGCGATCGAGGCGCTCAAGACCGGCCAGCTCGGCGGACTCGCCATCGACGTCTATGAGCAGGAAGCGGACCTGTTCTTCCAGGACCTCTCGGCCAGCATCATCACCGACGACGTCATCCAGCGTCTGGTGAGCTTTCCGAACGTGATCCTCACCGGCCACCAGGCCTTTTTCACGCGCGAGGCGGTGGGCACCATCATGGCCACCACCCTGGCGAGCGTGAGCCAGTTCGAGCGCGGCGAGGCGCTTGCCCACGAAATCTCCATCCAACCCTGAACCACCGATCGCACACCATGAGCGCACCAAGCCTGCACCTGATCGCCACCGGCGGCACCTTCGACAAGACCTATGACCCGATCGCCGGGCAGCTGGGCTTTGCGCAGAGCCATCTGCACGAGATCGTGGCGCGCTGCCGCATCAACGGCGCGGTGGCCATCGACACCCTCCCGCTGATGGACTCGCTCGACATGCAGGACGCGGACCGGCAGCGCGTGCTGGCCAGCGTGCAGGCCAGCTCCGCCACGCGCATCGTGATCGTGCACGGCACCGACACCATGCCGGAGACCGCCCGCGTGCTCGGCCCCGCGCTGCAGGCCGATGCGGCTCAGGCCGGCAAGACGGTGGTCATCACCGGCGCCATGGTGCCCTACAGCATCCGCGGCAGCGACGCGCTCTTCAATCTGGGTTTTGCGGCGGCCGTGGCCAGCACAGCTGCGCCCGGCGTCTATGTGGCGATGAACGCCCAGGTCTTCGGCTGGGAAACGGTGCGCAAGAACCGCGCGCTGGGGCGCTTTGAGGGCTGAGCGGGCGCCGATCCATGGCGATGCGTCGGCCCGCCGGCCGCACCGATGCTCTTTTGAGTCGTTTTCGGACGCAATTTTCTGGGTGATGAATCAAGCCAGAAGCCGCATCTGACAAGCGGAAACTGCCCTATTGACCCTAGGTTTTACGTTGATTTCGGACAGATTTGCTGCAGCGCCCGCCGCGCTGCAGGCGGTCAGCGTGAGGCCAAGCCGCCGAAGCAGGTCGTGACCATCAGCTCGACGATCTGGTCGTCCGTGTACTGCCCCGTCTCGCGGAGGAATTCGAGCGTCGGGTCGCAGGCGCGGGCGAAGAGCGTGTACATCACCACCTCGCTGGGCAGGCTGCCCGACACGCTGCCGTCGGCCTTGGCCGCCTCAATCCAGGTGCCCATCGCTTCGGTCATCTGCACCAGGCGCTCGAAGTAGGGCGCATGGTTCACCAGCGCGGCGCGCAGCGAGGAGCGCGTGCTCGGCAGCAGCGGCATGCTGCCGTCCAGGTGGGCCTTCAGCGCCCAGCGCAGCACCTGCTTGAGGCTGTCGATCGGCGCCTGGGTCGCCGGCTGCGCGGCGATCACGTCCAGCATGCGGTCCAGCAGCTTCTCCATGGCCACGGCCGCCAGCTGCTCCTTGCTGACGAAGTGCTTGTAGAGCGAGGGCTTGGCAATGCCCACCTCGCCGGCCACCTCATCCATGGTCATCAGGTCATAGCCCTTGGTGGCCAGCAGGCGGTTCACTGCGGTCAGGATGGCCTGCTCGCGCGCCGCGAACTGTTGTTCCCGGAATGACGGGCGCCGAGTCGAGACGGGCGGCGGAGCAGGTTGAGTGACTGACAACAGGGCAGAGGCAGACATGGCGATGTTCTCGGTTTGGGGCGTGCCTGCAGCGGCACGCTGGCGGGTGCGTTGACGCGCACCGCACTTTTGCTACTTGTTGGTTTCCAAATTGTCGCGCATTTGCACTGAGATGGTTTGCGCGGCATCAACCAGACTGTCGCATGGATGCACCGCAATTAAGTGAGTGCATGCACACCTGCGCAGCCACTCCGCGCTTTCTTGGGGTTTTCAGCAGGTGCGGCAATTGAAACTGTACGGAACCAAAAGATACCGTGTAGTATCCATGCTGTCGGTTGAGTTCGAGCTCAGCCCACACGCAGTTCCCCCCCTGTAGACCTCCTCCAAGGACATCACAATGATCAAGAAACTGCTCGCCGTGGCCGCTTTCGGCCTCGTGGCCGCCAGCCCCGCCTTTGCTGCCAAGGACATCGTCGACACCGCCGTGGGCGCCGGCAACTTCAAGACCCTGGCCGCCGCACTGACGCAAGCCGGCCTGATCGACACGCTCAAGGGCAAGGGCCCCTTCACCGTGTTTGCTCCGACGGACGCCGCGTTCGCCAAGATCCCCAAGGCTGATCTGGACGCCCTCCTGAAGGACAAGGCCAAGCTGACCGCCGTGCTGACCTATCACGTGGTGCCGGGCACGGTCATGGCCAAGGACGTCAAGCCGGGCAAGGTCAAGACCGTGCAGGGCGGTGAGATCACTGTGGCCGTGGCCGGTGGCAAGGTGACCGTGGATGGTGCCAATGTCACCGCCACCGACATCAAGGCCACCAACGGCGTGATCCATGTGATTGATTCGGTGATCCTGCCGAAGTAAGTCTTTCCTCTCCATGGAAGCGGCACCCACAGACGCCACCTCTCCTCCTCCGGGCAACCTGCGAATCCGACCTCTGGCGGAATCCGCGGGCTGACCCAGCCGGCGCAACGCTGTCTTCCTTGCTGTCCACCCGCCCCGCAGTGCTGAACTGCCGGGCGGGTTTTGCGTTTTCGAGTGATCGCTCGCCACCCATGCCGCGCTGGTCCGCCTCCGCTGACGATCTGACCGTGCTGCCGTCCAAGGCGGCCGGCACGCGCGCACTCGTCTGGCTCAAGCGCGACCTGCGCTTGCGCGACCACACGCCGTTGCGTCTGGCGGGCACCGCAGATGCTGCAGCGGCGCTCTACATCATCGAACCCGAGCAGTGGGCCGACGGCGCCTTTGCCCCGCAACACCTCGCCTTTGCCCTGGCCACGCTGGCGCCGCTGCGGGAGACCCTGCAGGCGCGCGGCCTGCCGCTGCTGGTGCGGGTGGGTTCGGCCGTGCCGGTGCTCGCGCAGGTGCGCGCGCAGTTTGTGTTCACTCACCTGCTCAGCCACGAGGAGACGGGCGCCGGCTGGACCTATGCGCGCGATGTGGCCGTGGGCCAGTGGTGTGCAGCCGCCGGCGTGCAGTGGCTTGAGGCCACCCATACCGGCGTGGTGCGGCGCCTGAGGTCGCGCAGCGGCTGGGCCGGGCGCTGGCAGGCGCGCATGGACGCGCCCATCGCCCCGCCGCCTGAGGCCTGGCCCGGCTGGGCCGGCGGCTTCGAGCAGCTCGGCGCACTGCCCAGCCTGGCCGATCTGCACCTGCCGCCTGCCGCCCAGCCGCTGCCCGATGCGGGTGAAGCCGCTGCCCGCAGCATGCTCAAGAGCTTTCTGAACAGCCGCGGGCGCCGCTACCGGCGCGGCCTGTCCAGCCCCAACACCGCGCCCGAGACCTGCAGCCGCCTGTCGGCGCATCTGGCTTTTGGCAGCCTGTCCATGCGTACCGTGCACCAAGCCAGCGAGCGCGCGATTGCGCTCACCGAGGACCGGACGCTGGCCAGCAATCTGCGCGCATTCACCGGCCGGCTGCGCTGGCACTGCCACTTCATGCAGAAGCTCGAGGACGAACCGAGCATCGAGTGGCGCAACTTTGCCCGCAGTTACGACGGGCTGCGCCCCGGTGACGAGGGCGTGCCCATGACGGCGCAGGACGAGGCCAAGCTTCAGGCATGGAAAGCCGGCCGCACCGGCTTTCCGATGGTGGATGCCTGCATGCGTGCGCTCAATGCCACCGGCTGGATCAATTTCCGCATGCGCGCCATGCTGGTGAGCTTTGCCGCCTACCAGCTCTGGCTGCACTGGCGGCTGCCGGGCCTGCATCTGGCGCAGCAGTTCCTCGACTACGAGCCGGGCATCCACTGGAGCCAGATGCAGATGCAAAGCGGCACCACCGGCATCAACACCCTGCGCATGTATTCACCGGCCAAGCAGATGGCCGATCACGACCCGGATGGCGTCTTCGTGCGCCGCTGGGTGCCCGAATGGGGCACGTCCGACTACCCCGCGCCCATCGTGGACGAGCGCGCGGCGCTGCTCCATGCCAAGACCGTGCTCTACGGCCTGCGCCAGCATGACGAGGTGCGCGAGGAAGCCGACGCCGTGCAGCAGCGCCACGGCTCGCGCAAGAGCGGGCTGCCGCAGACCGGCCAAAGGACCAGCCAAAAGTCGGGGCAAAAAGCGGGCCAAAAAGCCGGCCAAAAGCGCGCCACCGGCACGCGCGGCGCCACCAAGGCCCCCCAAACACCCTCACCCCAACAGGAGCTCTTCGAGTGAACCGCCGCTGGCATCGCGCCCATGAGCGTCTCGATTCCACCGCGCAAGCCGTGCTCGAGCCGGACTTTGCGCCCATGCGCGAGGCCGCGATTAGGCGCATCGACGCCATCCAGCTGGCCCGCTACGCCGCCACGCGCAACCACCTGGGCGGCGCGGTGAGCGCGCTGTCGCCCTACATCACGCACGGCTTCACGCGCCTGCCTGAGATTGCCGCGCGCCTGCGCCGGCGCGGCGCCCTGCCGGTCGAGCACAAATACGTGTTCGAGCTCGGCTGGCGCGCCTTCTTCCGCCACGCCTGGGGCCATCTGGGCCAGGGCCTCCTGGACGATCTGCACGAAGGCCCGCTGCCGCGCGCCGCCTATGCCAACGAGCTGCCCGCCGACATCCGCGAGGCCCGCACCGGCGTGCCCGTGATCGATCAGGCCGTGGCCATGCTCTACCGCAGCGGCTGGCTGCACAACCATGCGCGCATGTGGCTCGCCTCCTACGTGGTGCACATCCGCAAGGTGCACTGGCGCGCCGGGGCCGACTGGCTCTACGGCCACCTGCTCGATGGCGATCTGGCGAGCAACCACCTGAGCTGGCAGTGGGTGGCCGGCACCGGCAGCCACAAGCCCTATCTATTCAATGCCGAGAACGTGGCCCGCTACGCGCCGCCGGCCTGGCACAGCGCCGGTACGGTGATCGACACGAGCTACGAGACGCTCGACCTGATCGCCCGCGGCCGTCAGCGCATTGCAGCGCCTGCCGCCACCGGGCCCGGCTTGGACGAACCCACGCTGCTTGCCACGCCGCCCGTTGAGGCCTTGGCTGCCTTCGGCGCCGTGGAGGCCCTTGCCGTCTTCGGCGCAGGCCCCGCAGCGGCTGCACCCGATACCGCGCAGGTGCGTGGCCGCGCCGTGTGGCTGATCCACCCCTGGGCGCTGGATGAACTTCCGGCAGATGTATCCCCCGACACCCTGCGCATTGCCGTGCTGCCGCAGGAGTGCTGGGCACGCCTGCCCTGGAGCGCGCAGCGCTGGCAGTTTGTGCTGACGCGCATGGCGGCACTTGCGCCCGCTGCCGTCTGGGCCGCGCCCACCGCCGCGCTGGTGGATGCCCTGCGTGCGGCCAGACAGGTGCACGGCATTGACGATCCGCACCTGCCCGCGGCCCTGCGCCGCTTCAAGCTCACCCCCGAACCGGCGCTCTTTCCGGCCGTGGAGCGGCCCTGCAGTTCCTTCACCCAGTACTGGACCCGCGCCACCAAGCATGTGAAGGATGTCGGCGAGCTGCTGGCCGATCTGCCGGGTGCGGCGCCCCCGCCCGCGGCGCAGGCCGAGCTGTTCAGCCGCTGAACCCCCGCTCCGAATCTCCCACTGAATCCCCAACGAAACGAAAGCTCATCTCTATGAACGCTCCCATCGCTCTGGTCACCGGCGCCCGCGGCGGCATCGGCCGCGCCCTCGTGCAACGCCTCAAGGCCCGAGGCGTGCGCGTGGCCGCCGTCGGCCGCGACGCCGCAGCCCTGGCCGATCTGCAAGCCGACGCCGCGATTGCCGCAGACGTCACCACGGCTGAGGGCGCCGCCGCTGCGCTGGCCGCCACGCGCGAGCAACTCGGCCTGCCCACCCTGCTGGCGCACATGGTCGGCAGCACGCTGATCGCCCCGGCGCACCGCACCAAGGCCGCGCAGTACGCCGAGGTCATGCGCGTGAATGCGGATTCCGCCTTCCACATGCTCACGGTGTGGGTGGATGCGCTGCGCGGCGATCCCGAAGCCGCCCGCGGCGCCAGTGCCGTGTTTGCATCGAGCGTGGTGGCGCGCATCGGCGTGGCCAACCATGAGGCGATTGCCGCCGCCAAGGGCGCCGTGGAGGCCCTGGTGCGCAGCGCCGCTGCCACCTACGCGCCGCTGGGCATGCGCATCAACGCCGTGGCGCCCGGCATGACCGAGACGCCGCTGACCGCCGGCCTGCTCAAGATGGAGGCCATGCGCGCCGGCGCGGCCGCGCAGTACCCGCTGGGCGGCGTGCAGAGCGCGGACGATGTGGCCGCCGTGGTCGACTGGCTGTTGTCTGACGGCGCTGCCCGCCTGACCGGCCAGGTGATTCCGGTGGATGGCGGCTTCACGCAGATCCGGCCGCTGGGGAAGGCCTGACGATCATCCATTTCGGCCGAAATTAACGTTTTTATAAGAACAGAAAACCGGCTACTCGCTTGTCTAATGCGCGGAAAGCCGGTGATTCAAAGTCTGTAAAAACGAGTCCGAAAATGACGTAATCGAGTACTGGTGAGGCTTTCAGAGCACCGGACTCGTCAGGCTCACCGGCCCGCTGGGCGCATCAAACTCCGCGCTGAGCACCGGCGCGGCCCCCGGTAGCACGGGCGTTTTCACCGCCGGGTCCGGCGCAAAGCCGATGGCGCGCAGCCCGCTGCGCAGCGCCGGCAGGTCCGGGTGCTGCAGGCTGAAGCTGCGCAGGCGCACATGGCTGGCCGGCAGCTTCTGCGTCGGGTGCGGCACCTCGCCGGCCTCGTTCGCTTTCCAATGAATCACCAGCGGCAGGCCGCCGCCCAGGCGGCGCATGGCGGCGGCCTCACGCGTGCGCGGCAGCGCCATCTGCCAGCGGTAGATGCTGCGCTCGAAGTCGCGCACCTCCGTGTCGGCGTCGCCGTCCAGGGGCTGGCTGGCGCGGGCCACCCAGTGCACCAGCTGCGGGGTGTGTTCGATCGCGGTGCGCACGGCGGGGTCATCCAGCCCGAACCAGCGCGGCCCGGCGGGGGCGGGCAGGCTCGGGTCGATGGCGATCATCTCCAGATAGATACCGTCATTCAGATTGAGCAGCAGGTTGTGCGTGCCCATCAGCGGGTGCTGCCCGCCGGGCGCGGCGGCCACGCCAAAGGTGGCCTCGCACCACGCGGCGGCTTGCGCCAGATCGCGGCAGGCCACCACCAGGTGATCGATCTGCGCCGTCTGCATCGGCAGCGCCGCCCTCACATCTGCTCCCAGGGCAGGCCATGAAAGCGCCAGCCCCCGGTGGTGCCGCGGTGCATGTGCTCGTCCAGCTCGCCCTCGAAGCCCTCCAGCACATTCACCACATCGGTGAAGCCGGCCTCTTCCAGCGCCGCACCGGCCTCCAGCGTGCGCTTGGCCGAGCGGCAGAGCAGCACCACCGGCCGCGTCTTGTCGCCCTTGGCCGCACGCAGCACCTGCGCCACGAAGTCGGCCGCATCGGGCGTGAACTCCGGGTACTCGTACCAGGGAATGTTCACCACGCCCGGCGGGTGGCCGACGTAGAGGTATTCGATTTCCATGCGCACATCGACAAACAGCGCATCCGGCCGAGCCTGCACGAAGGCCCATGCATCCTTGGGGGAGAGATGTCTCATGGGGGGATGGTGCCAGTGCGGGGGGCGTCGCGGTAGTGGGACTAGCGTGAGGGTATGCGCGATTGTCGAGGCAAGGCGTTCTGACAGGGTCAAGCTTGGTCCGGTGGCCATCTGAAGTGTTCGAACCGCGCCTTGTGCTCGTCCGACAGAACCTTCGCAACCGCGTCGGCGAAGGCCAGCACGGCACCAGGATCTGCCGAAACTCCCGAAGAATCAATCGACATCTCGGACAACAACCCACCAAGGTGGAGGGTCTGTGCTGGGCCGCACAGCCGGCGCTCCGCCTCAAGAAACTCAAGCATTGCGAGGTATGCCTGTTGTGGGTTCAAGAGCGTAACCGGCTCGGTCATGAAGACTCCCTGCAAGCGAAAGAAGTGGTCACCAAGGCATGATCAACATGCCGACTCGAATCAATCCAAAGCCTTCCAAACCCGCCGCAAACTCGGATCATCCTCGTAGCGCTCGCTCCTGTAGCCTAGGCCGGTCATCAGGCCGAGCATGCCGTCGTTGCTGTTGAGCACGAAGCCCTCGATGGCCTTGAGGTGCTTCCTGCGCGCCACTTCCTCGAGCATGCGCATGAGTGCGCCGCCCACGCCCTGGCGCTGGTGGCCGTCGCCCACGGCCAGGGCGTATTCGGCGGTGGTGGCGTCGCGGTTCAGCAGCCAGCGCGACACGCCGATGATGCGCTCCGTGCCTGGATGCTGCGGGTCGTCGAGTGTGGCGACGAGGGCCATTTCGCGGTCGTAGTCGATCTGGGTGTAGCGCTTGAGCATGGAGGGCGTGAGCTCCTTCATGCTGCTGATGAAGCGCATGTAGCGGCTTTCCTCGGAGAGGTCGTTCTTGACGAAGGCCTGCAGGGCGCGGGCGTCTTCCGGGCGGATGGGGCGCAGCGCGTAGCGCTCGCCGCTCTTCATGGTCGCTTCGCGGATCAGGTCGGCCGGATAGGGATGGATGACCATGTGCGCGTAGCGATCGCGCGGCGCGATCACCTCGCGCGAGAGTTGCAGCGTGGCGTCGGCCACCTTGAGCTCGCCGTCGGCCACCATGATGGGGTTGATGTCGATGCCGGTGAGCTGCGGCAGCTCGCAGACCGCCTCGCTCACGGCCAGCAGCAGGTTCTGCAGGCCGGTCATGAGCTGGTCGGCATCGGGTCGGTTGGCCAGCACCTGGGCCACGCGTGTGCGTTCGATCAGGCGCTGCGCGAGGAAGCGGTTCAGGGGCGCAAGTTCGCTGGCGGCGTCATCGATCAGGTGCGCGGCCGTGCCGCCGGCGCCGAAGCGGATGACCGGCCCGAACAGGCGGTGGCGCGTGACGCGCAGCATGAGCTCGGGCGCGTCATCCGGCGCGGTGCTATCGGTCACCATTTGCTGCACCAGCACCCCCGACACCGTGGCGCTGCGATAGGCGCGCTGGGCGTTGGCCTTGATCTGCACGAGCGCGTCCTGCAGCTCCCGAGAATTGCGCAGGTCGAGCGCCACGCCGCCGCCGCGGCTTTTCTGGATGATGCCCTCGCCCTGCACCTTCATCACGATCGGAAAGCCGATCTGCTGCGCCGCCATGATGGCTGCGGTGGTGTCGGCGGCATAGGCCGCGCGGGCCACAGGCAGGCCGATGGCCGAGAGCACCGACAGCGCCGTGACGCCCGTGATGGCGTGCTGATCGTGGTCCAGCGCGTGCTGCATGAGCGCGCGGGCGCCCTCCAGATCGGCCGGGGCGTGCGATGCCACCGGGGCCGGAATCTGCTGCAGCAGCTCCTGGTTGTAGCGAAAGCTTGCCAGGTTGCCGAAGGCGTCGACAGCCGCCTCGGGCGTGCGCAGGGCCGGGATGCCGTGCTTTTCGAAGATCTGGCGCAGCGGCCGGGCTCGGGCGTCACCCAGCACGCAGGCCAGCAACGGCTTGTCCGGCGCCTCGGTGCGCTGATTTCCACCGGTTTGGCCGAGCTGCGCGAGCTCTTCGATCACCGCGTCGGTCAATGTGGCGGTGGGTGTGACCATGATCAGCACGCCGTCATTGGCCTCATCGGCCAGCGCGCGGCGGATTTGCATGCCCCAGGCCTGCGCCACATCGGCGGACTTGGCGCCCGAGACCGTGCTGGAGAGTTCCGTGGTGCGCGCCCGAACGCGCACGCGCTGGCCCCAGTCCACCGCCATGCGGGCCGCCGCCGTGCTGTTGGACAGGATGGCCAGACGCCGGCCCTGCGGCCGCTGCTTGCTGCCCAGCAGCTTGATGGCCGAGAACATCTGGATGAAGAACCACACGCGTACGGCACCGGCGCGCGACAGCGCGGTGTTGAATACGGCTTCGTCCTCTCGCACCTCCACCACCGGCGCGTCGGTGGGCGGGCCGTCGCCCGTGGGCTTGAGCACGACCACGGGCTTGCTGGCGGCGCAAGCGCGCAGCGCACTCATGAAGCGCCGCGTCTGTGCATGGGTGGACGGCATGGTGTCCATGTACAGCGCCACGGCCGTGGTCTTGGGGTCGGTTGCGCAGAAGTCCAGCAGATGCGCCACGCCCACCGGGCCTTCGGCCGCGGCGCTGCTGACCAGCGAAAAGCCGGCGCGCGTGTCGGCCGCCCAGTCCAGGATGGCGAGCGTGAGCGAGGTGCTCTGGGAGATGACGGCAATGTTCCCCGGCGCCGCGGTGGCCTCGGCCAGGCTGGCGTTGAGCTGCAGGTGCGGCCGCTGCATGCCGAAGGCGTGGGGGCCGAGCATGATGCAGCCGCCGGCGTCCGCGGCGACATGGCAGGCCTGTGTCAGTTCGATGGGCGTGTCGCCCGGCGCCACCAGCACGCGCGCCACGGCATGCTCGGCGGCGCAGCGCACGGCTTCGAGCAGATGCTCGTCGGGCACCAGCAGCAGGGCCATGTCGAACTTGCCTGCAGGGGGCTTGAAGCGGCCTTCGGCATCGGTGCCCACGCGGCTGATCGACACGGCGCCCGCTGCGCGCTCAGGCAGCGCATCGAGCAGGCGGTTGCGCAGCAGATCGAGAGTGTGGCCATGCACCACCAGCACCCGGCGCGGATCGAACAGGGCGGACAGCGCGTGGGCCATGGGTGCGGTCCCTCAGGCTGCCGGGGTGATGGTTGGCCGGATGGGTGTGCGCCGGGCTGCCGCACTGGCCAGGACGGCGCTCGACGCGCTGTCGGGCAGCGGCGGCAACTCGGCCATGGGCGAGTCCAGGTCGGCCAGCACGCGCACGTGCAGGGCCACGCTGCGCGCCAGGGCGTCGAGGTCGTAGCCGCCCTCGAGCGTGCTGACGATGCGGCCCGCGCACCAGCGGTCCGCCGCATCGGACAGCACATGGGTCAGCCAGCGGTAGTCGGCGTCCTGCCAGCCCAGCTGCGCCATGTCGTCGGCGCGGTGGGCGTCGAAGCCGGCGCTGATCATGATGAGCTCGGGCTGGAAGGCGGCCAGTGCCGGCAGCCAGTGCTCGATCACGGCGGCGCGCATGGCCTTGCCGTCCGTGTAGCGCTTCAGGGGCACATTGACCATGTTCGGCCCCTTGGGCACGTCACCCAGGAAGGGATAGAGCTCGGTCTGGAAGGTGGAGAGCATGAGCACGCGCTCATCGCCGGCAAAGATGTCCTCGGTGCCGTTGCCGTGGTGCACGTCGAAGTCGATCAGTGCCACGCGCTGCACCCCGTATTCCGCCATGGCATGGGCCGCGCCCACGGCGAGGTTGTTGAAGAAGCAGAAGCCCATGGCGCGGTGCCGTTCGGCATGGTGGCCCGGCGGGCGCACGGCGCAGAAGGCGCGCCGGGCCTGACCGCTCATCACCAGATTCACTCCATGCACCACCGCGCCGGCGGCATGCAGCGCGGCTGTGAGGGTGAAGGGGTTCATAGCCGTGTCCGGGTCCAGATGCACCATGCCCTCGGTGGGCGCCACGGCCATCAGGCCGTTCAAGTGATGCTCGGGATGCACGCGCAGGATCTGCTGGATGCTGGCGGCGGGCGCATCGTGCTGGGTCAGCCCGTCCATCAGGCCCTCGGCCAGCAGGCGGTCCTGGATGACCTGCAGCCGTGCCGGGCATTCCGGGTGGCCGGTGCCCATGGCGTGCTTGAGGCTGGAGGCGTGGGTGAGGTAGGCAAGCGACATGGCGGCGGATCCGGGCAGCGTGCAATGAGCTTGCCACATTCCGTGCCTGCTGCACCGGAATCCGGGGCCGGCGGCTGTCTGCGCGCTTGATGCGTCTCAAGTCCGCCCGGCCGATGGGGTCCGCCACGCCAGGCGCACAGCCGCCATCCCGCGTTTCAGCGCTCGTCGCGCGAGTCCTTGAGCGCTAGCGTGTCTCCCTTGCACGAGAGGGAGTACACACATGAATATCGCCGCGCTGATCAATCGGGCCCGCAACATCTGCTTGAGCCCGGCCAGCGAGTGGCCGGTCATCGAGGCCGAGCAGGCCAGCGTTCAGAGCATCTACCTGCCCTATGTGCTGGTGCTGGCGGCCATCGGCCCCCTGGCCGGCTTCATCGGCATGACGCTCGTGGGCTACGGCATCCCGTTTCTGGGCACCTACCGGGTGCCTGTGCTGTCCGGGCTGGGCATCATGCTCACGCAGTATGTGGTCACGCTCGTGCTGGTGTTTGTGCTGGCGCTGATCATCGATGCGCTCGCGCCGACCTTCGGCGGCACGAAGGACCCGATACAGCCCCTGAAGCTGGCGGCGTATTCGATGACGCCGGCCTGGCTGGCGGGCGTGCTGGGTCTCTTTCCCGGCTTCCTGCTCGGCACGGTGGCGCTGCTGCTGTCGCTGTACGGCATCTACCTGCTCTACAAGGGCCTGCCGGTCCTGATGAAGTGCCCGCCGGAGAAGGCCACGGTCTACACCGTGGTGCTGGTCATTGTGTGGATCGTGCTCAGTCTTGTCCTGAGTGCCGTGTTGGCGCTGCTGCGGCCGGGCATGCCCGGCATGCCGGGGCGCATGGGCGAGGGACCAGCCATCAGCACGCCGGGCAGCGCCAACGACAAGCTTGCCAAGCTCGATGAATGGAGCAAGCGCATGGAAGCGGCGGGCAAGCAGGCTGAAGAGGCCGCCAAGAAGGCCGAGCAGTCCGGCAAGCCCGAAGACGCAGCGGCCGCCATGCAATCGGCCATCGGCGCGCTGGGTGCCGCCATGGGCGGCGGCCAGGTGGAGCCGGTGGACTTCCGTCAGCTGCAGGCGCTGCTGCCCGAGAGCACGGGCGGTCTCGCGCGGCGCGATCCGCAGGGCGAGAAGGTCAAGATGGGCGGCTTTGCCGTGTCCTCGGCCAGTGCGCGCTATGAGGCCGAGGGCAAGTCGATCGAGCTGAAGATCACCGACGCAGGCGGCGCCGCTGCGCTGCCCCTGCTCGCCGGCTGGGCCATGATCGAGACCGATCGGGAGACGGCCAATGGCTATGAGAAGACCGGCAAGCGCGACGGCCGGCCCTTCCAGGAGGAATTCAGCAAGGCGGCCAGCAGTGGCGAGTACAACCTGCTGGTGGCGGGGCGCTTTGTGGTCAGTGCCCAGGGCCGGGGCGTGCCGATGGATGCCTTGCGCGCTGCCGTGGACGCGGTGGGTCTGGCCCGGTTGGAGGCCATGAAGAACCAGGGGGCCAAGAGCCCCTGAGTTTGCGTTGCCCCGGAGTGCCTGTGTGCAGGCCGGGGCGCTGTCGATCACACCCGGCTGTGCACTGATGTCGCAGCGCGGGCCGTTCGTCCCAATGTCATGCGGGGTACAGGCAAGGCGGCCATAATTCTTCATCCTCGCGGTCTGGTGCCAGTGCGGCGCCGAAACCGGTTCCCCTCGGAGTCTTCAAATGCCTGATGTACGAGTGCTGGCCGCCTGCGGCCTGATGGTGGCTGCGGCGCTGGGCCCGGCCGTGGTGAACGCGCAGACGGCGCCAGTCGCACCGTCGGCACCGTCCGCGCCAACGCCTGCGCAGCAGGGTACCGACAAGCCCCTGACAATCGCGATGATCGCCGCCATTGGTGACCGGCTGCAGTACGTGCGGCAGCGGCAGCAGGTCGGTAGCAACCTTGAGCCCTACAGCCGCGCCACCTTGAAGGTGCCCGATCAGACCCTGAACTGGGCCGCCCTGCGCGGACTGGACCGCGCCATCGGCGAGCAGAACCCCCAGGCCAAGCGCGTGCTGCTCAACTTCCAGCCCAGCGAGGCGGACTACCAGCGCATCCTCAATGCTCGCAACGACAAGCGCGGCGCGGTGACGACTGATGTGCTGCTGCCCTACCTGCGCGCCATGCCGCAGCGCCAGGAGTGGGACCAGATCATGACCATCACACCGGCCTACCGCTTCAGCGAGGTCAATGGCATGGGCAGCAAGTTCGCCGGTGTGGGTGTCTATGTTCAGCCGCTCGCACGGCAAAGCGCGGAGTTCTCAGATGGCGGCGGGCTGGCGGTGGACGCGATCGGCCCTGATGGCGACGACACCACGTTCGCCCCGCGGCCGGGCGGCACCTGGGAACGCACCCGATCCAGCATCTACGTGGCGCCCTACTTCTATTTTGAACTGACCACCTACGACGCCAAGACCCTGGCAGTGATCAAGCGCGAACAGCGCCTGGACTACCGCAAGCTCTATGACCGCAATGTGGCCACCCTGGACGTGGGCAAGATGTTCACGCCGGAGCAGCTTTCCGAGCAGGTCGATCGGCTGGTGGAGAACTCCGTGGTTCGCGCCGTGCTGGGCGAGGGCCGGGTCGAGCGCGGCGACATCAAGCAGGTACCGAAGCCCAACTGATTTTTGGCCGATAACGATTGATTTACCAAGCGCTAACCAGGGGTTGTCGCTTGTCTTAAGCGCCTCTTCATGATTTTGGAGAGGCGTTTTTCTTTGGCCGAAATTGATTATTCGATGCCTGCGGCAGCCAGTACTGCCGCTTCCCGCTCGGCACGCAGTCCGGCCTTGGTGATGGCCCGCTCGGCCGGCGGCAGGCTGTTGAGCCACTGCAGGGTGTCGAGCACGGTCTGCAGCAGCGGGCGGATGCTCAGGCCGGCGGCTTGCGCGCGGCGGGTATCGGTCAGCGGCAGGCCGGCGGTGTCGCCTGCAGGCGGCGTCCAGACCGGCATGTCGGTCCATGGCGCAATGCCGTGCTCATCGAGCGCCTGGGCGTCGGCCCAGACAAAGCGCGGCTGGCGCGAGGTGGCGGCGGCGCAGGTGGCCAGCAGCCCGCCAATGCTGAACTGCCCCGGTGCGCTCGCGGCATTGAACGGGCCGCTCGCGCCGCTGCGCAGGGCATGCAGGGTGAAGGCGGCCAGGTCGCGCACGTCGATGCACTGGATCGGATCCTCCGGCGCGCCCGGCGCGAGGATGGCGTCGAAGTCGCTGGCGGCCTGCACGCGCGCTGGCCAGTAGGTGAAGCGCTGCGTCGGGTCGTTCGGCCCGACCACCAGCCCGGGGCGGATGATCAGGGCGGC